>NZ_MUFV01000003.1:30000-296310 GCF_002017875.1 Deinococcus sp. LM3 | reverse complement strand
TCACTCGCTGATCCTCTCCGACGTGGTCGGCGACGAGCCGGCCGTGATCGCCAGCGGCCCGACCGTGCCCGACCCCACCACGCACGCCGACGCCCTGGCCGTCCTGGACCGCTACGGGCTGCCCGCCCCGGAAGCCCGCGCGCACCTGAGGTCCGGCGCACCCGACACGCCGCACGACCTGCCGAACGCCACCTGGGAGGTCATCGGTTCCAACCGCACCTTCCTGGACGCGGCCCGCACGTTCATCGAGGCGCGCGGCCTCCGGGCCGTCATCCTGGGCGACACCTTCACGGGCGAGGCCCGGTCCCTGGGGGCCTTTCACGCCGCCGTGATCCACTCCATCCGGACGCACGGCACGCCCCTGCCGCCCCCGGTCGTCCTGCTGTCGGGCGGCGAGGCGACCGTCACGCTCACCCCCGGCGCCGGGCGGGGCGGACGGAACCTGGAGTTCGCACTGGCGCTGCTGACCGAGCTGGCCGTGACCGGACCCAGCTTGCGCGGAGTCCACGCCCTGTCGGCCGGTACGGACGGACAGGACGGCAGCAGCCCGCCGCCGGCGCGTTCCTGACCCCGGACAGCCTGCTCCGCGCCGGACACCTGGGACTCGACCCGCGCGAGTTCCTGCGCCGCCACGACTCTCACACCTTCTTCGAGGCGCTCGGGGACACCCTGCACACCGGCCTGACCGGCCATAACCTCAACGACTTCCGCGCGGTCGCCCTGACCTGAAACCGGCCGCCCGTTCCCTCTCCCTTCCCGTCCCAGCAGAGGTCCAGCATGACGCACCCGTCCGAACCCGATTCGTCCGAACCCCACTCCGTTTCCCGCCGCGCAGTCGCCGTCGCGCTCGACATCGGCGGGAGTCACGTGACCGCCGCGCCCGTCGACTGCGCGGCCGCGCCGTGACCGCTGCCCCCATCCGGCTGGACCTGTCCCATGACGCCCCGCACGACACCTGATCGGCGGCTGGGCCGAAGCGGCCCTCGCAGCCCTCGCCGGGACCGGTGAGGCCGTCACGGTCACGCACCTCGGACTGGCCGTCCCCGGTCCTTCGACGCGGCGCGCGGCGTGTCCGGCATGACCACAAGTTCCGGGCGCTGCACGGCCAGGACGCCCGCGCCGCCCTCTTGGCCCGGCTGCGCGGCACGCCCCTGCAGGACACCCCCATCCTGTTCGGGAACGACGCGGACCTGTTCGCCCTCGGGGAATGGTGGGCCGGTGCGGGCGAACAGCTCGACACCATCGGCGTGACCCTCGGGACCGGCATCGGCTCGGGCTTCATCCGCGCCGGAACAGGTCCAGACCGGTGGCCCCGGCGTGCCGCCCGCGGGGAACTGTGGAACACCCCGTTCCGCGGCGCCACCGTCGAGGACGCCGTGAGCGGCGCCGCCCTGACCCGCCTGACCCACCGGCACCTGGGCGTGGCGCTGGACGCCCGGCAGCTGGCCGCACTGGACGCCAGTCAGTCCGGGCCGGTCTGGACGGCGTTCGGACAGACGCTCGGGGACGTCCTGGCCCCTGGGTGCAGGCGTTCGGGCCGCAACGGGTGGTGCTGGCGGAAACATCAGCCGGGCCTCCGGGCAGTTCAGCGATTCCCTGCAGTCACGGCTGCCGCCCGGCACCCAGGTGCGGCAGAGCCAGCATTTCGAGAACGCCGCCCTGCTGGGCGCGGCCTTCCTGCGCGGCCCTGAGCTGCCAAAACACTAGACCTCCTGCGAAAGTCCCTCTGGTCCTCGAATCTGTGTTCGAATTCCTTATATAGGCAGTAAAAGCGGAGGGACGGGATAGGCCGAAAATCTGCTTTCGCAGGGGAGGGGTCTATTGCCTACTGATAAAATGCATGATGAGGAAGCCGCCAATTCTCTTAACACTGGCCAGCATATGATATGGACTCCGATTGAATGGCCTGCAAAGACATTCAATCGGAGCGGATGCGACTTGCAGAGCTGCTCTGCAGAGTGGGAGAGAAACGCCCCTCCAGGCGTGGAGCTGGCAATCCGGTGAAGTCCCTGATTGTCAGCGAAACAGACGGAATCCGTATGATAGGTCCAATACCATGACCATGATTGCAGTTCTTAATCCGGGGCCAGAGGGCATCCATGATCAAACAGTTTGTGATGTCCTCATTGTTGGCGGCCCAAATGGTCTGCCATTTTTAGATTTTCGCCGAAAGTTACTTGCGGGTGATCCTGATATACGCGGGGTTGCC
The DNA here is from genome assembly GCF_002017875.1 of Deinococcus sp. LM3. NCBI lineage: Bacteria > Thermotogati > Deinococcota > Deinococci > Deinococcales > Deinococcaceae > Deinococcus > Deinococcus sp. LM3. Next base: position 294,101 of record NZ_MUFV01000003.1, on the reverse strand, counting down.
GCCCATGCGACGACGGACAATCTGGAGATGCGGCGTTTGCTCCTGGCTATTCGGCCGCACCTCTATACCGTTCAACTTCTCGATGGGTACTGGGCGGCCTTGCAGGGCCTCTTGCTTGATTGCAAAACGTGGACACCAGATCAGCGGTTGCGGGTGGGCATTCTCTCAGACCTTCTGCTAAAGGCATGTTCCATCGAAGATGTTCCAGACTTCCGGCAGCATTCAAAAATGGCAGCAGGTATTTTTCTCCCGTCGATGAGTGATCCGGGAGGGGATGATCTCCTTTTCAGTATGGTGAAAGATGCCAGAAGCGCTCACAAAGCCGCTCAACCGTCAGCCCCGGGTAATGCTCCTTTGGAACGGCTGCTTGAAGATTTGCACAGTTACATTATTGACCTCCTGTGAAAGTCACGCCACGCTGGCGACGGTGCGGTTGCATACCGCCGCCATGAGATTGACGCGTATGGTGACGGTAGACGTCCTTCAAGACGCGAAAAATGACATGGACACCGCCCGGACGACCGGCCGGAATCAGTCCGGGCGGCCCGGCCCCTGTGGGGTCACCAGCGCAGGCATGAGCGCGAGCCGCCACACGAGTTCCGGCAGCGTCCCGAACGAGTAGGGCTGATGAATCCGTTCGAACTGCTGGTGGTAGTCCCGGCCCCAGGGTCCGGCATTCACGGTCGGGAACGACAGGGTGTCGGCCCGGTCCGGCTGATCGCCCGGCGTGGGGGTCAGGTCGCGGGTGGCGGCCCGGTCCGCCTCGCTGGGTCGGTGCCCCAGGAAGCTCATGTCGGAGATGCCCTGAAAGTGATGACGCACCCGGACGGGCACTCCGGTCTGCTCCGTGAAGGTCTTCAGCGTGTCGGTCACCTGCCGGCCCAGGTCGGCGTCCACGTGCGTGGCGGGGTAGTGGACGGCGCCCAGGCCCACGATGACGGCCGGGCCGCTCAGTCCCGCCGCCTGCGCCAGGGCCAGCGTCCGTTCGCGGCTCTCGGCCAGGGGATCGTCGGTGCGGTCGGGTGCCGACAGCAGCGCCTGCACGCGCGCCTCGCCGACCTGCCGCTCGGCCTGCGTGCGCAGCTCGGCGAAGCAGAGGACCGCCGCCTCCGGTGCGGCGCGGCTGATGCCGTCCCAGCGGGCGGCGTGCTGCGCCTGCCGGGTCAGTGCGGTCCGGGCCGCCCCGCGCGCCTCGTGCAGGATCTGCGCCGTGACCTCGGCGGCGCTGCGGCGGTACGTGAGCACGTTGAAGGCGCACCAGATGTGGGCGGGGGTCGTGACGTCGTACCCGGCGCGGCTGTCGCGCAGTTCCAGGCAGGCGGGGGGCGGGCTGTGATCCGCGTGGGCGGTGTCGGTCAGGTCCGGGTTGGTTTCGATCCGGCTGACCAGTTCGGCGGCGATCAGGGCGGCGCTGGTTCCGTCGAAGGGGTACGAGGCGTGCGTGGCGCGTCCCAGGATCAGGGCCGTGACGGGCACCTTGCCGGTGGTGCCCAGGTACACCGCCTGTCCGTCGCGGCCGTCACCGGCGTCGTTGGTGGCGTCCAGGTTGATGCCCAGCCGGACGCGCAGGCCGCGCTGCCGGGTCAGGGCGGGCAGGTCGGCCGCTGCCTGCCGCGCGCCGCGGGAGCGCTGCTCCTCGTCCGGCGAGGCGATCAGCAGCAGGTTCACGGGGCGGTCGGCGGGTGCCAGGGCCGCGTAGCGTTCCAGGACGGCCAGCCCGGCGGCCAGTCCGGCCTTCATGTCCAGCAGGCCCCGTCCGGGCAGGAACTCGCCGCTGAGCAGGTCCTGCCGCGCCTGCCGTTCCGGGCCGCTCAGGTCGGGGCGGTCCAGGTGACGCAGCAGCGCGTCCCGCAGGGCGTGCGGCGTGAAGGCGTGCGGGGCGTGCGGCCCGTAGGCGCCGGTGCCGACCGTATCGAAGTGCCCGCTCAGGATGACGGTGTCGGGCTGCTGACCCCGGACCAGCGCGTACAGGTTCGCGGACGTTCCGGCCGGAGCGGTCCACACCCGTTCCGGTTCGCTCTGGAACGCCGGCCATGAGCGCAGCAGGTTCCGGAGCTGGAGCGGGAACTGCTGCTCGCCGGGCGTGCCGGTCACGCTGGGCCAGCCGGTCAGGGTCAGGGCCAGCTCGCGCGTGCGCGTGAACCAGTCGCCGGGCGTGGCCGCCGGGACCGTGAGGCCGGTGGAGTCCGGGTGCGCAGGAGGCTGAGATGGCGGCGAGGTCGGCAGTGATTGGGACATGGCACTCCTGGGTCGAGACGGACTCCGGCTGAATTCTGCGAGGGGGCGGGGCGGCAGGGGAGAACCGCTCCTGGCGGCGCGGAAGAGACGGACCGGGGGTCTTCCGATCCGGCCGTGCACATGACCTGTGGGGGGCGGCAGTTCTCTTCCCGGACTGTACGGACCGCCCGACCGCGTGAGGCGAGCCGCCCTGCGGGGCTCGGCCCGTGCTATGAATGAAGCTCATGGCCGGGCCATCCCCCGCATCCCAGCACGCCGCCCAGCCCACCGGACAGCCCACCAGCCAGCCGACCGGTCAGCAGGTCGCGCCGCCCGCTGCCACGCCGCCTGCCGACATACCGTGCGGGCAGGGGCCGCAGCCCACGCTCGCGCAGTGGCGGGCCTTCGTCGTCGCCGCCCAGCGCGGGAGTTTCAGCGCCGCCGCCATCGAACTGAACGTCACGCAGTCCGCGCTCAGCCACGCGCTGAGGCTGCTGGAACGCACCCTGGGCGTGCCGCTGCTCCGCCGGGGCGGCCGGGGGGTCCAGCTGACCCCGGCCGGGCAGCGCGTCCTGCCCGGCGCGCAGCGCCTCGTGGACGCCGCCCGGACCCTGATCGACCTGGCCCGCAGCGCCGAACTGCACGGGACCGTCACCGTCGCCGCCTTTCCCAGCCTCGCCCGGCACCTGCTGCCCGGCGCGCTCCGGCGCCTGCGCGGCGTGGCCCCCGGCGTGAACGTCGCGGTCGACGACGCCCACCTCGAACGTGACGCCGTGTACCGCGCCGTGCAGTCCGGGCAGGCCGACGTGGGCCTCACCCAGCTGCTGCCCGGCAGCGCCCTGAACGCCCGGCCCCTCGGGGAGGACCCCTACCTGCTGGTCCTGCCCGCCCACTGGACACTGCCCGGCGCGTGGCAGCGGCCGTACATCCACCTGGGCGACCCACATGACCGCCGCGTCCCGGACGCCCTGGCCCGCCACGGCGTCCGGGTGCGGCCGGCCCTCAGCCTGAACAGCGAGGCCGCCATCGCCGCGATGGTCGCCGGTGAACTGGGGTTCGCGGTGCTGCCGCACCTCACGATGCCTGAACTGCCGCCGGGCGTCCTGGCGCGCCCCCTGCCCTGGTCCGTCTCCCGGACGTACGGCACGGTCGTCCGGCCCGGCCCGGTAACGCCGGCGGTGCAGGCCGTCCTGGACGCCCTGTGGCCGCCCGACGCGCCGTCAGCCGACCCTTCCGCCAGCCTCACGCCCCCTGACGCGGGCCTCTGACGGCGGTTCCGCCGGGTCATACGGACTGCCGTTTGTTTCGCTGACAACCCGGAACATCGCCGGGTTGCCAACTCCACGCCCGGCAGCCCGCTTCTGCTCCCACTCGCTTCGCTCGGATTGAGGGGACTGCAAAGACCCTTCAATCGGAGTCCGTATCAGGGGGCGTGGAGGTCCAGCAGCACCAGTTCGGCCGGGCAGTCCCAGCGCAGCGGCACGCCCGTGACGCCCAGCCCGCGCGACACGAAACCCAGCGCCTGTCCGGCCGGCGTGACGCCCGGCGTGCCCTCGGCGGGACACTGCACGATCCGGTCGCCGCGCACCCAGCCGCGCAGGACGTTCAGGAGGGTGCTGCGTTTCTTCAGCGGTCCGATGAGTGGCAGCCGGACCTGCCCGCCGTGCGTGTGGCCGCTGAGGGTCAGGCCTACCCAGTGCGGCACCTGCGACAGGTAGTCCGGGTTGTGGGCCAGCAGGACGACTGCGCCGCCCGCGTGGTCCTGCAACGCGGCGTTCAGGTCCTGCTGCCCGAACCACCAGTCGTCGACGCCTGCGACGTACAGGTCGTCACGGACCTGCACGCCGGCGTTGTTGATGAGCCGCACGCCGGCGCGGGTCAGCTGTTCGGCGAACTGCTGCCGGGTGGCGTTGGTGTTCAGGCTGGTCCAGTCGTGGTTGCCCCACACGGCGTACACGCCCAGCGGCGCGTGCAGGTCCGCGAGTTCCGCCAGCAGCTTGGTGTGGTGCCGCCGCCCGACGCCGCTGTCGAGGAAGTCGCCGGTGATGACGATCACGTCCGGCCGGGCCTGCCGGGTGGCCTGCACCCAGCGGCGCACCGAGCGGCGGCGCATGAAGATGCCGTAGTGCAGGTCGCTGAGGTGCGCGATCCGTACCGGGCGGGTCAGGCCGTGCAGGGCGGCGCGGTGGGTGGTGGTCTGGAAGCGGTAGGTGTTGGTGACGCCCAGAGCCACGACTCCGGCCGCCGTCCAGCCGAGGGTGTTCAGGGCGCGGCGCAGCATGTCGCCCAGCTTACGGGATGCGCGGGGCGTTCAGGGTGGGGACGTGCAGGGCGTGCATTGACGCGCGGGTGGGTGGGTGTTACAGTCTGGGTAATCGTTAACCCAGATCTTGATGGAGCATCCGCGCCCCATCACAGGAGTGCCCATGACTGCCCCCGTCACCATCGCAGACGTCGCGCGCCTTGCCGGCGTGTCGGCCGTCACGGTTTCCAAGACCCTCAACAACACCGGCCGGATCAGTGAGCAGACCCGCGCCCGCGTCATCCAGGCCGCCCGTGACCTCGGGTACGTCGCCAACCCCGCCGCCCGGCGGCTGCGCGGCGCCCGCACCAACCTCGTCGGAATGGTCGTCCCGGAACTCGTCAGCCCGTACTTCGCCGAGGTCGCCCGCGCCGCCGCCGAGGCCGCCAGCAGCGCCGGCCTGGACCTGGGCGTCTTCACCACCAGCCGCGACCCTGCCCGCGAACGCGAACGCGTCGCGGCCCTCAGCGGCGGACTGGCCGACGGACTGATCCTGGTCGTTCCCACCGACGACCCGCAGCACCTGGGCGTCCTGGAACGCAGCCGCACGCCCATCGTGCTGATCAGCCACTTCGGGACGCCCACCGACCTGCCCAACGTCCGCGCCGACTCGTACCACGGCGCGCACGCCGCGACCACGCACCTGCTCGACCTCGGGCACCGCCGCGTGGGCTTCATCGCCGGGGCCGACGGGTCCAGTCAGGCCCACGAGCGACTGCGCGCCTACCGCGACGCCATGGGGGAACGCGGCCTGCTCGATCCCGCCCTGATCCGGCCCGGCAACTTCACGCAGCGGCGCGGGTTCGAGGCGGCCCGCGAACTGCTGGACCTGCCCCACCCCCCCACCGCGATCTTCGCCGCGAGCGACGCCACCGCCTTCGGCGCGATGGACGCCGTCAAGGACCGCGGCCTGCGCGTCCCGCAGGACATCAGCGTGGTGGGCTTCGACGACATCGCCGCCGCCAGCCAGAGCCACCCGGCCCTGACCACCGTGCGCCACCCCATCCACGACATGAGCGACAGCGCCCTGCGGCTGCTCGCCGGCGCGCTGGCCGGCGAGACGGTGCGCGGCACGGTCCTCGACTACCCCAGCGAACTGGTCGTCCGCGAGACGACCGCCCCGCCCCGAAGTCCCTGAAACGGCCTCCCCCCACGGCCCGCCGCGACCGACCCGCCGCCACCGGCCAGCCGCCTCCCGACCGACCCCTCTGACCGACCGCGCCGCGTTCCGCCGCCTCACCCCATGACCTGACCGGCCCCGACCGGCTTCACCCAACCCGCACCCCCATCCACCCGCCGGAGTCCGCCCAGGCCCCGGTGACGGGCGCTTACGTGCCGCAGGAGGTCCCACCCATGACGAACGTGATCCGCTCTGCCCCGCCCGCCGCCCGCCGCAGCCCCCGCCAGCGCCTGCTGGCCCGCCTGTGGCGCCACCGGGGCCTGTACCTGATGCTGCTGCCGGGCCTGCTGTGGTTCGCGCTGTTCCGGTACTGGCCGCTGTGGAACGCGCAGATCGCCTTCAAGGACTTCCAGCCGGTGCAGGGCGTCCTGAACAGTCCCTGGGTGGGCCTGGAGCACTTCCAGGCGTTCTTCTCGTCGTTCTACTTCTCGCAGCTGATGACGAACACCCTGCTGATCAGTTTCGCGAAACTGCTGATCGGGCTGCCCCCGGCGATCATCCTGGCGATCGCCATCCACGAGAGCACCCGCAAGGGCCTGGCGCGCGTCACGCAGACCGTCACGTACCTCCCGCACTTCCTGTCGTGGGTGATCGTGTTCGGCATCCTGCTGGCCATGCTCTCGCCCGGCAGCGGTCTGGTCAACAAGGGCGTGATCGCGGCCGGCGGCGACGCCGTGTCGTTCCTGACCGACCCCGGCGCGTTCCGCGCGGTCGTGATCTTCAGCGACATCTGGAAGGAGACCGGCTGGAGCGCGATCCTGTTCCTCGCCGCGCTGATCGGCATCAGCCCCTCGCTGTACGAGGCGGCCGAGGTGGACGGCGCCACCCGCTGGCAGCGCATCCGGCACATCTCGCTGCCCGGCATGCTCGACGTGATCGTCCTCGTGACCCTGCTGCGCCTGGGGCACATCCTGGACGCCGGCTTCTACCAGATCTACGTCCTGTACTCGCTGCCGGTGTACTCGGTCGCGGACGTGATCGACACCTGGGTGTACCGCCAGGGCATCCAGAACTTCCAGTTCTCGCTGGCGACCGCCGTGGGCCTGTTCAAGGGATTGATCGGCCTGCTGATGATCGTGATCGCCAACCGCATCGCCCGCCGCTTCGCCGGTCAGGGCCTGTACTGACCCCCATGAACGCTGCTGTGAGGAGCCCCGCATGACCCGAGTCCGCCGCCAGAACGACCGCGCGTTCGACCGTACCGTGAACGCCTTCCTGATCGCCGTGCTGCTCGCCACGCTCATCCCGCTGGTGTACGTCGTGTCGGTCAGCCTGACACCGCTGGGGCAGACGACCAGCCTGCTGCCGCGCGCCGTGTCCTTCAACGCCTACGAGGAACTGCTGCGGCAACCCGCCCTGATCCGCGCGCTGGGCAACAGCGTGTTCCTGACGCTGAGCGGCGTGCTGATCAGCATGATCCTGACCGTCTGCACCGCGTACCCGCTGTCGCGCCCGGACCTGCCGGGCCGCAAGTTCCTGACCGGCGTGATCCTGTTCACGTTCCTGTTCAGCGCCGGACTGATCCCGCTGTACCTCGTGATCCGCGACCTGAACCTGCTGAACACGTACTGGGCGCTGCTGCTGCACGGCGCGGTCAGCGTCTACAACCTGCTCGTCATGAAGAACTTCTTCCAGAACCTGCCCGAGAGCCTGGAGGAAGCCGCGAAGATCGACGGTGCGAGCGACCTGCAGGTGCTGTGGCACATCGTGCTGCCGCTGTCCAAACCGATCCTGCTGACCATCGGGCTGTTCTACGCCGTCACGCAGTGGAACTCCTTCTTCGAACCCGTGCTGTACCTGTCCGACGCGCGGATGATGCCGCTGCCGGTGGTGCTGCGCGACATCCTGACCGGCCTGAACTCCGCCGAGTACGTCGAATCGGCCGCCACCACCACCGCCCCCCCGGACGCCCTGAAGATGGCGGCCGTCGTCCTGACCACCATTCCCATGCTGCTCGTGTACCCGTGGATTCAGCGGTACTTCACGTCCGGCACGCTGTCCGGCGGCGTGAAGGGCTGAGCGCCCTCCCCCGCACCCCAGACCGGCACCGCCCACCCCCCAGACCGCCCACCCCCACACCGCCCACCCCCCAGACCGGAGGTTCCACCATGACGCACCTGACCCGCACCACCGCCCGCACCCTGGCCCTCGTGACGCTCAGCGCCCTGCTCGGCGCGCACGCGCAGAAAGCCACCGACCTGTCGGTCGCGCTGTACGCCGCGAACCCCGAGGCGCCCGCCCCTACCGCCGGATGGGACACCGGCGAGGTCATCCGCGCCCGCACCGGCGTGAACCTCAAGTTCACCATGCTCCCCACCGGCGCCGACGGCGACAACAAACTCGGGTCGCTGGCCGCCGCGAACGACCTGCCGGACCTGTTCGAGATCCGCAACCGCAACCTGTTCTACCAGCTGATCCGCCAGGGACAGGTGGCGCCCGTGTCCAGCCTGCTGCCGCAGATGCCGCAGCGCACCAAGGCCCGCTACGGGAACGCCATGCGCAACGGCCTGGTGAACGAGAACGGGCAGATGTACGGCCTGCAGGAACCCGCCACCCTCAGCCGCCAGTACGGGATCATGGTCCGGCAGGACTGGCTGGAGAAACTGAACCTGAAGACCCCCACCACCCTCGACGAGTTCCTGAACGTCGCCCGCGCCTTCACGGAACGCGACCCGGACGGCAACGGCCGCAAGGACACCTTCGGCTACTGCGGCGTGATCGACTTCGACACCGCCGGTATCCTGCCCGGCCTGGGCCTGGGCAACCACTTCCAGTGGGTGTACGGCGCGTACGGCGTGCCCGGCACCTGGAACTACCGCGCGGGCGCCGCGTTCGCCGCGAACGTCCGCAACCCCAACTACCGCAAGGCCACCGAGTACGTCCGCAAACTCGTGGACGCCAGGGTCATGGACCCCGACTGGGCCACCATGAAACGCAGCGACCTGCGTAACCGCTGGCAGCAGGGCAAATGCGGCCTGTTCTTCGAGAGCGTCGGCGGCCTGATCGCCGGGTTCAAGAATTTTGAGGCGAATAACCCCAAGGGCGACCTGCGCTTCGTGCCCGTCCCCAAAGGCCCGAGCGGCAGCCGTTCCATGGGCACATTTGCGAACGCCGGGACGCTGCTGGTCGTGTCGAAGAAGGCCATGGACGCCGGGAAGGGCCCCGCCATCGCGAAATTCCTGGAGTGGGCGCACAGCGGCGAGGGGTACTTCCAGCTGGCGTTCGGGAAGAAAGGCACGGACTACACCCTGGTCGGCGGCGTGCCGACCGTCACGACCACCAACGTGAACGGCCGCCTCACGAACACGCAGCTGCGCTTCCTGGCGCTGAACGGTCAGGCGGCGGAACTCAAGGGCCGCTACGGCACCCTGAAATTCAGTGACGGCCGCTCCGTGAACGTCTACAACCTGCTGATGGACACCCGCCGCAACAACAACTGGATCGACCGCAGCGGCGACCTCGTGGTGCCCGCCGCGCCCAACCAGGCCGACATCGACCGCTACGTGTCCGAATCGCTCGTGCAGTTCGTGCTCGGCCAGCGGCCCCTGAACGACGGCAACTGGAAGTCCTTCACGGACGGCCTGAACGGCCTGAACTTCGCCGGGTACGAGAAGAACGCCTACGCGGCCCTGAAGGCCGGGGGGTTCGTCAAGTGAGCGCCCCCGCCACCTCCAGCCCTCACTTCCATACCCTGAGCGGTGGGGAGGGGCTGCAACCCCTTCAGGACGACTCCTGCCAGCTGCTGGACTTCGCCAAGCTCAACCTGAAGGCCACTCAGAGCGTCAGCGGCGAGTCCGGGGACCGCGAGCACCTCCTCGTCGCCCTCAGCGGCCGCACCCGCGTGCAGGTCGGCGACCACACCTTCGAGTCGGTCGGCGGACGCGCCAGCGTCTTCACCGGCCTGCCGCACAGCGTGTACATCCCGCGCGGGCACACCTGGACCGTCACCGCCCACACCGACTTCCAGGGCGCCCTGCCGTCCGCGCCCAGCGACCTCGACACCGCCCCCTACGAGATCCGGCCCGAACAGGTGAACACCGGTCAGTGGGGCACCCTCAACTACGCCCGGCAGTTCCGCGAGATTCTCGTCGCGCCCAATGGCCTGCCCGCCAGTCGCCTGATCGTCGGGGAGACCCTCACGCCCAGCGGCCACTGGAGCACCTACCCCCCGCACCGCCACGAGGAGAACGCGGGCAGCGAGAAGTTCCACGAGGAGATGTACTACTTCCGCGTGTCCAGCCCCGAAGGCTGGGGCCTGACCCGCCACTACTCGCCGGAACGCGGGTACGACGACACGCACACCGTCCGCGACGACACGCTGCTGGCCATTCCGCACGGGTACCACACGTACGTCAGCGCCCCCGGCTACGCCGGGTACTACCTGTGGTTCCTCGCCGGGGACGGCCGCGCGCAGGGCGTGAAACTCGACCCGGACGTCGGCTGGGTGCAGAAGACCGTGGGGATGCTGTGATCACCAACCCCTTCGACCTGAGTGGCCGCGTGGCGCTCGTCACGGGCGGCGGCGTCGGGATCGGGCAGGCGCTGGCCGTGGCCCTCGCGCAGGCCGGGGCGGACGTGGCCGTCACCACCTACGGTCACCACGACGGCACGACCGGCGCGCAGGTGCAGGCGGCCGGGCGACGCTTCGCGGCCTTCCAGGTGGACCTCAGCACCCAGACCAGCGCCGACCTGGACACTCTGCTGGACGACGTGGAAGCGCAGCTGGGGCCGGTGGACATCCTGGTGAACAACGCCGGGATCATCCGACGTGAGGACGCCCACGCCTTCAGCGACGCCGACTGGGACGACGTGATCGCCCTGAACCAGACGGCCGTGTGGCGCCTGTGCCGCGCCGCCGGGGCCCGCATGCTCGGGCGCGGACACGGGAAGATCATCAACGTGGCCTCGCTGCTGGCCTTCCAGGGCGGCATCCGCGTCCCCGCATACACGGCCAGCAAGCACGCTGTGGCGGGCCTCACCAAGGCGCTGGCGAACGAGTGGGCGGCGCGCGGCGTGAACGTGAACGCCCTCGCGCCCGGATACATCGCGACCGACAATACGGCCGCGCTGCGCGCCGACCCGGACCGCAGCCGCGCCATCCTGGACCGCATTCCCGCCGGACGCTGGGGCCGCCCCGAGGACCTCGCGCAGCCCGCCGTGTTCCTCGCCGCGCCCGCCAGCGACTACGTGAACGGGCACGTGCTGGTCGTGGACGGAGGCTGGCTTGCCCGCTGACGTGGCCCGGCCCGCGCAGGCCGACACCCTGACGGAGACGCTGCGCGCGGCGGGCGTGGTCGGCGTCCTGCGCGCCCCGGACGTGGCGGCCGCCGTCCACGCGGCACATGCCGCCGCGCGGGGCGGACTGCGCGTCCTGGAACTGACGTTCACGACCCCTGGTGTGACGGACGCCCTGCGCACCCTGCGCGCTGAACTGCGCGGCGTGACCGTCGGCGTCGGTACCGTCCTGACCGCCGCGCAGGCACACGAGGCTGTCATGGCCGGGGCGGCGTTCCTCGTCAGCCCCCACCTGGACGAAGACCTGCTGCGCGAGGCGCAGGCCCTCGGCGTGCCCTACCTGCCGGGCGTGCTGACGCCCAGCGAGGCCCTGCGGGCCACGCGGCTGGGCGCGCCGGTGTTGAAGGTGTTCCCGGCCGCCAGCGCGGGCGGCCCCGGCTTCATCCGCGACCTGCGCGGCCCGCTGCCGCACCTGCACCTCATGGCGACCGGCGGAGTCCGTCCGCACGAGGTTCCCGCCTACCGGGATGCCGGGGCGCTCGCGGTGGGTCTGGGCGGCCACCTGTTTCCCGCCCGGGCTGTCGAGACTGGCGACTGGGACGCCGTGGAGGCCGCCACCCGCGCCGCGCTGCGCGAGGCGGGACTGCCACTGTGACTCACCCTGTGCACCGACCGCTGGACCTGATCGCGCTTGGCGAGTGCATGGTGGAACTGCGCGCGGACGGCCCGCTCGGCGATGCCCTGCAGCTCACGCGGGCCTGCGGTGGGGACACCCTCAACGCCCTGGTGAGCGCCGCGCGGCTCGGGAGCCGCTGTGGGTTCATCAGCCGCGTCGGCAGCGACCCGTTCGGCCACGGACTGCGCCGCGCATGGCAGGCCGAGGGGATCGACGTCACCCACGCGCCGCTGGTGGACGGCGAGAACGGCGTGTACTTCATCTCACTGCACGCGGACGGCGAACGCGAGTTCACGTACCGCCGCGCGGGCAGCGCCGCTACTCACCTGAGTCCGGCCGACGTGGACGCCGCGTACGTCGCCGCCAGCCGGACGCTGCTGCTCTCAGGCATCACGCAGGCGATCAGCGCTTCGGCGCAGGCCGCCACCCGGCACGCCGCGCAGCTCGCCCGCCAGTGCGGCACGCGCGTCGCGTTCGACCCGAACTACCGCCCGCGCCTGTGGGCCGACCGGGCAGGTGACGGAACCGGGCTGGACGCGGCCCGCGCCGCGCTGCATGAGCTGCTGCCCTTCGTGGATCTGCTGCTGCCGAGCTTCCCGGCGGACGCTGCGCTGCTGGACCACTCTGCGCTGGACCACACCTCGGTGGACGCGCCGGGCGCCGCACGGGCCTTCGCGGCGCTGGGCGTGACGGTCGCCCTGAAGGCCGGCGCGGGCGGCGCGTGGCTGTGCAGTCCACACGCGGACCCGCAGCACGTTCCCGCCCCGCCCGTCCCGGACGTCCTGGATACCACGGGCGCCGGGGACGCCTGGAACGGCGCGTTCCTGCACGCGCTGACCCACGCCCACACGCCCGAGCAGGCCGCGCGCGCCGCGCACGCCTGCGCCGCGCACGCCATCCGCCACCGGGGCGCCCTGCCGCCACCGCCCGTTCCCTCACGCCCCCACCCGGAGACGCACGCATGACCGAACCCGCCCCGCTTTCCCCCCCCCGATCCTGGGCGCCGACTGGTCGCCCGCCGAACCCGGCGTGACCCGCCGACTCGCCGCGCGCGGGCAGCAGCTGATGGCCATGCAGGTCCGGTTCGAACGCGGCGCGCGCGGCGCCCGCCACGACCACCCGCACGAGCAGCTGACCCTGGTCCTGTCCGGCACCTTCGAGTTCGTGCTGGGCGACACCCGCCACACCCTGCACGCCGGGGACAGCCTCAGCATTCCCGGCGGCGTGCCGCACGAGGCGCTCGCCGTCAGCGACGGGGAACTGCTGGACATGTTCACGCCCGTCCGCGAGGACCTCGTCGGTCCCTGACCCCGCCCGCACTCCTGCAATCGAGGCTTCCCGTGCCCAAAGGCCAGCTCCGCTCCCTGACCCCCCATACCTTCACCGACCCGGACACCGGCGCGGCCGTCACGCGCCTCACGCCGAGCGACGTCACCTGCCACCGCACGTATTTCTACCAGCGCTGCTTCACGCAGGGCGGTGACCGGCTGCTGTTCGGCGGTCTGTTCGACGGTGACTGGAACCTCTACCTGCTGGACCTCGCGACCCAGCAGGCCCGGCAGTTGACCGAGGGCCCCGGCGACAACACCTTCGGCGCGTTCCTGAGTCCCGACGACCGCGCCGCGTACTACGTCAAGGCGGGCCGTGAACTGCGCCGCGTGCACCTGGACACCCTGCGCGAGGACGTCGTGTACACCGTCCCGGACGGCCAGCGCGGCTACGGCACCTGGGTCGCGAACAGCGAGTGCACGCACATGGTCGGCATCGAGGTCGCCGAGGGGGACCTGCTGCCACTCGACAGCTGGGCGGGCTTCCGCGACACCTTCCATCGCAACCCGCGCTGCCGCCTGATCGTCATCGACCTGCGCAGCGGGCAGGCGCAGGTCATCCACCAGGAGGCCCGCTGGCTGGGCCACCCCATGTACCGGCCCGACCCACCGAACAGCGGCCCGGCCGGCGTCCGCGCGCCCACCGTCGCGTACTGCCACGAGGGGCCGCACGACCTCGTGCAGCAGCGCATGTGGCTGATCGACGGGGACGGCCGGCACCCCCGTCCCGTGCGGCCACACGTGCCCGGCGAGTCCTGCACGCACGAGTTCTGGGTGCCCGACGGCTCCCGGCTGATCTACGTGCTGTACCGCGCCGGGCAGCGCGACCGCCTGATCTGCGCCGCCGACCCCGACACCCTGACGAACGAGACCCTGATGACCATGCCGCCCTGCTCGCACCTCATGAGTAACTTTGACGGCACGCTGCTCGTCGGGGACGGCAGCGGCCCTCCCGAGGACGTCGCCGACGCCAGCGCTCACCAGTTCGAACCCGACCCTTTCCTGCACCTGTTCGACCTGCGTACCCGCACCAGCCGCCCCCTGGCCGGCCACCACTCGTCGTGGCGGGTCCACCTGGGCAGCCGGCAGGTCACGCACCCTCACCCGTCCTTCACGCCCGACGAGCAGGCCGTGCTGTTCACCAGCGACATGCACGGCGAACCCGCGCTGTACCTCGCCCGGCTACCCCACCCCTGAACGCCCTTCATCTGGCGCCTTTAAGGCTTTTGTGCGACCCGCCCCCGTACCGTGCGGGTATGTTCCCCGAGCAGCTTCTGGCCACTGATGACGTCATGTACCGCGCCGCTCAGGCCATCACGGTGATTCACGCGCACCGCTCCCAGGGTCACTGGTTGCGCGTGATCGCCCTGGCCGACCCGCAGGGACCGGGACGTGCGCCGGCCTTCGTCGCCGCGCGTGGCGAGCGGCTGTACCGGCCGGCGGCCAGCATCGGGCTGCACACCGACCTGGCGCACACCCAGCACCTGCACACCCGCTGCGCGTCCCCGCTGGGCAGCGACCCGGTCACGCTGCGCGCCCTGACCGGTGGCGGCAACACCCACGAACTCGAAAGTCACGGACTGGTCGACCGGGTCGTGACTGCCACCTGGGGACTGGCGGGCGCGCTCGACGAGCAGCAACGGGAACAGACCCGCCCCGCCAGATCCTTCCGCCTGTGGCGCGCCCCGACCCCGCACGCGGTCCGTGAGGCGCAGGACCGCGTGGACGCCTGGACGGAACAGCTGCGCGCCGCCATGGGCGACCTGAATTTCGTGCCGCTCAGCGACCTGACCCTCGGCTGGGACGACGTGACCGAGGAAGCCGCGATGGCCGTGTCGGCCTGACCGCGGTGTTCAGTTCTGGCCCGGGCCGGAGCTGGAAACCGTCGTGACCGGTCCAGGCGCGACGCACGGTGACCGCCCTGCCAGTCCGGCGGCGTGATGCCCCAGCGGGCCGTGACCGTCGCCCAGGCCCGGCGCGGCGCGGATGGCCGCCTGAAGATACGTGTGCGCCGCGCGCACCGCGTCCGGCAGGGCCAGGCCGCGTGCGAGGTTCGCGGTGATCGCCGCCGACAGCGTGCAGCCCGTGCCGTGCGTGTGCCGGGTGCGCTGCCTCGGAGCACAGAGGGTCAGGCGGTGCCCGTGGGCGCTCAGCCTGTCCGTGACGGTCTCGCCCGGCGCGTGCCCGCCCTTGAGCAGCAGCGGGAGGGTGTCGGCCGCGCCCGCCGCCCGCAGCGCCTCCCACTCGGGGACATTCGGGGTGACCAGTGTCGCCAGGGGCAGCAGTTCGTGCAGCAGGGCGTGCAGGGCGCCGCTGTCCAGCAGGGCGTCCCCGCTCTTGGCGAGCATGACCGGATCGACGACCAGCGGCAGCTCCCGGCCCCGCAGGGCGTCCGCCACCGCGCGGATCAGCCCGGCGTTGCCCAGTGCGCCCGTCTTGACGGCCGCGACCGGGAAATCGTCCAGTACGGAGCGCAGCTGCGCCGCCACCAGTTCGGGCGGCAGGGCGTGCGCGGCCTGCACGCCCCGCGTGTTCTGCGCGGTGATCAGGGTCAGGACGCTCGCGCCGTACACGCCGTGCGCCTCGAAGGTCTTCAGGTCCGCCTGGATGCCCGCCCCGCCCCCGGAATCCGACCCGGCGACGGTCAGTGCGACCGGGACCGTCATGCGCTTACCCCCTGCCCCACCAGCGCCAGCACCCGCGCCGCCGTGACCGGGGCGAGCAGCGCGCCGTGCCGCCCGTGCCCCGCCGCGACCAGCACGCCCGGCAGGGTCGGGTGCGGCCCGACCAGCGGCCACCCGTCCGGGGTGACCGGGCGCAGGCCCACGAGGTGCGCCGCGACCTCCGCCCCGCCTGCGCCGGGCACGAGTGTCCGGGCGGCGCCGCGCAGCCAGCAGGCCGCGTGGGCGTCGGGCGTGGTGGTCCAGGTGTCGCGGCTGGTCGCGCCGACGTACAGGCCGTCCGGGCGGGACAGCGCGTAGCGGGAGAAGCCCCGCGCGGGCGGGCCGTAGCGTGCGCCGATATCGGGAGCGCCGCGCAGCAGCAGCGCCTGCCCCTGCCGCGCCCCCACCGGCACGCCGAACGCGCCGCTCCACGCGCCCGCCGCCAGGACCACCCGCCCGGCGTACCAGTCGCCCACGTCCGTCCGCACCCGCACCCCGCCGCCCGACGGCACGAGGGCCTGGACCTGCGCGGCCACCACCTCCAGCCCCCGCCGGGCCGCGCGCACCACCGACGGCGGGTGCAGGCTCGCCTCGCCCGGCGTGACCTGCACCCTGCCGCCCGCCTGAAGGCGCGTCACGCCGGGCCGCAGGTGCACCGGCACGCCAGAGCGTTCCAGCGCCGCCGCCAGCGCAGGCCAGCGGCGCAGCCCTTCCAGCGCGTCCGCGTGCAGCGGCGTGCCGCGCAGCCGCTCGCCGTCCGGGGTGAGCAGGCCCGCCGCCGCCTGCCACGCCGCCCCCGGCCGGTCCGCGTCCAGCACCAGCACGTCCGCACCCGCCCGGCGCAGCGTGAACGCTGCCAGCGACCCGATCAGGCCGCCGCCCACCACGACCACCTCCCGCGACCTCATGCGGATTCCGTCTGTTCCGTCGGCAACCCGGAACACCACCGGGTCGCCAACTTCACGCCCTGAATCCGCTCTACTCCTACTCGCATCCGCTCGGATGGACGCGGTTCTGCGAACCTTTCAATCGGAGTCAGCCTCATACCGGCACTTCCGGGTCGGGCAGGCGCACCACCCCGCCCAGCGGGCTGCTGGGGCTGGCATGCTCGCGCTCGGGCATGCGCCCCGCAAGGAACGCCGCGCGGCCCGCCTGCACGCCCAGCGCGAAGGCGTGGGCCATGCCGACCGGATCGCGCGCCTCGGCAATCGCGGTGTTGACCAGCACGGCGTCCGCGCCGAGTTCCAGCGCCTGCGCCGCGTCGCTCGGGACGCCCAGGCCCGCGTCCACGACGATGGGGACGCGCGCGCCGTCCAGCACGGTCCGCAGCAGTTCCGGGCTACGCAGGCCGCGCCCGGAGCCGATGGGGCTCGCCAGGGGCATCACGGCGGCGCAGCCCGCGTCCTCCAGCGCGCGGGCCAGCACCGCGTCCGCCTGCACGTACGGCAGCACCGTGAACCCGTCGGCGGCCAGGGCTTCGGCGGCGCGGAGTGTGCCGACCGGGTCCGGCAGCAGGTAACGGGCGTCCGGGATGACCTCCAGCTTGATCCAGTTCACGCCGGTCGCCACGCGCGCCAGCCGCGCCACGCGCAGCGCCTCGTCGGCCGTGCGGCACCCGGCGGTGTTCGGCAGCAGCTGCACGGCGTCCCAGTCGAGGGCGTCCAGCAGCCCGTCATGCCCCGGCGCCTTCAGTTCGACGCGGCGGATGGCGACGGTCACGATCTGCGACCCGCTCGCGGCGAGCGCCTCGCGCATCACGCCGAAATCCGTGAACTTCCCCGTGCCCGTCATCAGGCGCGAGGTGAACACCTTGCCGCCGAGGGTGAAGGGGTCGGGCGTGTGTGGATTCTGCTTCATGACGAACCTCCGGTGGATGAACGCGCAGGTTCTGCGGAATGGAGAACCTGCACCTGTGCCTGCTCGCGCCGCTCGGGGTCAGAGGCCATGTCAGCCCCCCCCGATAATTCGGACGATCTCGATGACATCTCCGGCCTCCAGGGTGCGTTCCGGCGCGCGGGCGCCGGGGTAGAAGTCGTCGTTCACGGCGACCGCCACGCGCGCCGGGTTCACGTTCAGGTCGCGCAGCAGGGCGGGCAGGGTCAGGCCGGGCGTGAGGGGCCGGGTCTCGCCGTTCACGGTCAGGGTGGTGGGGCGGGTCACGCGGGCGCCCCCCGCAACGTCCCGAGCAGGTCAGATGCGGCCTGCGCGGGGTCGGGCGCGTCGAGGACGGCCCGCACGACCGCCACGCGGGTCGCCCCGGCCGCCAGCACCTCGTGGATGGTGCTGGCGTCGATCCCGCCGATGGCGTACCAGGGCAGCGGCGGATTCAGTGCGGCCACCGCGCGCACGTAGGCCAGTCCGGCGGGCGCGCGGCCCGGTTTGGTGGGCGTGGCGTGCACCGGCCCGGCGGCGATGTAAGCGGGGGCGTCGGCCAGCGCGGCGTGCGCCTGCGCGGGCGCGTGCGTGCTCAGGCCCAGGGGCAGCCCCGGTACGAGCCTGCGCGCCCAGGCGGGCGGCAGGTCCCCCTGCCCCAGGTGCACGCCGTCCGCCCCGCACGCGGCGGCGACGTCCACGCGGTCGTTGATGAACAGGGGCACGCCGCGCGCGCGGGCCAGCGCCGCCACCCGCTCACCCAGCGCGATGTAGGCCCCCGCCTCCCAGTCCTTGCAGCGCAGTTGCAGGGTGTCCACGCCGCCGTCCAGCGCAGCCTCAAGGCGCGCCAGGAATTCGGGTTCCGGTTGCCCGGCGCGGGGCGTGGCCACCAGGTACAGGCGGCCGAGCTTCACGCCTCTCCCTCCGGTGCCTGTTCCTGGCGGGGCACGTACACCTCGCCGCCCAGCGCGCGGAACTCGCGGGCTTTCTCCTCCAGTCCGGCCAGCACGTCGGGGGCGCGCAGGTCGTGGCTGAGTTTCATGGAGCAGAAGTGCGGGCCGCACATGGAGCAGAAGTGCGCGGTCTTCGCCGCGTCGGCGGGCAGCGTCTCGTCGTGCAGCGCGCGGGCCTTCAGCGGGTCCAGGGACAGGTTGAACTGGTCCTCCCAGCGGAACTCGAACCGCGCCTTACTCAGGGCGTTGTCGCGGGCCTGCGCGCCGGGGTGGCCCTTGGCGAGGTCGGCGGCGTGCGCGGCGATGCGGTACGCGATCACGCCGTCACGCACGTCCTGCCGGTCCGGGAGGCCCAGGTGCTCCTTCGGCGTGACGTAACACAGCATGGCGGTGCCGTACCACGCGATCTGCGCCGCGCCAATGGCGGACGTGATGTGGTCGTAGCCGGGCGCGATGTCGGTCGTCAGCGGCCCCAGCGTGTAGAACGGCGCTTCCTGGCACACGTCCAGCTGCCGGGTCATGTTCTCGCGGATCAGCTGCATGGGGACGTGGCCGGGGCCTTCGATCATGGTCTGCACGCCGTGGTTCCACGCGACGCGGGTGAGTTCGCCCAGGGTGTCCAGTTCCGCGAACTGCGCGGCGTCGTTCGCGTCCTCGATGCTGCCGGGGCGCAGGCCGTCCCCGAGGCTGAAGGTGATGTCGTACGCGGCGAGGATCTCGCAGATGTCCGCGAAGTGGGTATAGAGGAAGTTCTCGCGGTGATGCGCGAGGCACCACTTGGCGAGGATGCTCCCCCCGCGCGACACGATTCCGGTGCGCCGCCGCGCGGTCAGCGGCAGGTGCGCCAGGCGCACACCCGCGTGGACGGTCATGTAGTCCACGCCCTGCTCGGCCTGCTCGATCAGCGTGTCGCGGTACACGTCCCAGGTCAGGTCCTCGGCGACGCCACCCACCTTCTCCAGCGCCTGATAGATGGGCACGGTCCCAACCGGCACGGCGCTGTTCCGGACGATCCACTCGCGGGTCGGGTGGATGTGCCGACCCGTCGAGAGGTCCATGACCGTGTCCGCGCCCCAGCGGGTCGCCCAGATCATCTTCCCGACCTCCTCCTCGATGGAGCTGGTCACGATGCTGGTGCCGAGGTTCGCGTTGATCTTCACCCGGAAGTTCCGCCCGATCACGGTGGGTTCCAGTTCCGGGTGGTTGATGTTCGCGGGGATCACCGCGCGGCCCCGCGCGACCTCGGCGCGCACGAATTCCGGCGTGATCTCGCGCGGAATGGCCGCCCCGAACCCCTGACCGGGATGCTGGTGGGTCAGGTCGAAGTCCGTCTCCTGCCGCAGCGCCTCGCGCAGGGCGACGAACTCCATCTCGGGGGTGATCTCGCCGCGCCGCGCCGCCTGAAGCTGCGTGATGCCCGCGCCGGGGCGGGCGCGGCGCGGGCGGGGTACGCGCGGAAACGGCAGCGGCCCGCTGAGGTCCAGCGCCGGGTGATGCCGCTCCCGCGCCAGTTCCAGGCGGGCGTCCCCGGCCAGCCAGGGCCGCGCGTGCCCCAGCCCGGCGCGCAGGTCCACGCTCAGGCGGGCGTCCGTGTACGGCCCGCTCGTATCCGGCACGAGCAGGGCCGGGTTCGGCACCGTGCGGGTCAGGTCGCCCACGCGTTCCAGGGTCGGTGACTGCCGGATGCGCCGCGCCGGCACCCGCACGCCCGCATGCAGCGTGCCGGTCAGGTACACCTTCTCGCTGTTCGGGAACGGCGCGGTCAGTTCCGGGTCGAGGATCGTCAGGGCTTCGGGGGCAGGGTCGGTCAGGGTGGTCATGGGAACTCCAGGAAAATGGGAACAGGACAGGGCCGCCGGACGCGCACAGGGGCGTCCGGAACACGACTCCGGCCGGACACGGCAGGCAGCGCCGGGTCATACGGACTCCGATTGAATGGGCTGCAAAGCCCGTTCAATCCGAGCGGAGCGAGTAGGAGAAAAACGGGTTCCGGACGTGGAGCTGGCAGATCGGTGGTGTTCCGATCTGTCAGCGAAACAAACGGAATCCGTATCAGGCAGAAACAGACAGGGGAGAGGCAGGGTCCGGGCAGGCCGCCGGGCAGGCGGCGGCGCGGTCCCGCCGGTCAGGTCACTGGTCTGGCAATCAAAAAACGCCCCCCTCACGCGTCGGAGGGGGGCGAAACACGACAACTGTTTCGGCACCCGTCACGCTCCCTCCGCTGGTACAAACCAGATCAGGTTCCTAGGGTTGAACACGACGTTCTCTCAGCCGCCCGCAACGCGCGGGCACGGCACCCCTGGTGACTGCCCCGAGTGTACACCGCCCCCCGCGCACGTCAAGCGGCCCCCGATCCGGGCGGCCCGACGACCGGAACAGGCGAAACCGGGACACGGAAAGGCGGAGGCAGCCGTCAGGGCCTGCCTCCGCCGTGATGCCCGCGCCGTATCAGTCGGCGGGGTCGTCGCGGGGGGGTTCGTCGCCGGGTTGCGGGTGCCTGCCCAGCTGATTCCATTCGTCCGGGCCGCTCAGGTGAGGCGGCAGGGCGCGCAGGTACGCGGCCTGCGCGATCAGGTACGCGCTTAGGGGTGTGGTCAGGAACAGGAACAGCAGGGTCGCGGCGAGCCGCGTGAAGGCGGCCGCCTCGGTCAGTTCGAGCGCCGCGCCGAGGAAGATGCCGGCCGAGCCGAGCGTGACGAGTTTGCTGCTGGCGTGCAGGCGGGTGTACAGGTCGGGGAAGCGCAGCACGCCGATGGCGGCGGTCAGGACGAAGAACGACCCGATCAGGATGGGAATGTCGCGCAGCGGACTGAAGTCGTTCACCGCATCACCCGGCCGGTCAGCAGGTAGCGGGTCAGGGCAACGGTGGTCAGGAAGCCCAGCAGGCTCAGGACCAGCGCGGCGTCTAGCACGACCAGCAGGCGGGTCTTCACGGCGATCAGGACGATCAGGACGATCAGGTTCACGCTCAGGAAGTCGAAGGCCATGATGCGGTCGCCCCAGCTGGGGCCGCGCAGGACGCGCGCCGCGACGAGCAGGGTGGAGAGCGTCACGATGACGAGGGCCAGGTTCAGGATCACGGGTGGACCTCCGGGGTGGCGCGGCGGGTCAGGACCGGCAGCAGGGCGTCCTCGACCCGCCGGATGGAGTCGCGCGCCTCGGCCGCGCCGGGCAGGCCGATGGCGTGCGCGTACAGCACGCGGCGTTCGTCGTCGAAGCCCATGGCGACCGTGCCGGGCATCAGGGTGATGGTGGCGGCCAGCAGCGTCTGCGCCGTCTCGCCCTCGAGGCGCATGGGGTACGCGACGATCATGGGGTTCAGCGGCGGGCGGGGGTGCAGGGCCAGCAGCGCCACCTGTACGTTCGCGAGCGAGAGTTCCTTCAGGAAGAAGCCCGTGAAGCGCAGGGTGGCGAGGCTGCGCCGCACGTATCCGGCCGTGCCGAGCGCGCGCGGGAACAGCGCCAGGATCCCGAAGCCCACCAGGAACCCGACGAGTAGTTCGCGCACGGCGACCTGACCGGCGAACAGCGCCCAGGTGACGGCCAGCAGCAGGTTCAGCGCCACGCCCCTCATGGTTGCTCTCCGGCCGGTCGCTCTCCGTCTGGCTGATCTCCGGCGGGCGCGTCGGGGATGACGACCGGGCCTGTGCCCAGCACGCCGCGCACGTAACTGTCGCCGCGCAGTTCGCTGGCGGCGGCCCCGGTGAAGGACAGCAGGGAGCCGCCGCCCACGGCGAGCGCCGCGACCAGCGCGGACGCCGCGTAGGCGGGCAGGCGCGTGCCGCGCGGGGCGGGCGCGGGCCGGGTGCCGGTCGCCTCGCCCCAGAAGAAGCCGCGCCAGATGTTCAGCAGCGCCAGCAGCGTCACGAGGCTCGCCAGCAGCGCGCAGGTGACGGCCACCCACGCGAGCGCGGTGCCGCTCTGCACGCCGGCCTGCACGAGCGCGAACTTCGCGATGAATCCGGCGGTGGGGGGCAGCCCGGCGGCCGTCAGGGCGCACAGCAGGAACGCCCCGGCCAGCCAGGGGTTCTCGTCCAGGAAGCCGCGCGCGCGGACGTTACGGGTCCCGGCGGCCCGCTCGGCCACCGCGGCGATCAGGAACAGCGCGGCGGTGACGGCCACGCTGACCGCGAGGTACGTCAGCGTGGCGCGCAGCGCGAGTGGCGTGCCCAGGCCCAGTCCGAACGCGACGTACCCGGCGGAACTGACCACCGTGAACGACAGCACCGAGCGCCACTCGCGCTGGCTGAGCATCCCGAGCGCGCCGTACAGCATGGTGACGCTGCCCAGGATCAGCAGCAGCGTCTGCGGCAGTGCCGGGTCCTGCGTGAACACGGTCGTGAACACCCGGATCAGGGCGTACGCGCCGACCTTGGTCAGGATCGCCGCGAAGAACGTGCCGGTCGCGGCGGGCAGCGCCGGGTACGTGCCGGGCAGCCAGAAGCCCAGCGGGAACAGCGCGCCCTTGGCGGCGAACACCAGCAGCAGCAGCACGCTGATGGCGCTGACCGTGGCGTTCGGGCCGAGTTCCGCGCTGCGCTGCGCGAGGTGCGCGAAGTTCAGTGTGCCCAGCGCGCCGTACGTCAGGCCGCAGGCCAGCACCAGCAGCGCGGACGCCGCGAGGTTCATCACGATGTACCGGAAGCCCTCGCGCAGCTGCTCGCGGGTGGACCCGAGGACCGCCAGGGCGTAACTGGCGACCAGCATCACCTCGAAGGCCACGAACAGGTTGAACAGGTCGCCGGTCAGGAATGACATCTGCACGCCGGCGAACAGCACGCCCATCAGTGTGAACAGGTGGTGGCGTTCGCGCACGCGGTCCGGGTTGACGAGTGCCGCCCAGGTCGCCAGCAGCGCCGACACGGACGCCAGCACGCTCATGAACGCGCCCAGGCGGTCGGCGGTCATGACGATTCCGAACGGGGCGGGCCACGCGCCCAGCTCACTGACGAGCACCGCGCCGTTCCACACGGCCGACAGCAGCAGCGCCGAGCACAGCAGCGTCAGCGCCGCGGACGTGAGGGCCAGCCCCGCGCGGGCACGCGGACCCATCGGGGCCAGCAGCAGGATGCCCAGCCCCAGCGGCACCAGGATGGGCGCCAGCGGCAGCCAGGAGGTCGTCACGCCGTTCACGCGGACCTCCGGGCCGCGCGGCGGGTGGAGGTCCGGGGGGGGGTCGGTTCGTCCGGACCGAGGTGGCTGGCGTCGGCGTCCAGGCCGTCCGGGCTGTCCGGATCGCGGGCGAGGCTGTCCCCGAAGGCCTCCACGTCGTCGTGCCCGGCGACCTGGTAGGCGCGCAGGGCGACGGTCAGCAGCAGCGCGGTCGTGGCGAACCCGATCACGATGGCGGTCAGGACCAGCGCCTGCGGCAGCGGGTCCACGTACGGTCCTTTCAGCGTCAGGATGGGCGGCGCGTCCGGCCGCAGTCCGGCGACCGTCAGGATGGCGAGGTTCACGCCGTACGCGATGAACGCCAGCCCCAGCACCACCCGGATGATGGTGCGTGACAGTAGCAGGAACACGCCGGTGCCGACCAGCACGCCGATCAGCAGCGCGAACAGCGGTTCCATGCCGGCCTCCGGGTGGGTAAGGTGTGGTGCGGGCGGCCCTGCGCGGCGCCCGGTGGGCGGGTCGGGGTCCGGGAAAGGTGGGTCATCGGTCGTCCTCCACCCGCTCGCGCGGGTTCACGTCGATCAGTTGGTAGGCGATGTGCAGGGCCGAGCCGGCCACGATCAGGTACACGCCCACGTCGAACAGCAGCGCGGTCGCCCATTCGAACTCGCCGGTCAGGGGGGTACTCACGTACCCGTAGTCGCTTTTCAGGTACGCGCGGCCCAGCAGGTACGGCACCAGTCCGGTCGTGAACGACAGTGCCAGCCCCCACGGCACCAGGACCAGCGGCGGGAAGTTCAGCGCGCAGCGTCCGTTCGCGACGCGGTGCAGGATCAGCGCGCAGGCGGTCATGAGGCCCGCGATGAACCCCCCGCCCGGCGCGTTGTGCCCGCGCCACAGCAGCAGCGCCGTGAGCAGCATCACCAGCGCGAACGCCGCGCGGCTCACGACCCGCAGGACCGGGTCGCCCACGTCGGTCAGGGCGTTCGGCCGGGCCGTGGGGCCGGGGCGGGGAGCGGGGCGTTTCCCGCTGCGGCCCTTGCGTCCCCCGCTCACGGTTTGCTCCGCGGGGCCGGCGCGGCCAGCTGTTCGGCGTCCACTTCCGGCGGGGCCTGTCCGGGCCGCCCGAGGCGCACGAGCGCGCCCACGGCGAGCGCCACGACCGCCACGACCGTGATCTCACCCAGCGTGTCGAAGCCACGGAAATCCACCAGGATGACATTCACGACGTTCTTCCCGCCGCCCTCCTTGTACGAGTTGAGCAGGTAGTACGGCGAGATCGGCGGCGCCAGGAAGCGCAGGCTGGCCATGACCAGCAGCGTGGCTCCCACCGCCGCGCCCGCCGAGAGCAGCAGGTCCAGGCCCAGGCGGCCGCGGGTGCGCGGCAGGTCCCGCACGCCCGGCAGGAACCGGAACACCAGCAGGAACAGGATCACCGTGACCGTCTCGACCAGCAGCTGCGTCAGCGCGAGGTCCGGGGCGCGCATCAGCAGGAACGACACGGCGCTCCCGAACCCGGTCAGGCCGGTCAGGACGACCGCCGTCAGGCGGTTGCGGGACAGGGCCACGCCCACCGCGCCCGCCACGAGCAGCGCCGCGACCGGCAGCGCCTCGAGCGGCACGGCCTCCAGCCGGGGCAGTACCTGCGGGGCCTGCCACACGGCGTACCCGCCGATCAGGGCGGACGCGCCCAGGCTCAGGCGCAGCTGGTCCGGCAGCGCCAGCCCCTGCGTGCGCGCGATCACGCGGCTCGCCAGGGTGTTCAGCAGCGTCAGGATCAGCACGTACGACAGGTTGGCGTTCCACAGCGGCGTCAGGCGTTCCTGCAGGCGCTGCACGGCCGGCGCGCGCCACACCAGCGCCGCGCCCAGCGCCCAGGTGACCAGCGTGCCCAGCAGGGCGGGCGTCACGCCATGCCACCAGCGGATGTGCCCCCCGTACGACCCGAACGCCAGCGCCGTCTGCGCCGTGCGGGTCAGCGTCTCGGTCAGGGCCGGCCACAGACCCATCAGCAGGGCCGCGCCGGCCAGCAGCGCCGCCGGGACCGTCAGGCCCGCGCCCGCCTCGTGCGGCACCTTCGGGGCGCGCAACTCACCAGTGAACACCCGCAGCAGCCGCGCGCTGTACGCGAAGGTCAGCGCGCCCCCGGCGACCGCCACCACCAGGAACAGCGGTCCCTGGTGCCACATGGTCTCGTAGAACAGTTCCTTGCTCAGGAAGCCGCCCAGCGGCGGCAGGCCCGCCATGCTCAGGGCCGCCAGCGCGGCCACGGCGAACGTGACCGGCAGCGCCCGGCGCAGGCCCGACAGGCGCCGCACGTCCCGCGTGCCGGTCTCGTGATCGATGATGCCCACCACGAAGAACAGCGCCGCCTTGAACGCCGCGTGGTTCAGCAGGTGCGTCGTCGCCGCGAAACGGCCCTCGGCGTCCGCCACGCCGTACAGACTGACCAGCAGGCCCAGCTGCGACACCGTCGAGTACGCCAGCAGCGCCTTGAGGTCGTTCTGCCGCAGCGCCAGCCACGCGCCCCACACCATGGTCGCCAGTCCCAGCGGCACCAGCAGCCCACTCCAGAGCGGACTCACCGAGAAGATCAACCCGAACTTCGCGACCAGCAGCACGCCCGCCTTGACCATCGTCGCCGAGTGCAGGAACGCCGACACGGGCGTCGGGGCTTCCATGGCCGTCGGCAACCACAGGTGGAACGGCAGCTGCGCGGACTTCGTCGCGGCGGCCAGCACGGTCAGCAGCAGCGCCGGCACGAACAGCGGTGAGGCCCGCACCGCGTCCAGGTCCAGCTGCGACAGTTGCGCGCTGCCGCCCGCCAGTCCCAGCATCACCACGGCCGCCAGCAGCGCCAGGCCGCCCAGCGCGCTGATCAGGAAGGCCTTGACCGCCCCGTCACGCGCCGAACTGCGGGTGTGCCACAGGCCGATCAGCAGGAAACTCGTGACGCTGGTCATCTCCCAGAACGCGAACAGCGCCGCGAGGTTGTCACTCAGGACCAGCCCCAGCATCGACCCGCCGAACGCCAGCAGGTACGGGTAGAACCGCCCGAAGCGCTCACGGTCCGACAGGTACGTCACCGAGTACAGGCTCGCCAGCGTGCCGATCACGCCGATCAGCACCGCGAACATCAGCGAGAACCCGTCCCCGCGGAACACCAGGTTCAGGCCCAGGTCCGGCACCCAGCGGGTCGTCTCGCTCAGCGGATCGCCGCCCGTGCGGGAGGCCAGCAGTAGCGCCGGCACGAACGCCAGCGCCGCCAGCACGCCCGTCGCGCGGCCCAGCCGTCCGGCCAGCGCCGCGCACACGGCCGCCATCAGGAACGGCAGCGCCACGGCCGCCGTCATCAGTCCCATGTCACGTCCGCCGCGCAGGCACCGGGCGGTAAGGTCCGTTGTCTGTTCATCTCATGTGCCTCCTCTCGACACAGGTGCGCCGCTGTCCAGGCTTCACCCGAAACTGTCCCCCTCCAGTTCTGCGCGTCGTCCTCGGACCGTGCCGGCCCGACCGGTCTGTAGTCTACGGAGGAACGGCCCCCCCATGCCCGTACCTGAACTGCACCGGAAGGCCGGGCCTCGCGCTGCCGGACGCTGCGCAGGACATTCTCACCTGGGCGTCGCGCTATCGTGACCCGCGATGCACTCCCGGCGCGCACATTCTCCCTTCACGGTCCGTGCCGTGGAGCGGTGCGTGCTGGTCCTGCTGACGCTCGTGGCGTCCCTGATGCACCTGACCCGCACCCCCGGCGCGGGCGGTCTGGGCCTGACCCCGCCCCCCGTCAGCCAGCCCGTCGTGAGCCAGTCCGCGCTCCAGGCGTCGGCCCCGGCAGGCAGCGCCGCCCAGCTCCAGACCGATCATGCGGCCGACCACATGCCCGGTCACGGGGTTGCCGATCACGGGGATCACGGGGCTGCCGATCACGTATCTGGGAGCCGTACGCCGGGCAGTCACGCGCCAGCCAGCCATGCGGGGCACGCCCCGACCGACGCCGCCCCGAACGCCCCGCCCACCCACGCGGATCACGTGGCCCCCCACTGTCCCTTCTGCCTGACGGCCGGCTTCGCGCTGACTGCCGCGCCCGCCACTGTCCTTCCCCTGCGACCGCCCCGGTCGCTCCTGCGGCCGTCCGCCCTGCCGGACCGGCCGTTTCTGCCGTCCGCCACGCGGACCCGCGCGCGCCCCCCGCCCTGGGCTGAGCGCGGCGATACCGAATCCGGCGTTCCCCACCGGTCTGACCGGCGCCTGAGCCGCTGCACCACCGTCAGTCGTCCCCGACGGCTGCGGACGGGCACTCGTAGCCCGCGCCGCCCTGCTCACCTGCGCCGCCGTGCTCACCCGCGCCCACCTGAACGGCAAGGCCCCGCGCCTCCACCCGACCGGAACGCGTGTGAAGCCTCCGGCTCGCCACTCTCATTCCGCAGGCTTCTGCCATTCCGTAGGCCCCTGCCATTCCGCAGGCCTCTGCCCGCAGGGCCTGCCCTGTTCAAGGAGAACCCCATGAAGACCCTGATCCGTTCCATGCTTTCCCTGTCCGCCGCCGCCCTGATTTCCGTGGCCGCCGCGCACGCCACCGTCCGCACCGAGGCTGGCCTCAGCGAGTCCGCCGCCGGCAAGAGCGAGACGTACCGCCTGAACGTCCCCACCGAGAAGGAGATCGCCACCACCCAGATCCGGCTGGTCATTCCGGCCGGTGTCAGCGTCAGCCGCTTCCAGGTGACGCCCGGCTTCACCCGCACCGTTACGAAGAACGCCGACGGCCTGGTGACCGAGGTCGTCTGGAAGGGCCGCGTGGCGCCCATGGAGTACGCCCGGTTCTTCTTCCAGGCGCGCAACCCGGCGCAGGCTGGCGAACTGGTCTGGAAGGTGTACCAGACGTACAGTGACGGCAGCGTGGTGGCGTGGGACGATGCCGACCCCGCCAGGGGCCCGGCCGGCCGCACCACCGTCAAGTAAGTACGGCCCCAAGTAACCATGGCCGGGAGGGTGCGCCGCGCGCGGCCGCCCTCCCCCTCGACCCACCCAGGAGGGTTCCCATGCACCGATTCACCCCACTGCTCGCCGCGCTCAGCCTGTCTCTGGCGGGCGCGCACACGGCCGTCACGGGCGTCACGCCCGCCCTGAACGCCACCGTGGCCGCCCCGGCCTCCGTGACCCTGACCTTCAACGAGGCGGTCGAGACGCGCTTTTCCACCTTCCGGGTGATGGCCGTGCCCGCCGGGAAGACCGCCCAGGCCGCCGCCGCGCTCGCCCTGGCCGAGAAGCCCGGCAGCGCCTGCCTCGTGAACCGCGCCGCGACCCTTCCCGCCCTGGCGGCCCGCGTGACCGTGCCGCTGCGCGCCGACCTGAAACCCGGCGCGTACGTGATCGCCTGGAAGATCCTCTCCGAGGACGGGCACCCCGTCTCGGGCCACAGCAGCTTCCGCGTCCGGTGAAGGGTCGCCCCGCGTGAACGCCGTGCTGGCCGCCCTGGGCTTCGCGGGCGTGGCGCTGCTGCTGGGCGGGGCGCTGACCCGCCGCTGGCTCACGCCGGGCCACCCGCCCCTGCGGGTGCTGGGCGCGGGCCTGGGCCTGCTGCTCCTCGGCTGGCTCGGGCAGGTCAGCCTGACCCTGGGCGCGCTGGGTTTCACCGCTCCCGCCGACCTGCTCGACTACCTGACCGGCACCTCCACCGGCCGGGCCATGCTGGGCGGCCTGATCGGCGCGCTGCTGCTGCTGGCCGCCGAACTGGGCAGCCGCCCGCGCTGGCCGGTGCTGGGCGCGGCGCTGCTGCTTGCCTGGGGCGCGGCGGGTACCGGGCACGGCGCGGGGCACGGCCCCTGGGTGCGGGGGCTGCACGCCGCGCACCTGCTGGCCATGTCCGTGTGGGCAGGAGGCGTGCTGGCCATCGTGACGACCCGGCCGCTCACGACGGCGCTCGCGCGGCGCTTCACGCCGGCCGCGCTGGGCAGCGTGATCGTCCTGGCCGGCACGGGGCTACTGATGGCGGGCGAGCACCTGCGCACGCCCGCGCAGTGGACCGGCACCCTGTACGGGCAGACGCTGCTGGTCAAGGTGACGCTGGTCGCTCTGGCCGTCGGCGCGGCCGTGCTGGTCCGCCGGGCGTTCGCGGCCCGCTCACCGCAGGCGCGGGTCGCCCTGGCGCGCGAGGCGCTGCTGCTCGTGACGGTGCTGGGCACCACCGCTGTCCTGAGCACCCTCCCTCCACCCGTGCCGGAGCCCGCCGCGACAGGAGCCGCACCTGAACCGCCCGCAACGGAACGGGCCGCGCCGCCGCGGTCCCCGTGATCGGCAGCGGGCGGCGCCTCCCGTCCGGGCCGTGACGCGCCGCAGGGCCGGCGAACCGCCGGGAATGGATACGCTGGGCCGGTGAATGCCCTGATGCGCCGACACCCCTGGTTGACCGCCCTGCTGGGCGCCGCGCTGGCGTGGGGCGCGCTGTGGGCACTGCGCGCACCCCTCCCGCCCGCCCCGCCCGCCCTGAGCGGGTACGGCGCGGGCACCTACGAACAACCGGCCGCGCCGGGCGAGGCGCGCGTCCGGCTGGACGACGGTCAGGTGGTCACGGCCGTCACGTACGCCGAATCCCAGCCCCGCCCCGGTCAGCGGGTCGTGATCCAGGAGATCGGGGGCCAGCACGTCCTGGAAGGCCCGCTGCGCTGGCCGCTGCTGCTGGCCCTGCTGGGCCTGCTGATCACCGCGACCCTGACCATCACCGGCCTCCAGGGATTCCGGGCGTTGCTGGGCAGCGGGCTGTGCCTCGCCGCACTCTGGCTGGTGCTGCTGCCGCGCCTGACCGGCGGCGCGGACGCCCTGACGCTCCTGCCGTCCCTGGGCCTGATCCTGGCCCTCAGCGTGTACTTCGTGCACGGACTGAACCGCAAGAGTCACGCCGCGCTGGCCGCGCTGCTGCTGTGCGCGGCCGCCGGCTTCGGCCTGCTGACGCTGCTGGTCGGCGCGGGTCACCTGACCGGCCTCTCCGACCGTGGCGCAACCGTCGCGCAGGCCTCCTACGGGGTCGACGCCGTCAGCCTGTACGTCGTGGGCGTCATGCTGACCGCACTCGGCGCCATGAACGACGTGGCCATCACGCAGACCTCGGCCGTCGAGACACTGGCCCGCACCGGTCACGCCCGCAGTCGCCGCGACCTGTTCCGTCAGGCCATGCAGGTCGGCGCCGACCACGCTTCCGGCATGGTGAACGTGCTGGTCCTGGTGTACGCGGCCGGCGCCCTGCCCCTGCTGCTCCTGCTGCGCGCCAACCGCACCACGCCGCTGTGGGTGCAGCTGAACGGCGAGGGCCTGTTCACGGAACTGACGGCCCTGCTGCTGGCCCTGCTGTGCATGGTGCTGGTCGTGCCGGTCAGTACCGCCCTCGCGGCCCGCTGGATGTTCCGTCCCGGCGCGGACCCCGACACCGACCCGACCACCGACCCCGCCACCGACCCGGCCGCGCGCTGAACCGGACGGGATCCGTCTGACGCGCGTGAACGTCGGCAACACCCGCGCGGTGCTGGGTGGCTGTCAATTCGTCTTCTGCGCGCCGCTCCGAACGGCCCGCCACCCCACCTGCATGTCCTTCACGTCGCGGTCGAACAGCCCTGCGCCCCGCCCGCCGAACAGCTGTTCCCAGTCGGCCGGGGCCAGCGCCTTGCGCAGGCGCGTCGCGTAATTCTGTACCAGCGCCGCCCGGTAATGCACCGGGTCGTAGTCACGCCCGTCCGGGTCGGTCAGGGCGGTCAGGCCCGGCCCGGTCCGCACGTACAGGTCGATCCGGTCGCCCACCCGGAAGTCCAGCCCGGCCTGCCACGCCGCTTCCAGGTGCGCTTCGCGGCGCTGGGCGCGCGTTTTCTCATACGCCTCGCGGGTCTTCCCGATCCGCACGCGGGTGCTCACGTCGGCGTTCGTGAATTCGCGCCCCGCCAGCCGCCTCGCGGTGTCCTCGAACGCCGCCTGCGCGCCCGGCACGTCGCCCTGCAACAGGGCTTGCAGCGCCGCTCGCAGGAAGGCCGCCCCGTACCGCTCGGAACGGCTGGATTCGAACGACGCGCCACTGAGGTCCAGCGTGCCGTCGTAGCGCAGCAGCACGTAGTTCTTCACCTGATGGCTCAGCATCGCCCGCGCTCGCCCGTCGAACTCCAGGGTGATTCCGTCCGGCAGGTCGGCGGCGACCTGCGCGATCAGCGCCCGCTGGGCCGCCTCCCCGATGTCCTCCCCGGTGCTGAAGTACACGCCGTCGGTGTCGGACTCGATCAGCTGCACGCCGCGCGCCTGCAGCGCCGACGTGACCTGCTGCAGGATGGCCCGCCCGCGCGCGGTGACCCGGTCGGCCGCCTCCTGATCGCCCAGCCTCGCCAGTCGCCCGGCCCCCAGGTACCCGTACGCGGCGTTCACGACCAGTTTCATGGCGTCCTGCATGGCGTGGTGTTCCCGCCGCTGGGCCTCGCTGAGCAGGGCGTTGCGCGCCTCAAGTTTGTGCTGGAGGCGCTGCGTGGTCAGGTCACTCACGGTGGCGTGGAAGACCCCCAGTTCGTCCTGCCGTGGGCCGATCCCCTCGGCGCGGATGATGCTGGGGTACATGCTCGCCACGTCCGCCTTGACGACGTGCCGCAGCACGCCCTCGGCGTGGAGTTGCACGTGCCCGCCCCGGTGCGGCCCGGCGTGGCCCCGCTCGGAGGCCGGGAAGGGCCGCCCCGCCTCCACGTACGCGCGGATCAGCATCGGTTCCAGCACCCCCTTGGCCGGGCCGGCCCGCGTCAGGCGGTGGTACGGGCGGGGCGTCAGGCGGGCCAGCGCGAACGCCGGGGCCAGCACGATCCGCGCCAGGGCGTCCACCTCCTGCACGTCCTGCCGCGCGTACGCCCGCACCACTCTGGGCTGATCGCGGTACGTCTGGACGATCTGGGCGCCCTCCAGGTACACCCGGCCCTCCGGCGCGACCCCGAAGTGCCGCGCGGCGGCCTTCAGCCCACTCGACGGGAGGTTCAGGCGGCGCACGGCGTCGAGCGTGTCCAGAACCTCCCGGCCCGGGCAGACCCACAGCGGCGTGCGGCTCCCGTCGTCCACCGTCCAGGGCACGCCGTCCCCCGCCCGGCCGAGCCGCAGGGGAATCCCGTGCCGGCGGGCCCGGGCGGCCAGGAACGGCAGGTCGAAGCCGTGAATGAAGTGATTCTCGATCACGTCCGGATCGCGTTCCTGCACCAGTTCCAGGAACGCCCCGATCAGCTCGCCTTCCTGCGCCGCGCGCCTCGCCTCCAGCAGCGTCTCCAGGCCCCGGTTGTCCCGCACGGCGATCAGGAAGATGCGGCCCTCGTCCGGGCTCAGCGCGGTGGTCTCCAGGTCGAACTGCAACCGCACCGGCTGATCGAAGGTCAGGCCCTGATGGTACGTCTGCCGGCTGGCGATCAGGTACTGCTCGGCGTACCCCAGGCGCAGGTACCCGCCGAGGTCGCCCAGCGCCGGCCGGGCCTTCAGCGCCCGCGCGGTCATGGCTCCGCGCTGGATCTCGCTCTCCAGTTGCCGGGGCGCCGGGCCGCTCAGCAGGTACCGGTACGCCCGCGCGTCCACCGGGCGGTCCGGCGCGAGGTCCTGCGCGTGGTAGACGGACTGGGCGCAGGCCGGATCAGGCGACACCGTGAGCCTGTCACCCAGGTAGGTCAGGTCACTGAGGTTCCGGGCGTAGACCCAGCCGCGCTGCCGCCCCGTCTCGCGCAGGGAGGCGCCGCTGTGCGGATCACGCCGCCAGACGTGCACCGACCCGTCTGCCGCGGCGTGAACGGACACGATGCCCGGTCGGGGCAGGGGAGGGGGCGCCATCGCCCGCAGTATAGGAACGGACGCCATCACAGCTGTCATCACAGCTGCCAGCACGACTCCTCCCGGTCCCGGAGCGGCGCTGCCGGCAGGCGGGGCGATGGGTGACGAGAAGTGCGAGGCGAAGGGCTGATCAATGGTGCGGACACTTTCAAAAGGTGCAAGGAAGAGGTCTCCTGTACGGTGAAGTTGAAACGACACCACCGAAAGGAGACCTGACCCATGTTACCCCTGCTGCTGCTCTTCCTCGGACTCCCAGCCCACCAGACCCGCTTCTTCGCTCACCTCATTCCCCTCTGGCAAGCCATTCCAGGCCGGGTCAACGCCAGGAACTTCAGCCGCTACAGCGAGTGGGACGAGCGCACCTTCCGCCGATGGATGCACAAGACGCTGCCCTGGGATGAACTCCACTGGGGACTGGTGCGACTCCTGATTCGCTGGGGGGTCCTCGGTTCACGGTTCATCCTGGCCATCGACGCCAGTTTCATCCCCAAGTCAGGCAAGAAGACCGAAGGGCTCGGGGCGTTCTGGAACGGCTCGCAGAGCCGTTCCGACACCGGACTGGAGTTGTCCTGCCTGGCCCTGATCAGCCTCACCGGCCAGCATGCCTTCCCGCTGGACATCCGTCAGACCCGGCCCAAACAGGACCGGGCAGATCGCCTCGAACAGTATCTGGAGCAACTGAAAGACGTCTTCACCCAGCGACGCGCTTGGCTGTCCGGCCATCTGCGCGCGGTCGTGGCTGACGGCCAGTACGCCAAGAAGATGTTCATGGACGCCGTCCATGCCGAGAAGATCGCTTTCGTCACCAAGCTCCAGTCGAATGCCAACCTGCTCTACCCGTTCACTGGCGCGCATCCCACACGCCGGGGTGCCCGGCGGAAGTGGGGTGGCAAGGTCGATTTCAAAGATTGGAGCGGGTGGCAGAGCGTTCCGGGTGACGCTCAGGAGCGGGTGTGGACGCGGGTGGTGTGGGCCCCTCACTTCGGCCGCTTTCTGCGGGTGGTGGTGATCGAGCGTCTTGATCGGAAGGGTCAGGTGAAGGCCCATGTGGTGCTGTGCAGCACGGACACGACCATGCCGGCACAGGAGATCCGGGCGCTGTACAGCGCCCGGTTCCAGCTGGAGTTCGTCTTCCGTGATGCCAAGCAGTTCGCGGGGCTGACGACCTGCCAGCTCCGGTCGACGACGGGGCTGGAGAATCACTGGAACGCCGCGTGTTTTGCGCTTTCGTTGGGTCGTGCGGAGTACCTACTGGAGCGGTCTGCCCGTACGGGCAGACCGGCTGATGTGGTGCCGTTTTCGTACGAGGACGTGAAGCGGCGCGCGTTTAACCGGCTGTTCGCCTCGCGAATTCTGGCCAATCTGGGTCTTTCACGGCGATTCGTTGAATTGGAGGAACATCCGTCCAGGCCGCTGGATCTCGGCGTCAAAGCTGCTTGAACCTGTCCGCACCATTATCATACGGATTCCGTTTGTTTCGCCGACAATCCGGAACTTCACCGGATTGTCGGCTCCACGTCCGGAACCCGTTTTGCTCCCACTCGCTTCGCTCGGATTGAACGGGCTTTGCAGCCCATTCAATCGGAGTCCGTATCAGTTCACCTCCGCTGCCCTGGTGCAGTTCGGTGAAGATCCAGTTCCACTCTTGGAGCGCTTCAAACAAGAGTTTCCACGCCCGCTGGAATCGCGCGCCACACAACGTTGCGATGGCACAGAGGAGGAGAAACGTCGGTCAGCACGGCATTTTCCCTGTTGCGTCCTGGAGGAGATTTTCGGCCGTGATGAGCCTTTCTCAGCCTGAACAGCCCGGATACGAGCATCTGCCGGTCGAAGTACGAAAAGGCGAGAGGCGTCGGATGTCGTGTGGTACGGGGTACAGGGGATCGAGACACGAAGAATGCTGTTCTGACCGATAAAAATCCACATGGGGCTATGCTCGGTAGCGTCCTGGAGGGCATCTCGTGCCGCCTGGAAACTCTTGTCTGAAGGGCCAGTTGCACCCGCCCGTCGCGAAGGCCGTGATGGCGTCCGGGCCGCGGCACCGGCGGTGGTGGGCGCTTCTGCTTCCGGCCGCGACCCTGGTTGGGCGTAGCCGAGGGCGGGCTGCTCACGTCAGCTGTCGGCCGGTTCCCGCCGGGTCTTTCCTGGCCTGGGGTTGCGCTTTCGTGGAGTTGCGCTCGTGGCCTGCTTCGGGGTTGCCGCGCTGACGGCATTCCGCTCGCGTTTCTGCCGGGTCTTCTTTGCCGGTTTCCAGGTGCCCTGTACGATCGTGTCTGCCTGCGCGTCGTCCAGCTCCGCCGGAATGACTTCCGGGGGCAGTGGGACGCTCTGCCCGGCGCGGATCAGGTGCGGTCCGCTGCCTGTGGCGCGCAGTCTCGTACTTTCCAGGTGCGGGAGCGGCAGGCTCGGCGCGTCCCGCGAGGCCCGCCGGATCGTCGGGGCCAGTCCCTCGGTCCAGAAGCGCGTCAGGTACGCCAGGCGCGTCGTTCCCCCGGCGGCCACGTCGTCCAGGCCCGCTTCCATGGTTGCCGTGAAGTCCTTCTGCATGACCTCCGGCACCTGCCGCGCCAGGTACGTCGCCACCAGCAGCCCCACGGCCGTCACGGACAGGTGGCGCCCGGTCACGCGGACGTACTCACGCGTCTGGAGGGTGGCGAGCGTCTGGGCGTACGTGCTCGGCCGCCCGATCCCGGCCTTCTCCATTGCCTGCACCAGCGTGGCCTCGGAGTACCGGGTGGGGGCGGAGGTCTTCTTCCCCTCCGGAGGTCTGGCCTTGAGGGGTAGGCGCTGTCCCGGCTGGAGGGCCGGGAGGCGCTGATCGTCCTTCTCTTCGTCCTCGTCCTGCAGGAGTTGCAGGTAGCCCGCCTCCTTCAGCACCCGTCCCTGGGCGTTCAGGGTGGCTGCGCCGCAGGTCAGGGTCACCACGGTCTTATCGAACACGGCATCGTTCATCTGGGACGCCACGGTGCGCTGGTAGATCAGGGTGTACAGCGCCAGTTCGTTCCCGCCCAGTCCCACGGTGTCCGGGGCGCGCCAGGTCGTCCCGGCCGGGCGGATCGCCTCGTGGGCCTCCTGGGCGTTCCTGTTGCGGGTCGCGTACTGGCGGGGCTGTGCGGGCACGCCCGCCGGGCCGAACAGCCGGGTGGCTTCCCGGCGCGCCTCGGTCAGGGCCTCGTCCGACAGGGCCGGGGAGTCGGTGCGCATGTACGTGATGTACCCGCCCTCGTACAGCCGCTGGGCGGTGTCCATGACCTGTTTCGCGCTGAGGTTCAGCCGCCCGCCTGCCTGCTGCAGGGTGCTCGTGATGAACGGCGGCGCGGGCCGCGAGCGGGTCTCGGTCAGCTCCACCTGCGCCACAGTCGCCTCCTTCCCGTCCAGGTAGGCACTCAGGGCGCGGGCCTGCTCGTCCGTCATCTCCAGCACGCTCACGCCGCCCTTCAGCACGCCGTCCTGGGTGTAGTC
The DNA here is from genome assembly GCF_002017875.1 of Deinococcus sp. LM3. Classification (NCBI taxonomy): domain Bacteria; kingdom Thermotogati; phylum Deinococcota; class Deinococci; order Deinococcales; family Deinococcaceae; genus Deinococcus; species Deinococcus sp. LM3. The sequence goes on along the minus strand of NZ_MUFV01000003.1, from coordinate 257,282 downwards.
GCCTGCCCGCGCGATCGGCAGGCCCTGCGGGTGCTCGTTGCTGCGGACGTGCGTGACGGTCGCCGTGAATTTCGGGCGGGTCAGGACGTCCGCGCGGATCGACCAGAACGTCGCGGGTTTGAAGCGCATGCGGGCCATCTCCCGCTGAGACAGCAGCATCAGCGCCGCGCTCTGCACGCGGCCCGCGCTGAGGTTTCCGCCCACGCTGCCCCACAGCAGCGGGCTGACGCCGTACCCCACCAGCCGGTCGATGACCCGGCGGGCCTCCTGCGCCGCCACGAGGTGCAGGTCCAGTGGCCGGGTGGCCTTCAGCGCGTTCTGAAGGGCCTCCTGGGTGATCTCGGTGAAGACCATGCGGGTGGGCTGCTCGATCTTCAGCAGGTGGCTGAGGTGGTACGAGATCGCCTCGCCCTCGCGGTCCATGTCGGACGCGAACAGCACCCGGTCGGCCTTTGCAGCGAGTTGCTGGAGTTCCCTCACGGTGGCTTTCTTGCTGGCCGGCACGACGTAGATGGGCGCGAAGGTCTCGGGATTCACACCCAGGTTGGCCCAGGGCTCCGCGCGGTACCGTTCTGGAATCTCCGCTTTCGACCCGGGCAGGTCGCGCACATGCCCGAGCGAGGCGCGCACCACGTAGTCGCGCCCGAGGTACCCGGCGATCTTGCGGGCCTTGGCCGGACTTTCGACGATCACGAGGGTGGCCATGCGTACAGGGTAGCGGTCCCGGTGCCGCCGTACCGTGCCGCTACAGGCGAGTGTGAGGAGCGGAGCCGGCCGTCTCGCGCGGGACAGGGGTGCCGTACCCATACCGCCCGCTCCCATTCCGCTTGCCTCCTGGGTGGCCTGTTCGGGTACGCTGCCGGGAATGACTGTTACTGCTGCGCAGCACCGGGACCACACGGCCCTCACTGAGGAGTTCGCGCAGGCACTGGTGGCTCACCTGAACCGCTTGCGGGCCGAATCCCACCCGGACGATCCGCCCGTGGACCCGGCGAACGTGTGGGGGCAGATGCAGCACCTGCCGCCTCACCTGGAACTGGATTTCTGGACGGTGGAGGAGGCCGGGCAGATCGTCGCGCACGCCCGCACACAGTTGTTCAACAGCGGGGAAAACCAGCATCTGGCGGAACTGGAACTGCTGGTCGCTCCTGGTGCGCGGCGGCGCGGCCTGGGCGGTGACCTGCTGCGGCTCGCGGCTCAGAGCATGCAGGCGCGCGGGCGGACGTTGCTGATCGCGCAGACGACGGACCGCGTTCCGGCCGGCGAGGTGTTCGCGCGCCGGTATGGGTTCCAGCCGGGTCTGAGCAATCATGTCAACCGCCTGCTGCTCGCGGACATCCCCGACGGGTTGCTGGAAGCGTGGACGACCCGACCGGACGACGGGTACACGCTGGAGGTCTGGGCGGACGGTGTGCCGGACGCGGATCTGGACGCGTACGCGCAGCTGCTGAACGTGATGAACAGCGCGCCCCGTGACGGGCTGGATGTGGAGGACCAGCGCACCACCCCCGAGGAGGTGCGCTCCATGGAGCGCCTGGCGCGCGCTGGGGGCCGCCAGACCCTGACGGCGGTCATTCGCGCGCCGGACGGAACGCTGGCGGGCCTGACGGACCTGTCGTGGCGGCCAGCGCAGCGGGGCATTGTGGCGCAGGGGAATACCGGGGTGCGGCCGGAACACCGGGGGCACGGGCTGGGCGGATGGTTGAAGGCAGCGAACATCTGCGAGATGCAGCGTCTGAATCCGCACGCCACCGAGATCCGAACGCAGAACGCGGACAGCAACGGCCCGATGCTGAAGATCAACGCGGCGCTGGGCGTCCGGCCGTTCATGGCGTCCACGGTCTGGCGGGCGAATGTGACGCTTGTCCTGGACAGTCCAGAGAGGTCCACCGCCCGGCCGTAACGCCGACCCCGGCGAGGTGGGGGAGAGGCGCTGGCCGATCCGGCCTGTCGGGCCTGACCGGGACTTCCAGTAGTTGACAGAACTGGTCCACTGGTCTAGAGTCGCCTCCGGCTTCACGGAAGCCACCTTTATCCAGAGTGGGCGCGAGGTCACTGGACCGCAGACCGCCACAGCAACCAGCCCTCATTACGGCGGGTGCTTTCCAGCCCTGCGCGCCCCAACGATGATTCCGGGCCGCAGAACGGGTAAAGGAAGGGTGTACCTCACCGCAGGTCAGCGCACGATTGCCGTCCCCTTCCCAAGCGAACAGCCCAGGAAGGGGACGTCTGCCGTTCCTTCCGCCTGCCTCACCGGAGATCACCCGTGCCTGACCCATCCACCCCGGACGTCCTGGACTTCCAGAACGTCTGCAAGACCTATGCGGGCCAGCCCCGTCCCGCCCTGAACGACCTGACCCTGCGCGTCCCGCGCGGCAGCCGCATGGGCGTCATCGGCCGCAGCGGCGCCGGCAAGAGCACCCTGGTGCGCCTGCTCAGCGGCCTGGACACCCCGGACGCCGGGAGGCTGCTCGTGCGGGGCGAGGTGCTCGGCCCCGCCACCCGCGCCGCCCACCAGGCCCGCACCGGACTGGTCTTCCAGCAGTTCAACCTGCTCGCGCAGCGCACGGTGCTGCGCAACGTGACCCTGCCACTGGAACTGCGCGGCGTGCCCCGCGCCCGCCGGGACGCCCTGGCCCGCGAACACCTCGACCTCGTCGGGCTGGGCGAGTACGCCGGACGCTACCCCGCGCAACTCAGCGGCGGCCAGAAGCAGCGCGTCGGGATCGCGCGCGCCCTGGTCACCGCCCCGGACCTGCTGCTGGCCGACGAGGCCACCAGCGCCCTGGACCCGGAAACCAGCGCCGGCATCCTGAGCCTGTTGCTGGACCTGCAACGCGAGCGGGACCTCACCCTGGTGATCGTCACGCACCAGCTGGAAGTCGTGCGGGCCATCACGACCCACGTCGCGGTCCTGGACGGCGGGCAACTGGTCGAGACCGGTGAGACGGCCACCGTGCTGCGCGCCCCCCGGCACGCCGCCACCCGCGCGCTGCTGGACGCGCACCGTCCCCGCGTGCCGCTCGCGCCGGACGAGACGCTGCGCCGCGTGACGCTGCCCGACCTGAACCCGGACACGCTGGCCGCCCTGGCCCGCACCGGCGCCCGCATCGTGCAGGCCGAGCCGCACCCGCAGGGCCTGGACGTCTGGATCGCCGCGCCCGCCGCGTCCCCCGAATGGGCGGTGCCCGCATGACCTGGGACGTGCTGTGGCCGCTGCTGTGGCAGGGCACCCTCGAAACCCTGTGGATGGTCGTCCCGGCGGCGCTGTGCGCGCAACTGCTGGGCACGGCGCTGGGCGTGCTGCTCACCCTCACCCGGCCCGGCGGCCTGCACCCGCAACGCCCGCTGTTCCGCGTGCTGGACGCCGCCGTGAACGTGGGTCGCAGCCTGCCGTTCATCATCCTGCTCGTCCTGCTGATTCCCTTCACGCGCCTGATCACCGGCACCAGCATCGGCTCCACCGCCGCCATCGTGCCCCTGACCGTCGCGGCGATTCCCTTCGTGGCCCGGCTGGTGGACGGCGCGCTGAAAGACGTCCCGCACGGTGTGGTGGACGCCGCGCGCGCCATGGGCGCCACCACCGCCCAGACGGTCTTCAAGGTCCTGCTGCCCGAGGCGCGCCCCGCGCTGATCCACGCGTTCACGGTCATGCTCGTCAGCCTGATCGGCTACAGCGCCATGGCCGGAGCCATCGGCGGCGGCGGCCTGGGCGACCTCGCCATCCGCTACGGCTACCAGCGTTTCGAGACCGGCGTGATGATCGCCACCGTCGCCGCCCTGCTCGTCCTCGTGCAGCTCACGCAGTGGGCCGGGGACCGCGCCGCCGCGCGCAGCGACCACCGCTGACCGCCCGACCCCGCTCCAGTCCCACACGACCCCCAACCACAAGCCCAACCAAAAGATCCCCAAGGAGTCCCTCCATGCGATTCTCTGCCCCCCTGACCGGCCTGCTCGGTACCCTGCTGCTCACCTCCACCGCCGCCGCCGGCACCCTCCGCGTGGGCGCCACCCCCGTTCCCGCCGGGGAACTCCTCACCTTCGTCAAACCCATGCTGGCAAAGCAGGGTGTCACGCTGATCATCCGGGAATTCAGCGACTACGTGCAACCCAACGTCGCCCTGGGAGAGGGCGCGCTGGACGCCAACCTGTTCCAGCACGTCCCGTACCTGAACGCCTTTCAGCAGAACCGCCCGCTGAACATCGTGCCGGTCCGCCGGATCTACCTGCCCCCCCTGGGCCTGTACTCCCGCCGGGTCACGAAGGTCACCGACCTGCGCCAGGGCGCCACCGTCGCCATTCCCAACGACCCCAGCAACGGCGCCCGCGCCCTGCTGCTCCTGGAACGTGCCGGACTGATCCGTCTCAAGGCCGGCGTGGGCGCCCGCGCCGCCGTGACCGACATCACCAGCAACGTCAAACGCCTCAAGTTGCGCGAACTGGACGCCGCGCAACTGCCCCGCAGCCTCGCGGACGTGGACGCCGCCATCGTCAACACCAACTACGCCCTGGAAATCGGCCTGAACCCCGACCGGGACGCCATCTTCCTCGAGGGAAGCAGCAGCCCGTACGTGAACGTGCTGGCCACCACCCGCGACAGGGTGAACAACCCGGACCTCGCGAAACTCGCGGCGGCACTCACCAGCCCCGAGGCGAAAGCGTGGCTGCTGAAGAAGTACGGCGGCAGCATCATCCCCGCCTTCTGACCCGCCTGACCCTCACCCCAAACCTCCCCCTTTTACCCCCACGAGGAGTTCCACCATGCGTACCCTGCTGATCCTGTCCGCCCTGCTCGCCGCCACGACCGCCACCGCCGGCACCCTGCGAGTCGGCGCGAGCCCCGTCCCGCACGCAGACATCCTGAACTTCGTCAAACCCATCCTGGCCAAGCAGGGCGTCACGCTGGTCATCCGCGAATTCAACGACTACGTGCAGCCCAACGTCGCCCTGGCCGACGGCAGCATCGACGTGAACTTCTTCCAGCACACCCCCTACCTCACCGCGTTCCAGAAGGACCGCCCGCTGGGCCTCGTGGCCGGCGCGGCCGTTCACGTCGAACCCATGGGCCTGTACTCCCGGCGCGTGAAGGCCCTGCGTGACCTGAAGACCGGCGCGACCATCGCCATTCCGAACGACCCCAGCAACAGCGGCCGCGCCCTGAAACTCCTGGAACGCGCCGGCCTGATCCGCCTCAAGGCCGGTGCCGGCACGGCGGCCACGACCCTGGACATCACCAGCAACGTCAAACGCCTCAAGTTCCGCGAACTCGACGCGGCCCAACTGCCCCGCGTCCTGGCCGACGTGGACGCCGCCATCATCAACACCAACTACGCCCTGGACGCCGGGCTGAACCCGCTCAGGGACGCCCTGACCCTGGAAGGCTCCAGCAGTCCCTACGCCAACCGCCTGGTCGTTCAGCCCGCCACGCTGAAGAACCCCGACTACCTCAAACTCGTGGCGGCCCTGCGGAGCCCCGCCACCCGCACCTTCATCCTGAACACCTACAAGGGCGCCGTCGTTCCCGCCTTCTGAGGACTGTGCAGGTGGGCGAAGGTGGCCGGTGAACGTACCGGCACCATCCGCCGCCACGCGACTCCCCGGACCGGATGGCTGTCCAGTCTGGGGGTCGCTGTTTGATATGGACAGTCGGCGCGGCTGTCGGATTTTCAGACTGCTGGACATAGATTAGTGTCTCGCAGCTCGAATAGTTGCGCCACAGGGCATGAGTAGAGCGGAGTTCGCACCTCATTACCCGTATCAACAAGGATATCTGCTGAGGTGCCCGAAGGGGAGGATCTTTCGGACATGGGCCTGTATGCTGGACAGTGTGTGATTAGCGGGGGGAGTTAGACAAGTCGCCAGAAGTGCTATTTGACGTCCCAGCGCTAAAATATCTCAGGCAAATCCAAAGAATAGTACCCCAATATACCGATTGTAATCTAGACTATTGTTTCTAAAAACCGCGTCCAGCGCGCTTATGTTTTTAGCTAAAAAGGCAAGTTGCCTTTAATGGGTGGTCATTTCTAGCGTCTTGGACGGCAAATTTAGTGCCGACTTTACAAATGATACCCGCTAATCACAGACAAGTCAAAGATGTCCGGTACTGAAGCTGCTCAGAGATGAGGATAGAAGTGGGCCAGAAGGATACGGTAATATGTACAAAGTCTACTATTGGACGGAGCCGAAAAGAAAATGATGGCAGCTAGATTCTTAATCCCCATATTTATTTTGTCAAGTTGTGCAGGCAGTCCACTACCCACGGCTAAGGAAATTATCGGCTCCTGGAGATATGGAGGCCTCACCTTGATTGTAAAAGAAAATAATGAATACGCATATTCCGGCCCCAATAGTACCTCTGAGGGAAAATATAAATATAACCCTAAAAGTGGCAAGCTGGATCTAATGGACAAAAATGGCATTATTTCAAGTGATTTTCAATTTAAATCTGCATATAGGGATGGTCAGATGACATATGCAATAGAATTTGGGGATAGTTATATGGAAAAAGTAAATAGCGATGGAAAATAAGACTGCTCCACGACAAATTAGACGGCTATGCAATCGCAGCATTAGAGCTTATTTAGAGATTTGGCACCAGTATGCCTCTCTCTGACCGCCTGACAGATTTTATGAGATAAAGTGAAAACTGACGTGCCAGCCATTTTTGAGTGCCTCTAACGAGGACGGCTGGCCACGCTTTCTGGGTTTCGGTGGCTCGGGGTCCGGGCCGCCCCGCAATTTCAGGGTTCTGAAGAACCTCTGACGTCGACTCAGCGCGTAGCTCATCGCTTCATGCCCGATTTTCAGGTCGCTCAGTCCGCGCTGCCAGTGGGGATCGACGCGTCGTCGATCCCCACGTTCCACCACGTCCAGCCCCTCGGAGACTAGTAGCAACGTTGCCACCGAGATCACCATGACCAGCCGTTCCAGGCTGTTCGCATCCCGCAGTTTGGACGCTTCCAGCTCGAACAGGCCGCTCTTCTCATTCAGGAACCCTTCCTCGATCTGGAAGCGCTCGCTGTACTCGCCAAAGGTTTCCACGCTGGTGGGCTCGTTACTCACCCCCTGTCATTGCTCTGGGTCGTCTGATGGACGACCCAGAATGACGTCCACCGGTCCAAATTGTCGTCCGGTCAGACGTACATGGTGGAAGCCCCTCGGTTGGAGCCTCACGTCGCTGATCTTGTTGGGGCGCTGCCCGTCTGGCGTGCTGAGGATCAGGGTGGATTTGACACGGATGCGGCAGGCCCAGCGGCCAAGTGTCCACAGGGCGCTGTTCTGGCCAAAAGGGCGCAGTGCTGGAGCCATGCCATCAGGCGGACCTGACGAATACCCACGAAGTTCAGGAGACCTTCGGCCTCTGCGAGCACCGGGAGCAGTTCGTCCGTATCGACCTGGGCACTGGAATGCTCGATAGGGTTCATGCAGCGCAGTTGGTCACAGATACCTCTGTGTTGGTGCTGTGCATCCGCAAATCACGTCTCAGACGGCCTTTTCCGGGAAGTCTGCAGGAGGCCCAGGAAGGCCATTTGGCAGGCATTCGAGGGCCGTAGAGCCTCGGTTTTTAAATCTAGGTTTTCACACTAATGTCAATTGGTTTGAAAAAGTAGCATTCTGCCCGCTACACTGCCGGACGTGACCCTCCTGCGTACTTCTGGTCGTTTCCCAGCCCGGCGGCCTGCATGACCCTCGTCCAGCTGCGCAACGCCGTGACCATCAGCGGCCTCGACGACCGCGCCCTGCGGGTCCGGGCGGTCGAGGCGGCCAGCACCTACGACGACGACATGCTCACCATGATCACGCACGCGTACATGACGGTCGCCAGTCGCAAGGGTGCGCGCACCAGCCGCCGCACCCTGGAAGCGTACGCCCTGGCCGTCAAGGATTACGTCCGCTGGGCGGAGCGCACGGGCGTGTCCGTCCTGCGGCCGGGCCGGCGTGATGGCGGCCGGTACGTGGCGCACCTGCAGACCCGTCCCAGCCAGGGCCGGGGCCGCAGCGGGCCGCTGTCTGCCGCGACGGCCGCGCAGTACGTGGCCGGGGCGCGCGCCCTGTACCGCGCGCTCAGCTGGGCCGGCGCGACCGACGCCCACCCGTTCCAGGACGCGCACGTCGCGCCGGATCCCACGCCCGGCATCGTGAAGAACCCCCCGTACCTGCATGAGGTCGATCAGGTTCTCCCGCACTGTGACGCGCGCCTCGCGGCCCTGATGCTGCTGTGCGCGCACGCGGGCCTGCGCGTCAGCGAGGCGCTGGCGCTGACGACCGCCGACGTGCACGGCGCGTCCCTGACCGTGCGGGGGAAGGGGGGCCGGGTGCGGCGCGTGCCACTGGGCCGCCGCGTGCGGGAGGCTCTGAACGCCGCGCCGCCGCTGGACGCGGACGGCCGGCTGTTCGACTGGAAGTACGCGCAGGCCACGTACCGGATGCGCAAGGCGTTCCGTGCGGCCGGACTTGGTGAGGCGTGGCGGGGCTTTCACGCGGCCAGGAAACATTCGGGCACGCGGTTGTATCAGGCGACGCGGGATTTCACGCGGGTGGGGTTGTTCCTGGGGCATGCGTCGGTGGACACGACCCGCCGGTATGTGGCCGTGCAGGACAACGATGTGGCCAGTGAGGTCGAGTTCTTCTGAGTGTCGGGGCCTGAAGTGGCCGTTATGGACACCGTTACTTTATTGGAATGTATATGACTGCTTGGGAGAGACATCCAGACTGGTGGAATCGCCTCCCTCCGCGATTGGACGCCTGACATGCCAGGTGTTCGGGCCTGATCGAGTCCAGGGTGGCGGTCAGGCCTCGTGGGGCTGCGCGGGCGAGGCGAATTTGAGAACCACATCCGTGGCCCCGACCGAAAGCTACGGCGTGGGCACACGCTGGCAGGCCCGCAGCGGCGGTGAAGTGATCACCGTCGCCCGGACCAGCCAGACCCCCACCCGCAACAGCAGCGTGATCCTGTACCACCTGAGCAACGGTCAGGAGCTCAAGGCCTTCAAGCTCATGAGCCGCTACGACCAGCTGAAATCCAGCGCGTGATGGTCGGGGTATCTCCCAATCGAACGTCCATCCCGCCTGTCTGTCGTTCTGCCGAGTCACAATCCATCCGCGCAGAACGTCATGGAGCGTCCGTCCGCTGAGGTCGACTGGAACGGGGCCGTCAGCCCTCCGGGTTCGCCTGGGTTTTCTCGGGCGAAGCGAATTTGAGAGCCACGATCGTACCCACCAGGACCGCGAGCAGGCCTAAGCGCAGGGCGCTGGCACTCTCGCCGAACAGCGCGATGCCGGCCAGTGCGGTGCCGAACGCGCCGATGCCCGTCCAGATCGCGTAGGCGGTGCCCAGCGGAATGGATTTGATCGCCTGAGTCAACAGCCCGAAACTCGCGGCGGCGCAGACCACGAACGTCAGTGACGGCAGCAACACGGAGAAGTTCTGAGACAGCTTCAAGCTGATCGTGAATCCGATCTCGAACAGCCCTGCCAGAAATACATAGATCCAGCCCATACCGACCTCCGGAGCCGCTTCGACGAGCGGCGGGTCAAGACACGAATTTCAATCCGACGATGGTCGCGACCAGCAGGGCCAGCAGGCCCAGTCGCAGCGGATTGGCCGACTCGCGGAAGAACAGGATGCCGACGAGTGCGGTGCCCACGGCGCCGATGCCGGTCCAGACGGCGTAGGCGGTCCCCAGGGGGATGACCGTCATGGCGCTGGTCAGCAGCCAGAAGCTCAGTGGTGCCAGTGCGAAGAATGCCAGTGACGGCCACAGTTTCTTGAAGCCCTGCGACAACTTCATTGAGGTCGTGAACCCGACTTCCGCCAGTCCGGCGCCGATCAGAAAGAACCATTCCATAGAGCCTCCTCTCAGGTCACATCCGACGTGAGATCGAGCAGTACCTGCTCGATCTGGATTCGCAGCGCACCCTGTGGAACGGCGGCGCCCATCAGTTCGGCGAAGTACAGGCCTTCCACGGCGAGCCGGGCTACGGTGGCGCGCGCGGGGTCGAGTCCACTCTGCTCCAGTTGCGTCTGCCACCCGTCGGCCGCGTGACGGAAGCGGGTCAACAACTCCGGTTCGTGGGTGACGATGGCCAGGAGTGCGGCGGTCGATGCTTTGACCCGTTCGTCCCGGAGCTCCTCGAGGGTGGCCTGCACGAAGGCGCGGGGGTAGGAGGCGCCGCGTGCCGTGTGCTGCGCGATGCGGTGTTCGAAATCGTCGAGGTAGGCTTGGAGCAGGCCGACGATCAGGTGGTGCTTGCTGGGGTAGTGGTAGAGCAGTCCGCCTTTGCTGACGCCGGCTTCGCGTGCGACGGCGTCAAGGGTGAGGTGGTTGACGCCGTCGCGGTGGATGATCACGGTGGCGGCGGAGAGGAGCAGGGCGCGGGTATCGCCCGCCCGGTTGGTTGGTGGTGGAATCGACTTGGTCATAAGTCAGTGTACCGTCCAGACGGTATAGTAGATGAGAGAGGCATTCACAAAGGCGGAGTGTAAGGGCGCCCTCTCCTCTTCAGTCCATTGCACTACCCAAGAGTGCTGACGGGCACGGGTCAGTATCCGCCCTGCCTGAGCCGGAGCCCCGGCAGGGCGGGGAAGCGGCGTGAAGGTGAGTGTGCGGGAATGGGAACCCCCAGCTCATGCCTGAGCGGAAGCGGACGGTCAGAAAAGGAAGGGTGAGCTGGACAGAGCCTGAAAAACAGAGCCTGAAAAGCCCCGATCATATACAGAGAAATAATCAGAGCTGGCCTCCGCAGGTCACCTTCCCTTCCCCGCCCTTGCGGCAGACTCGGCGCTGATGAACGCACCCTTCCAGGGCGGCCGCCCCTCCCCGGCCCGCCCGCCCAGTCCGGCAACCGATCCGCCCCCCACCCGCCGCGAGCAGTGGCGGGACCTGCGCGCCACTGTTGGACTGGTCTGGCAGGCCAGCCCCCGCCACGCCCTCACGTTCGCCGGGACCAGCCTGCTGGGCAGCGCCCTGCCCGCCGCGAACCTGCTCGTCGGAAAGTACCTGCTGGACGCCGTGGCGCGCGCCGCGCAGGGCGACGTGACGTACGGAACGCTGCTGGGCCTGCTGGCCGCACAGGTGGGACTGGTGATCCTGGGCAGCCTGCTGAGCACCGTGCAGGGCGCCGCGCAGCAACTGCTGGGCGACAGCCTGCAACACACGGTCAGCCGCCGCATCCTGGACAAGGCCACCACCCTGAGCGTCGAGGCGTTCGAGAACGCCGACACGTACGACCGGCTGCAACAGGCATACCGCGAGGTCGGGTCGCGGCCGCTGGGGGTCGCCACGCAACTCGTGTCGCTGGTGGGGGCCGTCATCACGCTGGGGTCGGTGGGGGCGCTCATGGCGCAGCTGGGCGCGTGGGTGCTGCCGCTGGTGATCCTGGCGAGCGTGCCGGGCGTGATCATCAGTAACCGCTTCGGGGTGGAAGGCTACCGGATGCTGCGCCGCCAGACGCACGACGCGCGCGTGCAGAACTACCTGGGCAGCCTGCTGACGTCGGACACGCTGGTCAAGGAGGTGCGGCTGTTCGGGTTCGAGCCGTACCTGCTGCGCCGCTGGCGCGAGTACTACCTGGGGTTCCGCGCGCAGCTGGAGACGCTGGTGCGGCGGCGGTCCGCGTGGAGTTTCGGGGCGTCGCTGCTCTCGGCACTGCTGATCGGACTGGCGAGCGCCCTGATCCTGCGGCGCGCGGCGGCCGGGCAGATCAGCGTGGGGGATTTCAGTGTGTTCGTGCTGGGCATCGCGCAGGTGCAGGCGACCGTGAGCGGGCTGCTCAGCGGCGTGAGCGGCATCTACCAGAACCTGCTGTACATGCGCAACCTGTACGCGTTCCTGGAGTTGCCGGGCCGGGACCTGAACGCGGGGGACATCTGGGAGGGCCGCATCGACACCATCGAGTTCCGGGACGTGTCGTTCCGGTACCCGCTGACGGAGCGGGACGTGCTGCGCGGCGTGAACTTCACGGTGCGGCGCGGCGAGTCGCTGGCGCTCGTCGGGGAGAACGGCGCGGGTAAGACCACGGTCGTGAAACTGATGACGCTGCTGTTCCAGCCGACCGGCGGGCAGATCCTGCTGAACGGCCTGGACGCCGCGCGCTTCAGTCCGCGCAGCGTGCAGCGCGAGATGAGCATCATCTTCCAGGATTTCGGGCAGTACCAGATGACCGCCCGTGACAACGTCGCCCTGGCCGAGAGCGAACGCCTGGGTGACGACGCCGGTGTGCGCCGCGCCCTCGGGAGCGCCGGGGCGGAGTTCGTGGATTCCCTGCCGGCCGGGCTGGACACGCCGCTGGGCCGCCTGTTCCAGGGTGGGCGGCCGCTGTCGGGTGGGCAGTGGCAGCGGCTGGCGCTGGCGCGGCTGTACTTCCGGGACGCGTCGGTGCTGGTGTTCGACGAGCCGACGGCGGCGCTCGACGCGCAGGCGGAATTCGAGACCATCCAGGCGCTGCGGGCCGAGGCGGCGGGGCGGATCACGTTGATCATCTCGCACCGCTTCTCGACGGTGCGGCTGGCGGACACCATCGTGATGCTGGAAGGGGGGCAGATCACTGAGAGCGGCAGTCACGAGGCGCTGCTCGCGCGCGGCGGGCGGTACGCGGAGCTGTACGAGTTGCAGGCGCGTGGCTACGCGGCGGCCGCCCAGACCGGGGACGCCCTTTCCTGACTGGAAGGCCGGTGGCGGCGAGCGGCCCCACAGCACGGTCAGGCGCGGTCAGGTGAGGAGACCGGGCGGGGTGGAGCCACCCGTCCGGGGGCAGTCGGCTTGAGGGGATCTTCACGCTGCGCGGTCATGAAGCGGTTCAGGGCGACCTTTATCACACGGTTCTGTAAGAACTGACAGCGTTGACGCCGTGTCAGCATGAAGGCCGCCGCAGGGCTCACAGGGCGGGGAGGCCACCCCACCCCCCCGGAGCGACGAATAGTTCACATATAGGCCCACCTCAAGTGGGCTTTTTTACATTTCTGGTGTTTAAGACCTTCATGAGATCAGCGGTCGGAAGGGTAAGAGGGGTGAAGTCCCCCCCCCCATAACCTCCATCAAAGAGGACACCCTGGAGCCCGGCGCTCCGTCCCGCCCCCTCACGACCTGGAGGTCACCTCATGAATCACGTTTCCCGCACGCTGCTGCTGTCCACCGCCCTGGCCCTGACCGGAACCGGTCTGGCGGCCGGCACCGCCCCGAACACCGTGATCAACAACAAGGCCGTCCTGACCTACCGCGACGCCCTGAACGCCCCGCGCACCGTCGACTCGAACATCGCGACCGTCACGGTCCGTCAGGTGTTCGCCGTGACCGTCACGCCCGACAGCCCCGAGGCGCCCATCGCCCCGGCCCGCGCGTTCGCCACCTTCGCCGGCGGCACCCGCCAGATTCCCTACACCCTGACCAACCCCGGCAACGGCACCGACACCTACACCCTGAGCGTCACGCAGTCCACCAGTGACGGCTTCGACGCCGGCATCCGCATCCTGCGCGGCGGCGTGGAAGTCACCGGCCCCATCACCCTGACCGCCGACCAGAGTGCCGACCTGATCATCGAGGCGACCGTCCCCGCCGGCACCGCCGACGGACTGGCCTCGCGCTTCGCGCTGGTCGCCACGTCGGGCGGCAACGGAACCGTCGTCGACTCGGACAACTACGCGCAGCTGACCGTCAGCGCCGCCGGCCAGCTGAACCTCGGCCTGAGCGTCTCACCGACCGGCCCCGTCAACCCCGGCAGCACCCTGTCGTACACCTTCAGCGCCACCGTGCCCAGCGGCAACCCGGCGCGCGGCGTGACCGGCGTCGTCACCGTGGACGGCACACCCCGCAGCGGCATCCTGCTGAGCGACCCGCTGAGCGGCCAGACCTTCGCCGCCATGGGCGCCGCCACCTTCACGGTCGGCGCCGGCAACAGCACGCCCGCCCCCACCCTCGTGCGCCTGTACTCCACCGACGGCGGCAGCACCTGGACGGCCACCGCGCCCGCCACCCTGGCGAACGTGAACGCCGTAGCGCTGCTCGTCGAGGGCAGCGGCGACCTGCTCGCCGCCGGCGACAGCGTGAGCCTGACCTTCGACGCCCGCGTGCCGGACGGCGCCCCGGCGAACACCACCATCAGCAACACCGTGAGCGGCGTCTTCGACGGCAACGCCGACGGCGACGGCGCCGACACCGGCGAACGCCCGGTCAGCCCGGCCACCAGCGTGACGGTCGCCACCGTCAGCCGCGCCGCCGTCGGCCCCTTCAGCTTCCCCGAGGCGGGCACGCCCTCCACCGGCACGTACACCTACGGCGGCGTGACCATCGAGCGCAGCGGCGACACGCAGACCACCGTCACGGACGTCGTGGCGGGCAGCACCGTCACCTTCCGCGAGACGCTCAGGAACACCGGGAACGCCACGAACACCTTCACCCTGGCCGTCAGCGGCGCCCCGGCCGGCTGGACCTGCACGGTCCGCAACATCGACAGCAGCGGCACGCTGGGCTCCGTGATCTCCTCGTCCGTGTCGCTGGCGGCCGGCGCCACGCTGGAATTCGCCGTCACCTGCTCGGTGCCGTTCTCGGCCGCCGGCACGACGAACACCGCCCTGACCGTCAGCGCCACCCCCAGCGGCGGCACGGCCGACACGACCACCAGCGTGATCGCCCGCGTCACGGCCGCCGGCCTGCCGGTCCTGGGCAACAGCGACCGCGACAGCGCCACCGCGCCCAGCACCACGCCCGTCACGGTCAGCGCGAACCCCGGTCAGGACGCCGTGTTCCCGCTGGAGCTGCGCAACGGCGGCCCCGTCGAGGAAGCGTTCACCCTGAGCGGCCCCGCCGGCACCCGCTACTACATCGACACGAACAACAACGGCATCCTGGACAGCGGCGACACCGAACTGACCGGCCCGACCGCCCCGGTCGCGCCCGGCGGCACCCTGTTCCTGCTGGCCGTCACGCCCATCCCGGCCGGCGCCGTGGCCGGCGACACCAGCGTCACCGTCACCGCGACCTCCACCACCGACGCGGGCCGCGTGACCAGCGTGACCAACGTGGCGCGCACGAACTCGGTCACCAGCGGCACCTTCGCCCCGAACGGCGCGCAGAGCACCATCAGCGGCGGCAGCGTCGTCTACACGCACACCCTGACGAACACCGGCAACGACAACGCCGACTTCACCGTTCCGGCCGTCACGTCCGCGCAGGGCTTCGCGTACGCCTTCTCGACCAGCGCCTCGGGTCCCTTCACCTCGACCCTGAGCGGCACGGTCGCGCGGGCCGGCACGCAGAACATCTACGTGCAGGTCACGGCGCCCGCCGGACTGCCCGGCAACGCCACGCCCAGCGAGACCGCCACCATCCGCGTCAACCTGACCGCGCAGCGTGACCCGCGCGTCACCGTCGCCCTGAGCGTCGACGACACCACCAGCGTGCAGTCCGTCGTGGCCAGCGTCACCAAGACCGTCGAGCTGTGCAACGACGCCACCTGCACCGCCGTCACGCCCGTCACGGACGGCCGCGTGAACCCCGGCGACTACCTGCGCTACACCCTGGTCGTCCGCAACGACGGCAGCAGCGTCCTGAACAACGCCGTCCTCGAAGACCAGCTGCCGGTCGACGCGAGCAGCAACGTCGTCACCAGCTACGTGAAACTGGGAGCCAGCAGCGCCAGCGTGCTGTTCAGCACGAACGGCGGCACCAACTGGTTCAGCAGCGCTGCCTCGCCCGCCAGCCTGAACGGCACGCGCGGCAGCTTCCTGGCGGCGCTCGACACGAACGGCGACAGCACCATCACCGCTGCGGACGTCCTGAACCCCGGCGCGACCTTCACCGTGACCTTCGTGGTCCGGGTCAACTGAGGCGGACGTGTTCACCCTCTCCTCCACTCCTGTCCGGTCGGCCCTGCTGATCACGCTGACCATGCTCGGCGCTGGAACGGTCCGTGCCGGGGAGATCCGTAACACCGCCGCGCTGCGCGCCACCGTCCCCGGCGGCCCGCAGGTCCTGATTCCGTCGAACACCGTGACGCTGCGGGCGCAGGAGCCCTGCACGCCCAGCGTCACGCCCGACGGGCAGCCCGGCGCGGCGCGGGTGATCAGCAGCGCCGCGCCCGGCACCATCCTCATTCCGTACACGGTCAGCGTGCAGGGCGACCAGGGTGGTCCCGTCACCCTGAACGCCAGCCTGCTCGAGCCCACCGAGGGCGTGCAGGTGCGCGTGCAGGACAGCGCCGCCGCCGACGCCCGCGAACTGACCAGCCTGACCCTGAACCCCGGACAGTCGCGGGAGGTGACGGTCGCCGTGACCGTCACCCGCGCCCTGACCGCCACGCTGAACGTGAACCTCGCCGCGACCTGCGGCGGGCGCAGCGACCGCGTGAACGTCACGCAGGTGCGCCTGCGGCCCGTCGCGGCGCTGCTGCTGAGTCACAGCGTCGCCCCGGTCCTGGCGCAGCCGGGCGACGAACCCACCTTCACCCTGACCCTCCCGGTCAGCGTGCCCGAGGGGGGGTCGGCGTCCCTGACCGTGACGCTGCCCGCCGGCCTGAGCTACGTGCCGAGCAGCGCCCAGCTCGGAGCGAACGGCGCGCCGGTCACGGCGGCCGTCAGTGCCGACGGGCGGCAGGTCACGTTCACGCCCGGCACGGTCAGCGCCGGGCAGACCCTGACCGTCACGTACCGCGCCCGCATCGGCGTGGACGCCGTGGACGGCTCGGGCCGCGAACGGGACCTCAGCGCGACCGGCGTGGCGATCGTCACCGGCCCGGACGGGCAGGTCACGCGCAGCAACGAGGCCAGCGCGACCGTGCGCGTCACGCCCGGCGTGTTCGACCGCCGCGCCACCCTGATCGGCGAGGTCTTCCTGGACGTGAACGGCAACGGCCGCCGCGACCCGCAGGACTCCCCGCTCGCCGGCGCGCGCGTGCTGCTCGCCAGTGGCGTGCAGGCCGTGACCGACGAGATGGGCCGCTACGCCCTGCGCAACCTGACACCCGGCCCCTGGCTGGTCACGCTCGACCGGGACACCGCGCCGTTCGAGCCGGTGCCGGGCTTCGGCCCGCGCGTGGCGGACGTGTTCGCCCTGACCCGCCTGGACTTCGCGCTGCAGCAGCCGAGCGCCGTGACGGGCAGCGGCCTGCCGTCCGGCGCCGGCGCCCCCATGAACACCACCGTCCGTCAGGGACCGCTGCTGATCACGCGCAGCGTCGCCCCCACTGCCGGTGGCGGCAGCGTCGTCACGCTGACCGTCAGCAGCGCCCGCCCGGTGCAGGACGTGACCGTCACGGACCGCGCCACCCCGGACAGCGAGACGCGCACCTTCGTGCTGGGCGTCCTGTACTCCACCATTACACTGCAGTACGTCACCCTCACACCGGCCGGCTCGAACGACCCGGACGTGCTCTGGAGAGAACCATGAAGGTCCCCCTCACGCCTTCTTCCGCCCCTGTCCGCCCCGCCACCTCGTCTTCCCTTCCGCGCCGACTGCCGCGCCTGCTGGCCCTGAGTGCCCTGCTGCTGAGCGGCGCGCAGGCGGCCCCGGTCGCGCTGCGCGCCGTCCTGAACAGCCCGGACGGCGCGGCCGTTCCGGTCAGCGTGGACCTCAGCGGCCCGGCCCTCACGGGCGGGGCGCGCACGGTGCGCATTCCGGTCGGCGGGACGCTGCTGGACCTGCCCGAAGGCCGCTACGACCTGCGCCTGAGCAGCGCCGGCGCCCGCCTGGACCAGACCGAGGTGACGGTCGGAGCCGGCGGCGCCGACGTCACGCTGACCGTGCAGCCGGACGTGACCGTCACGCTGGACGTACCGGCCTCCGCGCCGGTCGGCAGCACCGTCACCGCCCGCGTCACGCTGCGCTCGGCGTACAGCGAGGCGCTGACCCTCACGCCGGACCTGAGCCTGGACGAGGGACTGGTCGCCAGCCCCGTGAACCTCACCCGCACCCTTCCGGCCGGCGGGACCGTCACGGCCGAGGTGCCGGTCCTGATCGGCACGGCCGGCCCGCTGGAACTGCGCCTGACGCTGCCGGGCCTGGACGAGCCGGTCACGGCGCAGGTGCAGGGCACCCAGCCGGGCCGCCTGATCGTGACCGCCACCCGCGATCTGGAAGAGGCGGGCCGCGCGACCCTGACGGTCGAGAATCCGGGCGCGCCGCTGACCGTGCCGGTCACCCTGAGCGGCTTGGGCGTCAGCGGCGCTGGCCTGCGGGACGAGGACGGCCAGCCGGTCACGACCCTCACGCTGGACGAGGGCGAGAGCCGCACCCTGACGCTGGAAGGCACGCCGCAGGGCGCGGACGCCGCCGTGACCGTCACGCTGGGTGCGACCGCGACCCGCGTGCCGTTCGCGGAAGGCCGGCCGGACCTGCGCGCCGCGCTGAGCGTCACGCCGGCCGACCCGCTGCCCGGCGAGACCGTGACCGTCACGCTGGACGCCCGCAACGCGGGCGCGGCCGCGCTGAGCGGCGACCTGACGGTGCAGTGGCCCGCGTGGCTGACCCCGCAGGACACCCCGGCCGGCCCGCTGGTCGTGCCGGCCGGCGGGACCGTGCGGCGCGAGTGGACCGCCCGCGTCGCCTTCGGCGCGCCCGAGAGCGGCGCCGTGCAGGTCAGCGGCGCCGGCGACCTGGCCCCGCTGAACCTGAGCGCCGCGCTGCGCCGCACCCTGCTGGGCCTGCGGGTCCTGCCGGCCGCGCCGCAGGAGGCGGGCTTCGGGGCGGAACTGCCGGTGTTCGTGCAGAACCCCACCGGGCGCCCCGTGACGGTCACGCTGGGCAGCGTCGCCGTGCCGCCCACCGTGGCGGTGCAGGCGCCGCGCGTGCAGATCCGCCCGGAAGCGGACGGCGCGCCCCCCGCCCCGCAGGACGAGACGCTGGCCGAACCGGAGGACACCCGCCCGCAGGTGACGCTCGCGCCGTACGGCAGCGCCGTCGCCCGCCTGCCGTACACGACCGCCGAGGAGGGCGTCACGACCCTGACCGTCACGCCCGAGGTGGACGGCCAGATCGCCGGCGCGCCGCTGAGCGGACCGCTGACCTTCACGGCCCGCCCGCAGGCCACCCGCTCGACCGTGATCACCCTGCCGTTCAGCGTGCGGGGCCTGACCACCGGCTCGCTGCTGGCCGCGCACCTACCGCCCGAGGGCGCGGCGTACCGCTCGGGCAGCAGCGAACTGCGCGTCGGGGACCGCGTCACGGTGCTGCCGGACCCGCGCGTCGGGGAGGGCGGCCGCCTGTACTGGACCCTCCCGGCCGGCACGACCGGCGGGACGCTGGCGTACACGGCCGCGCACGTCGGCGTGATCGGCGCGCCCGAGCCGCTGGGCCTGAGCGCCCGCGTGGGCGAACGCGACCTGATCCTGTCCGGCAGCGTGGACGCCGCCGACGCCGCCCGCGCCACCACCCTGAGCGCCACGGAACGCGACGGCCTGATCCGCTCGCCGCGCGACGGCGTGATCCTCGCCGAGGGCGCCCGCACGAACGTCACGCTGGAAGGCCCGTCGAACGTGCCCGTCACGCTGAAGGTGAACGGGCAGGTCATCCCGGAAGCGCTGCTCGGCGAGGCCGGGCAGGGACAGGGCGTGTCGCGGCTGGTGTACATCGGCCTGCCCCTGAGCGTCGGCGAGAACCTGATCGAGGCGACCTTCGGGCAGCAGAGTGACCGCGTGCGCGTCCGCGTGCCCGGACAGGCCGAGCGGCTGGACCTGGGCCTTGAGGAGGGCGTCACCGCCGACGGCAGCACCCCGGTGGCGCTGCTGGTCCGCACCGTGGACGCCCAGGGGCTGCCCAGCGGCGCCGGGCAGGTCACGCTCTCGACGGACCTCGAACCGCTCGACCCGGACGCCGACCCGCAGACCGCCGGCTACCAGGTCAACCTGACCGGCGGCGTGGCCCGCGTGCGCCTGGAACCCCTCAGCAGCGCCCGCACCGTGAACGTGCAGGCCGCGCTGGGGAACCTGCGCGCGACCCGCGCGCTGTTCGTGGACGTGCCGGACGAGACGGTCGTCACGTACCAGGCGAGCGCCGGGGTGCGGTACTCGCCGGCCAGCGGCCTGAGCTTCGAGGCGCAGGCGCGCGGGTACGCCGAGTTGCCGCTGCTGGGCGGGGCCCTCCAGGCGTCCGCCGACACGGCCGGCCTGCCCGCCCTGACCTCGGCCGCCACCGCCGGGAAACGCTTCGCGCTGACCGGCAGCGGCACCGAGTCCCGCACGAACCTCAGCAGCGACCTGGGCTTCGCGTTCCGCTACGAGCGGCGCGACCTGAGCCTCGGGTACTACGACGGCGCGCTGGCCCTGGCGCCGCTGTCGAGCCTGCCGCGCGCCAGTGCGCTGCGCGGCGAGCTCCGGCGCGGCCCCTGGAGCGTGCGCGCCCTGGCGGCCCGCACGCCCACCGGAAGCGTCACCGAGACCATCCAGCCGGACGGGGGCCGCAGCTACCTGCTGTCCAGCCTGCCGCGCGTGGGCAGCGAACGCGTGACGCTGATCAGCGGCGCGGCCGAGCAGACCCTCCAGGCGGGCCGCGACTACCAGCTCGACGGGCTGACCGGCCGCCTGACCCTGGCGTCCCCGCTGGGCCTGTACGGCCCGGACTTCGAGCCGCAGCGGCTGTCCGTGGCGTACGTGCCGCAGGGCGCCGGCGCCCTGGAACTCACGCTGGGCGCCGGCCTGAGCTACGCGCAGGGTCCCTGGACCCTCGACGGCGGCGTGGCCCGCACCGGGTCCGAATTCCGGTACGGCGCGCAGGTGCAGTACCGCACGCTGCCGCTCACGGTGCTCGCCTCGTACCGGCTGGACCCGGAAGCGCCGCGCGGCCGGTTCGGGATCGACGCGCAGTACCGCGAGGGGCCGGTCACGGCCAGCGCCGCGTACACCGCCGAACCCACCCCGGACGCCGCGACGGTGCGGGGCGTGGGCGAGGTCGCGTACCGGCAGGCGACGTTCGGCGTGAAACTCCAGCACCGCGTGCAGACCGGCGACCAGCGCGTCTCACTGACCGCCGACCGGCCGCTGGACGCCCGCTGGACCGTCGGGGCCGGGGCGGAGGTCGTGTTCCCGACCGCCGAGCACGGCACCGGCCTGAACGGCGTGGTCCTGGCCCGCTACGCCCAGGACCGCACGAGCGCCGAGGTGCAGCACTCGCAGCCGCTGCTGGGCAGCGCCCGGCCGCAGTCGCGCCTGAACGTCAACTACCGCCTGAGTTCCACCGCCAGCCTGCTCGGGCGCCTGCAGCAGACCTGGGGTGAGGAGGGGTCGCTGATCGGCGAGGTGGGCGTGCAGCAGCAGCTGGGCAACGCGAACCTGAACGTGTCGTACCAGCTGCCCGGCGCGAGCGGTCAGAGCAGCCGCGCGCGGTTCGGGGTGGACGTGCCGATCAACGTGACCGAGCGTGTCAAGGCGAACGTCAGCGCGTCGGTCGCGCGGGAACTGTCCACCGGCCTGAACTCCGCGACCGGCGCCCTCGGCGTGCGGTACCTGAGCGAGACCTTCTCGGCGTCGCTGGGCGTGGACGCCGCGCGCGGCACCGACACCCGCCTGACCGTGCGCGGCGGCGCGACCGGCACGCTCGGCCAGCACGTCCTGAGCGTGGACGGCAGCGTGCAGGTGCTGCCCACCACGCAGGCGCAGATGACCCTGAGTCACGCGTGGCGGACCGACCGGGTGGCGCTGCTGCAGTACCACCGCCTGGGCAACACGGATTCCAGCAGTGTCGGCACGGTGCTGGAAGGCGAGGTCGCCCTGGACGCGCAGTTCCCGCTGCGCCGCGTGGCCGACCAGTCCACCCGTGACCAGCCCACCCGTGAACCGGAGCCGAACGAGGCCGGGCCGGACGAACCGGTGGCCGCGCCGGCCGAGGCGACCCCGCCGCAGAACGCCGCCCCGGCGCGCAGCCTGTCGCTGCAACCCAGCTTCGCGTACCGCGTGCCCGTCACCGAACGGGACAAGAGCACCTACCAGGGGGGCCTGAGCGTCACCGTGCCCCTCACCGACCGCCTGAGCGCCGGCCTGAACGGCTACCTGATCTCGCAACCGGGCCTGAACGCCCTGAACCTCACCTACGGCGCGGACCTGCGCTACCGGATCAGCGACGGCCTGCGCCTCGTGGCCGGGTACACCGCAGGCGCGACCGGCACGACCGCCGGCCTGACCACCGGCGCCAACCCCGGCGTGTTCCTCCGCGCCGACCTGTCTGGAGGCCGCTGATGCCCCGAATGAACCGACCGAACCGGGCGCCGCACTGGCTGTCCCGCCTGGCACTGCTGCTGACCCTGCTGATCACCCCCTGGAGCGCCGGCGCGCAGGCCGGGTCCTGCTCGGCCGTCGCGTGCGTCGCGGCCGGACCGCGCCTGCTGAGCGTGGACTCGCAGCGCAGCGTGATCCTGAACGGCCTGTTCCAGGGACTGCTGGGCGGCGGGTCCCTGACCCTGAGCGCCGCCGACTGGAACGCCATCGCGAACGCCGACGTGAACCTGGGCCTGTTTCTGGACGCCCTGACGGCCGAGGCGGGCGTCGGCACGACCGGCGAGGCCCTGAACGCCGACGTGACGCTGCTGCAGGTGCTGGACGTGGCCGCGCAGGCCGCGCAGACCTCCGGGAACACGGCCGCCGTGAACGCCCTGAACCTGCTGCGGCCCGCGCTGTCGGCCCCGAACGGCACCATCCGGCTGGGTGACCTGCTGAAACTGGAGGGGAGCAGCGCCGCGTTCCTGACCTCGCAGGTGAACCTGCTGAACCTGCTGACCGGCAGCGTGCAGCTGTTCAACTACCGCAACGCCGTGACCACCCCCACGCCCGTCACGCTGAATGCCCTGAACGTGAGCCTGTCGGGCCTGGGGCTGGGCGTCAACACGGTCACGCCGACCGTGCGGGTGTACCTGCAGGTCATCGAGCCGCCGGTGTACCGCTGCGGGCCGCAGGGCACGCAGTTCAACACGGCCGCCATCCGCGCCAAGCTGAACGTGGACCTGGGCGGCACGCAACTGAACGTCCTCGGTTTGACCGACGGGAAACTCACGCTGACCACCCTGGACCTGTACCTGGAGGTCGCGAAGGCCAGCGGCACCATCGGCACGGTCGACGCGATCAGCCGCGCGCTGAGCCTGGACGCGCAGCCCGGAGTGGCGCAGCTGGGCCTGGGACAGATCAGCGACAGTGTGTTCTTCAACCGCTCGAACGCCAACCCCTTCGCTTCGCTGACGCAGGCGATCATCGGCACGGTGGACCTGAGCGTGCGGGTCACCCCCCTGCTGGAAGTGCCGATCGTGCTGAACGTCCGCGCCAGGGCCTTCGCGGACGGCACCTACCCGCTGGCGACCGTCACCGCCGCTCCCCCCTACCCGCAGACGTACACGGTCGGCAGCAGCAGCGCCGCCGTCGGCACGCTGGTCGGCACGCTGCTGACCAGCCTGGGCACGCCCGGCAACCTCACCCTGGAACTCCGCGACCCCGCGCCGCTGGTCCCCACGGCGCTCGTGACGAGCACGATCAGCGCGGCGCTGTCCCCGGTCCTGAGCACCCTGGGACTGGTCCTGCGGCCCGTGCTGGAAACCGTGCTGATGGCCACGGTCGATCAGCTGCTGCGCCTGCTGGGCATCGGCATCGGCGAGGCCGTGTTCACGGTCGGCGGCGTCGGGAACGTCTGCACGGTCACCGGCGTGGTGTACCACGACCGCCAACCCGACGGCGCGCGCGACGCCGAGAGCTGGGACGGCCCCACCACCTTCGTGAACGCCGTGACGGGCGGGCGCGTGCAGGCCTCCGCGCAGGTTCCGGCCGGCGCCGGCACCTTCACGCTGGCGCTCGGCGAGGGTACCTACACCCTGCCGGTCGCGCGCACCGCCGCCGCGACCAGCGCCGGGAACCCCAGCGGCTTCGTGTTCGTCAGCCCGCTGAACGGCACGCGCACCGTGACCGTCACGGCCGCGAGCACCTCGGTTCCTGAGCAGGAGTTCGGGCTGTTCCAGGGCGACCGTCTGAGCGGCGTGGTGTTCCGTGACGACGGGCGCGGCGCGAGCGGCGCGGCCCACGACGTGACGCGGCAGGGCGACGAGACGGCCCTGGCCGCCCGCACCCTGACCGTCAGCGGCACCCGGGCGGGCGCAGCCGTGACCCGCAGCGCCGTGACCGCCGCAGACGGCTCGTACACGCTGTACGTGCCGGGCGACTGGACCGGCGTGACCTTCCGGTCCGGCGCGACGGCCACCGAGGTCGTGACCGGCGTGCGCCTGAACGGCGTGGCGGCCCTGACCGGCGACGTGAGCGACCCGGCCCTGCGCGACTACGCGCTGCCCACCCCGAGCGGCGCGGACCAGACCCTGAATGCCGGCCTGACCGGACGGGTCGGCCTGACCCCCGACCGCAGCGGACGGGGCGAGGCGCCGCTGACCGTGCGCTACGCCCACACCTTCACGCCCGGCACGACCGGCACGGTCTCCTTTGCCACCACCGGCGGGTTCAGCGGGCAGGTGTTCCTGGACAGCGACTGCAACGGCGTAGTCAGCGACGCCGAACGGACCGCCGTGAGCAGCGTCACCGTGGACGGCAGCTGGCCGCGCCTGCCGGACGGCCGCCTGCGCAGCTGCGCGCTGGAGGTCGAGGTGACCGTCCCGGCCGGCACGGCGGTCGGCACGACCCGCGCGACCTTCGCGACCGCCAGCCTCGTCTGGGCCGGGCGGCCGGACGTGCAGGACCTCGCCAGCGTGACCGACACGACCACCGTCACGCCCGGCGCGGAACTCGTCAAGACCGTGGAGAACCTCACGCGGGCCGACGGCGTGGTCGCCACCGCCGTGGACGCCCTGCCGAACGAGCGCCTGCGTTACTGCCTGAACGTCCGCAACACCACCCCCGACCTCCTGACGGGCGTGACCGTCTCGGACACGTTGCAGGGCGTCGCGGCGTACGTGCCGGGCAGCCTGACCCTGGAAGGCGCGGCGCTGACCGACGCCGCCGACACCGACGCCGGCGAGATCGTGACCCGGACCGTCACGGTGCGCCTGCCGGATCTGGCCGTCGGGGACACGCGGCGGGTGTGCTTCGAGGTGCTCGTGCCCTGACGCGGCACCCGGCGCCCGGCGGGCAGGGGGAGGAGGGCCGGTGCGGCTCCCTCCCCCTGCCCGCTGCCCACGCGGAAAGAATTTCGTGAGGCGGGGCGCGCCATGCTGCGGGCAGGTAAACCCGGAGGATGATGCGCAGACCGCTCCGCACGCACGTTTCGCCGCGCCGCCCCGCTCCCGCCGGGCGGCTGGCGGCGTGGTGGTCAGGCGGAAGCGGCCGTTCCGGGGACCCGGCCTGGACAGACGCGCCCGAGGTCGTCCGGGTGAAGCTGCGCGGGTACCTGTTCGCGCTGCTGTGCGCCGCGCCGGGTCTGACGCTGCTGCTGCTGGATCTGCTGAGCCGCCGGGCGTGGCTGACGGCCGCGCTGCACCTGGGCGTCATGACCGGGTCGCTGCTGCTGTTCGTCCTGGTGGGCAGACGTCCGGCGCGGCTGCCGCTGGCCGAGCGGGTGTTCGCGGGGCTGCTGACCCTCAGCGGCGCGGGGTTCCTGACGCTGTACGCGCAGCGGCCCGAGCAGGTCCTGAGTTTCGACCTGCTGGGGAACGTGCTGCTGTTCATCGTGACGGGCCTGCTGCTGGTGCTGCCGCCGCGCGCGTCCATTCCGCTGTCGGTGGGGCTGCTGATCGCGTACCGGCTGGAAGTCTCGCTGCTCAGCGGCGTGCCGCCGCAGCAGCTTCGCACGGCGCAGTGGGTGAATACAGGCATGTTCTCGCTGCTGGTGGTGGGCGTGGTGATGCGCAGCACCCTCTCGGAACTGGCGGGGCGCACGCACGCGCTGCGGGAACTGGCGTCACGGGACGCCCTGACCGGCCTGCTCAACCGCCGGGGGTTCGAGGAGCAGACCGGTGACCGGCCGCGCCGGGAGGCCGGGGCGCTGCTGGTCCTGGACGTGGACGCCTTCAAGGCCGTCAACGACCGCCACGGGCACGCGGTGGGAGACGAGGTGCTGGCCGCCGTCGGGCGGGTCCTGGCGGGGCACGTGCCGGGCGGCGCCGTGACGGCCCGCTGGGGCGGCGAGGAGTTCATCGTGTGGGCGCCGCTGGACCTGGGGGGCGCGGCGCGGCTGGCCGAGCGGCTGCGCGCGGCGGTCGAGCGGGCCGTGTGGAACGACCTGCGCGTGACCGTGAGTGTCGGCGTGAGCGACTGGCCGGCCGGGGAGGACCTGCGCGGCGCCTTCCGGCAGGCGGACGACGCCCTGTACGCCGCCAAGCGCGCCGGGCGCAACCGGGTGATGCTGGCCGGCGCGGCCGGGGAGGGCGGGGCCCGCCCAGCGGCGCCCAGCGCGTGATCCCCCGGCGTTCCGCGTCTCCCAGGTCAGGTGGCCGGGAGCCCAGCCTGGGCAGACCCGGCCCTCCTGCTCAGGCCGGCCGGGTCTGGGCAGCGGCCCGATGACCTACCATGCAGGCCATGCCGTCCGATTCCCTTCCGTTTTCTTCAACGGTACCCGGTTCCGCTGCTGGCGCGGCGCGGCGTCCGGCGCTGCTGGAACAGATCCTGCACAGCGACGACCTGACGTACCGCGCGGGGCAGGCGGTGTCGGTGATTCACGCGCACCGGCAACGCGGCCACTGGCTGCGGCTGCTGCTGCTGCCCGGCCCGGCCCCGGAGGTCGCGGCGCTGCTGGGCGAGCGCCTGCAACGGCCGGGAGCCAGCGTGGGGCTGGGGTCGTCGCTGGGGCACGCGCAGCACCTGCTGGGCCGCTGCGGCGCGCCGCTGGGGACCGATCCGGCCCCGCTGCACGCGGTGGTGGCGGCGGGCGGGGTGCTGGAAGTCATTCCCGGCAGCCTGGAGGCGCAGGTGGCGGCCCTCACGCAGACGCTGGCCGGGGCGCTGGACGCGCAGGCACGGGCGACCCAGCCGGTCGCGGCGCGGGGGCTGTTCTCATTCCGGCGGTCACGGGGGCCGGCCCCGGACGTGTCGGTGCAGGCGGAACAGGAGGTGCAGGCGGCGTTGCGGTCGCTGCGCGAGGCGCTGGGGGCGCTGCAGGCCGTGCCGCTGCGGGGAACGGCGCTGGACTGGGACGACGTGCCGCTGCCCTGACCGTCCCGTTCCCCTCCCCGGACGGGCGGTTCTTCCGACCGGGAGGGCGCGCGTCTGGCATGATGGACGCATGAGCCACGGAGCGGAGACTGAACAGCAGAGGCTGGCCGCGCTGGCCCGGTACGCGGTGCTCGACACGCTGCCCGAACGGGCCTTCGACCGGGTCACGCATCTGGCCGCGCGGCTGTTCGGGGCGCCCATCGCGCTGATTTCACTGGTGGATCAGGACCGGCAGTGGTTCAAGGCCTGCCTGGGCCTGGATACCCGGCAGACCGACCGGTCGCTGTCGTTCTGCGCGCACGCGATTCTGGGGGACGGGGTGATGGTCATTCCGGACGCGCGGCAGGACCCGCGCTTCGCCGGGAACGCGCTGGTGACGGGCGAGCCGTTCATCCGCTTCTACGCGGGCGCGCCGCTGGTCACGCCGGACGGGTTCAAGCTGGGCAGCCTGTGCGTGATCGATCCGCAGCCGCGCGCGGCGTTCAGCGCGGAGGATCAGGCGGCCCTGACGGATCTGGCCGGGATGGTCGTCAGCGAACTGGAACTGCGGTTCACGAAACGGGAACTGGAAACCGAGGCGCAGGGGCGCGCGCAGATGGTGAGTTTCCTGCGGGAAACGCAGGCGGTGAACGAGGCGCTGCTGGGGGTCAGCACCCTGACGCAGCTGGACCTGCCGCCGCAGGACACGGCGGCCTTCGCGATCGAGCTGGTCGCGCAGGCCGCGCAGGTGGACTGGGCGGCGCTGGCGGCGGTGGAGGCCGGGGGCAGTTCGGCGCTGAACATGTGGAACGTCACGC
Organism: Deinococcus sp. LM3; assembly: GCF_002017875.1. Lineage (NCBI taxonomy): Bacteria > Thermotogati > Deinococcota > Deinococci > Deinococcales > Deinococcaceae > Deinococcus > Deinococcus sp. LM3. Next base: position 229,433 of record NZ_MUFV01000003.1, on the reverse strand, counting down.
CGGCCGGGCAGGCGTTCTCGGATCTGATGCCGCGGGCGCTTCCTCCAGGCGAGGGGATCGTGTGGTCGGTCGCGCAGGGCGTCGAGGCGCGCTACGAGCAGCAGTACGCGGCGCTGCCGGGCGCCTCGGAGGCGGTGGTGCAGGCGGGCGCGCAGGCGATCGCGTGGCTGCCGCTGGGCACGTACGGGGGGCAGGCCTTCGTGATGATCTTCGCGGTCCTGCGCCCGGAGGCGCGCTGGTCGGCGCGGCAGCGGGAGCTGTTCGAGGCGGCGGCGAACGTCATGCGGCAGGCCATGAGCATGCGGGAAATCACGCGGCAGGCCGAAGCCTCGGCGCGCACCGACCTGCTGACGGGGCTGGGGAACCGCCGAGCGTTCCTGGAAGACGCCGAACTGCCGGCCGGGCAGCTGGCCGTGGTGGACGTGGACGGACTGAAAGTCGTGAACGACACGCAGGGCCACGCGGCCGGGGACGAACTGCTGCGGGTGTTCGGTCAGGCTCTGCGGGACGGGTGCCCGCCGGGCGGCGCGGCCTACCGGATCGGCGGGGACGAGTTCGCGCTGCTGCGGCCCGGGACGGATGACGGAACGCTGGGCACCTGGGTGGCGGGTGCGGTCGCGGCCGTGCACCGGGCGGGGTTCCCGGATGCGGGGGCGTCGTTCGGGGTGTCGCAGTGGCCGGGCGGGTCCGAGGACCATGCGGCGGCCCTGCAACAGGCCGATCACCGGCTGTACGAGCAGAAGCGTTCGCGCACCCCCTCCCGCTGAGGCCTATAGCCTCCTTCACGCTGGCCTCCGGGCGGGGCCGGCGGTGATCTTCCATCCGACTCCCGATGTCATCCAGGCTTGACGCCCTGTCAACCCACAGTTAACCTGCGGCATGATTCCCGACCCGCTCCCGACCCTGGAACCACGGGTCCGCGAGCGGCGTCAGGGCCTGGGGGTGGGCGCGTCGGACCTGGCGCGGCAGCTGGGGATCTCCCGGCAGGCGCTGCACAAGATCGAGGTGGGCGACTCGGTGCCCGGTACGCTGCTGGCCTTCCGGCTGGCCGCCGCCCTGCACTGCCGGGTGGACGACCTGTTCACGCTGCGCGGCCCGGCCCGGCCGCCCACGCTGCGGGCGCGCGGAGCTGGATCGCTGACCCCCGGCACCCGCGTCGCGCTGGCCCACCTGCCGGACCCGGCGGGCCGCGAGGACCTGCTGGCCGTGCCACTGCCTGCCGGGGCCTTTCACGTCCCGGCTGACGCGACCGTGATCGTCACCGCGCCGGACGGCACCCTGAGCGCCCAGCCGCTGGCGCCGACCGGTGAGGTCCTGGCGGCGGCCGCGCGCACGGCCGTCCTGACCGGCTGCGACCCGGCGCTGGATCTGCTCGTCACGCACGCCGCCCGCCTGGACCCGTCGGCGCGGGTGATCCTGCGGGCCGCGTCCAGCCTCCCGGCGCTGCGGGCCGTGGCGCAGGGGCAGGCGCACGCGGCGGGCCTGCACCTGTGGGACGCGGCGAGCGGCACCTCGAACCTGCCGTTCACGCGCCGCGCGCTGGGACCCGCCACGCTGTTCACGCTGTGGACCTGGGAGCAGGGCCTGCTGCTGGCCCCCGGCAACCCGCGCGGGATCCGCGGCCCGGCCGACTTGGGCCGCGCGGACGTGCGCCTCGCGACGCGCGAACCCGGTTCCGGCAGTCGCCTGCTGCTGGACGGCTGGCTGCGCGCAGCGGGCCTGCCGCACCCGCCGGCCGTCGCCGTCGCCCGCAGTCCGCTGGAGGCCGCGTCGCTGGTGGCGTCCGGGCAGGCGGACGCCGCGCCGGGACCGCGCTCGGCGGCGCTGGCAGCCGGACTGGCGTTCGTGCCGCTCCAGACCGAACGCTTCGACCTGGCCGTCCCGGACGAGCACGCGCGGCATCCGGGCATCCTGGCGCTGCTGGGCGCGGCCCGCAGCGCCGCGTTCCGCGCGGACCTGCACGCGCTGGGCGGCTACGACGCGGCGCAGGCGGGCGAGGTCTGGCAACGCAGCCTGCCCGATCCCGACCCACCGCTCTCCCTGGAGGTCCACCCGTGAATCACCGCCCGACCCGGCCACTCCCCATCTGGCCACTCCTGACCCGCGCCCCGCGCCCGGCCCGCTCCCGGCCGCTCTCGCTGCTGGCGGGCCTGTTCCTGCCGGCCCTGCTGCTGCTGGGCGGGGGCGCGCAGGCGGCGGCGCTGACCGTGTTCGCCGCGTCGTCCCTGACCGACGCCTTCACCGAGATCGGCCGGGAATTCGACCGGAACACCGGGAACCGCACGACCTTCCAGTTCGCGGGCTCGCAGACCCTGCGCACCCAGCTGGAGAACGGCGCGCGCGCCGACGTGTTCGCCAGCGCCAGCGACACGCAGTTCAGGCCGCTGGTCGGGAAGGTCGTCGCGGCGCGGCAGGTGTTCGCCCGCAACACCCTGACCGTGATCGTGCCGCGCGGCAGCGACCGCGTCAGGACCCTGGCGGACCTGACCCGGCCGGGCCTGCGGATCGTGATCGCCGCGCCGGGCGTGCCGGCCGGCGAGTACACCCGGCAGCTGCTGAGCGCCGTGGACCGCGCCGGCACGTACGGCCGGGACTACGCCGCGCGGTTCATGAAGAACGTGGTCAGCGAGGAACCGAACGTGCGGCAGGTCGCGTTGAAGGTGCAGCTGGGCGAGGCGGACGCCGCCGTCGTGTACAGCAGCGACGTGACGCCCGCCCTGAAGGCCCGCGTGCAGGCCGTGGCGCTGCCCGGCCGGTTCGCGGCGCTGACCCCGTACCCGGTCGGGGTGACGCTGGACTCGCGCAGCGCGCCGCAGGCGCGGGCGTTCGTGGCGTACCTGCTGTCCGCGGACGGGCAGCGCATCCTCCGGAAGTGGGGGTTCCGCTCTGCCCGGTAGGCAACCCGGTCCGTCGGGGCGCCGGCCGCCCGCGCTGCCGCTGCTGCTGGCCGGGCTGATGACCGCGTTCCTGCTGCTGCCGACCCTGACGCTGCTCTCACGCGGCCTGAACGCCTCGTTCCTGCCGACGTTGCTGAGTCCCGCCGTGACCGACACGCTGCGCGTGAGCCTCTGGACGACCGGCCTGAGTGCCCTGCTGACCGTGACGCTGGTCACGCCGGTCGCGTTCCTGCTGGCCCGCTTCGACTTCCGGGGCAAGGCGGTACTGGAGACGCTGCTGGACCTGCCGGTGGTGCTGCCGCCCGTCGTGGCGGGCCTGGGGCTGCTGCTGGTGTTCGGCCGGACCGGGCTGCTGGGCGCGCCGCTAGAACTCGCGGGCGTCAGCCTGGCGTTCACGCCGGCCGCCGTGGTCATGGCGCAGCTGTTCACGTCCGCGCCGTTCTACCTGCGGGCTGCCCGCGCGGGCTTCAGCGCCGTGGACCGCGACGTGGAGCAGGCCGCGCAGATCGACGGGGCCGGGCGCGCGCAGGTGTTCCGTTACGTGACGTGGCCGCTGGCCTTCCCGTTCCTGCTCGAGGGACTGGTGCTCGCCTGGGCGCGCGCGCTGGGCGAGTTCGGCGCGACGATCCTGTTCGCCGGGTCGCTGCAGGGCCGCACGCGCACCGTGACGCTCGCCGTGTACGCCGCGCTGGAAAGCGACCTGGGCCCGGCGCTCGTGCTGTCGGCCGTGATGGTCTGCGTGGCGTTCACGGTGCTGCTGATCGTGCGCAGCCTCGCGGCCCGGCGCGGCTGATACGGACTCCGATTGAAGGGTCTTTGCAGCCCCTTCAATCCGAGCGGATGCGAGTGGGGGTCAAGCGGGTTCCGGACGTGGAGCTGGCAATCCGGTGAAGTTCCGGATTGTTAGCGAAACGAACGGAACCCGCTTGACGCGGCCGGGCGCGACCTCTACCCGCGCGCCGCGAGGTGGCGGGCCAGCAGGGCCAGCGCGTCCTGCACGGCGGCCCGGTCCGGGGCCTGGGGCGGGGCGGTGCTGGCCCGCAGGATCAGTTCCGGGCGGGTCACGACCGGCGTGGGCGGCGGGTCCCCGGAGAGCTGCGTGAGCAGGTGCGTGAACGCCCGCGCGCCCAGCGTGGGGAAGTCCTGCCGGACGGTGCTGAGCGGCGGGATCAGCAACGCGCTCTCCGGGGTGTCGTCGTACCCGATGACCGAGACGTCGGCCGGGACGTTCAGGCCGCGTTCCCACAGGGCGCGCAGCGCGCCGACCGCCATCTGGTCGTTGGCGACGAGCAGCGCCGTGAAGGGCGGCCCGGCCAGCAGGGTCTGCGCGGCGAGGTAGCCGCCGTGCGGGCTCCAGTCGCCGCTGACAGCCGCGACCGGGGTCAGGCCGCGCGCGGCCAGGACATGCCGCCAGCCGTGTTCGCGGGTGTTCTCGACGACCGCCTGTCCGGGCGGCGTGATGAACGCGACGCGGGTGTGGCCCAGGTCCAGCAGGTGCCGGGCGGCGAGGCGGGCGCCGTACTCCTGGTCGAGCAGCGCGGCCGGGACGGGCGTGTCCGGGGTGACGTCCATGAACACGCACGCGAGGTCCGGCAGGCGGCGGCGCAGCGCGGCCGCGTCGGCGGGGGTCATGGAGGCGTTGATGAGCACGCCGTCCACCTGCCGCTCGCGCAGGGCGCGGACGGCGTGCGTGACGGCCGCGAGGCTGTCCTCGGGGACGATGGAGACGATCAGGCTGTACCCGGCGGCGCGGGCGGCGCGTTCGATGCCGGCCGTCAGCTGGGACGGGGCGTGCAGGGACAGGTCGTTCGTGACGAAGCCGACCGTGAAGGTCCGCTGCCGGGCGAGGCTGGTGGCGAGGCGGTTGGGTACGTAGTCGAGCTGCGCGGCCGCCTGCGTGACGCGCGTGCGGGTGCGGGCCGAGACGTTCGGCAGGTTGTTCACGACCCGCGAGACGGTCTGCTGGGACACCCCGGCCAGGGCGGCGACGTCGGCGAGGGTGACGGGAGTACGGGAACGCATATGCCCGGCATGTTAACCCTAACAACCCCTGGGTACCAGCGCGGCAGAGCTCAGGTCAGCCTGCTGTCATGGGGCAGCAACCCGGTCGGCCTCCGCTTCACGAATGCTGGCCTGGAGAGCTCTTATTGGACTTCTCACGACAGGCAGGCTCCCACTCAGGCTCCAACCGTGCCCGAATTACACATGTTAACCTTCACAGTTTCTAGGGTGATCGGTACATCAGAACCCTTTCATGACCACGGGTGCCGCCGGGCACCTGACCACCCTCCGCACGGCCCCTCCCGCCGGTCGGCTGCTGCCCGCACGCCTGCCGTCCGGCGTTCCCGCTGCCGACCCCACGCCCCCTTCCCTCTCTGCCAGCAGGTGACGTATGCGCGACCACACCCATCCCTCCAGCCTCTCCACGCCGCGGCCCGCGCCGCTGACGCTGGGCGTGTGCGACTACCCCGAACACGTGGACCCCGCCACTTGGCCCGGGCACGCCCGGCAGCAACGCCGTCTGGGCCTGAGCTTCGTGCGGCTGGCCGAATTCGCCTGGAGTCGCCTGGAACCCCGCCCCGGCGAGTTCGACTGGGCCTGGCTGGATCAGGCCATCGAGGTCGCAGTCGCAGGAGGGTTGCAGGTGGTGCTGTGCACTCCGACCGCCGCGCCGCCCGCGTGGCTGGTCGAGGCGCACCCGGAGATCCTCCCGGTCGGCCGTGACGGGCGGCGGCGCACGGCCGGATCACGCCGGCACGCGGACCTCAGCAGCCCGGCCTTCCGGGAGGCGTCCGTGCGGGTCACGCAGGCCATGGCCGAGCGGTACGGCACGCACCCGGCCGTGATCGGCTGGCAGACCGACAACGAGTTCGGCTGGGGCGACACCGCCCAGAGCTTCACACCCGCCGCGCAGGCGGCCTTCCAGGCGTGGCTGCACGCCCGTTACGGCACCCTGGACGCCCTGAACGAGGCGTGGGGAAACGTGTTCTGGAGCATGGAGTATGGCGACTGGACGCAGATCCCGCTGCCGGGACAGGCGGTGTCGGCCAGCAACCCGTCGCACCTGCTGGACTTCATGCGCTTCAGCTCCGGGCAGGTCGCGGCGTTCCAGGCCGAGCAGGTCGCACTGCTGCGCCGCTCCTCGCCGGGGCGGTTCGTGACGCACAACTTCATGGGCTTCTTCAGCGCCTTCGACCACTACGAGGTGGCGGCCGGACTGGATTTCGCCGCGTGGGACAACTACCCGACCGGCACGCTGGGCGCCCTGGACGAGTGGAAGCTGCTGGACCCGTCGTTCGCGCTGACGTACGCGCGGACCGGGCACCCGGACGTCACGGCCTTCAACCACGACCTGTACCGGGGCCTGACCGGCGCCGGGCGGGGCCTGTGGATCCTGGAACAGCAGTGCGGGCAGGTGGACTGGGCGCCCAGCAACCCGCTGCCCGCGCCGGGCGCCGTGAACCTGTGGACGGCGCAGGCCTGGGCGCACGGCGCGGACGCCGTGACGTACTTCCGCTGGCAGGCCGCGACGATGGCGCAGGAGATCCTGCACTCGGGCCTGCTGCGCCACGACGGCACGCCCGACCGGGGCGCGGCCGAGGTGGCAGGCATCGACCCGGCCCGCTACCCCTGCGTGCCGGTCCGCAACCGCGTGGCGCTGCTGCACGACTACGAGAGCCTGTGGCTGTACGGCGCGCAGCCGCACGCGCAGGGCCTGAGCTACTGGGCGCAGGTGTTCACGTACTACCGCGAGCTGCGCCGACTGGGCGTGGACGTGGACATCCTGCACCCGGACAGCCCGCTGGACCGTTACGACCTGATCGTCGCGCCGGCCCTGACCCTGATGACCCCGGAACGCGCCCGGCACCTGCGAGCCGCCGCCGGGCACAGCCGCGTGGTGTTCGGGCCGCGCACCGCCTTCCGCACCGCGTCCGGCCGGGCCGCGCAGACCGCGCCGGGCGGCCTCCTGGCGCAGCTGACCGGAACGCGCCTGCTGAACTTCGACTCGCTGCCTGCCGGGATGTCACAGCAGGTCGGGTCGTACCGGGCGGCGCTGTGGGCCGAAAGTTACGCGGCCGAGGACCCCGCGACCGAGATTCTGCACCGGTACGCGGACGGACCCCTGAGCGGCGAGGCGGCCGTCACCCGGCGCGGCCTCGTCACCCTGATCGGCGCGCACAGCCCGGAACTGATCGGCGAGGTGCTGGCCGGGGCGCTGCGGGCCGCGAACATTCCCACCCTGGACCTGCCCGAGGGCGTGCGCCTGTCCCGGCGCGGCGAGGTGACGCTGCTCCAGAACTGGAACGCGCAGCCCGTGGCGTGGTGCGACCTGGAACTCGCGGCCGTCAGCACCACGTTCCTGCGGACCGCCGAGGTGCAGGCCCGCGCCGCGCCGCACCTGCACCCCTCACCCGACACCCCGCCCGCCGCCGCATCTGCCGAGCCCCGCCTCAAGGAGTCCACATGAATTCCAGACTGTTGCCGCTCACCGCCCTGCTGACCCTCGCGCTGCCTGCCTGCTCCGAGGCCACCACCCCCCAGACCGACGCGTTCATGCGCGGCGTGGACGTCTCCGAGGCACGGGACGCCGAGCGCAGCGGCGTGCAGTTCCGCGACCTGGACGGGCAGGTGAAACCGGCGCTGCAGATCATCCGGGATCACCGCTACGACTGGGTGCGGGTGCGCCTGATGATCGACCCGGACGGCCGCTACGGCCTGACCCAGGACCTGCCGTACGTGAAGGCCATGATGCTCGACGCGCAGAAACACAACCTGAAGGTGCTGCTCGACCTGCACTACTCGCACTGGTGGGCCGATCCCGGCGGGCAGTGGCTCCCCGAGCGCTGGAAGGGGCAGGACACGGCCGCACTGAGCGCCTCGGTGTACGACTACACGCGCGGCGTCATGAACGAACTGGCGGCACAGGGCACCCCGCCGGACATGGTGCAGGTCGGAAACGAGATCAACGGCGGCATGCTGTGGGAACCGGGCCGCATCCGTAACGACGACATGACCACCTTCGCGACCCTGGCGAACGCCGGCACACGCGCCGTGCACGACGCCCAGCCCGGCACGCCCGTCATGATCCACATCGCCAAGATCGGTGACGCCGACGACACCGTCGCCTGGTACCGCGCCTTCGCGAAGGCCGGCGGGCAGTTCGACACCATCGGCCTGTCGTACTACCCGATGTGGCACGGCACCTTCGAGGACCTGGGCGACTCCATCCGGAAACTGAAGACGGCGTTCGGGAAACCCGTGATCGTCGCCGAGACGGCGCTGTACTGGGACACCAACGAGAAAGGCTACGACAACGTCCCGTACCCGCAGACCCGTCAGGGACAGCTGGACTACCTGCGGGCCCTCACGCCGGTCGTGCGGCAGGCGGGCGGCAGCGGCCTGTTCTACTGGGGCGCCTTCTGGTCCCAGAGCAGCCGCTGGCTGAAAGCCGACTGGACCGACGACGACGCCTCGCGCCGCTCGCTGTTCGACGACGACGCCCGCGCCACGCCCGCCATCGACGGCCTGAACTGACCGCCCCACCCCGGAGGACTCCATGAAGAAACTGCTTGCCCTGACCGCCCTCGTGCTGACCGCCCAGGCCTCGGCCGCCACCCTGACCGTCTGGAACCACTTCACGGACGCCAGCGAGGTCGCGTGGCTCCAGGCGCAGGTCGCCGCGTACACCAAGGCCAGCGGCCACAAGGTCAGCATCGTGTCCGTGCCGCTCGACCAGATTCCCGACAAGCTGATCCAGGCCGCGCCCAAGGGCCAGGGACCGGACCTGATCGTCACGCTGCCGCAGGACCGCCTGGGGCAACTCGCGGCGGCCGGCGTGGTCGAACCGCTCGACCGCTACCTGACCACCCGCACCGACCTCGATAAGACCGCCCTGAGCGCCATGACCTACGGCGGTAAACTGTTCGGCCTGCCCATGTTCGCCGAGTCGGTCGCGCTGATCTACAACAAGAAACTCGTGCCGAAAGCGCCCACCACCTGGGACGAGTTCATCCGCGCCGCGCAGACGAACACCGCCAACGGCCGCTACGGCTTCCTGATGGACCTCAGCAACGCCTACGCCAACTACGGCGTGTTCAGCGCCTACGGCGGCTACATCTTCAGGAACAACGCCGGCACCCTGAACGTCAAGGACGTCGGCATCGGCAACGCCGGCGCGCAGAAGGCCCTGGGCCTGCTGAACGACCTGCGCTACCGGTACAAACTCGTGCCCGAGGGCGTCAGCGCCGACGCCGCCAAGGGCGCGTTCGTGGACGGCCGCCTCGCCATGTTCATCACGGGCCCGTGGGACATGGGGGACATTCGCAAGGCCGGCATCGACTTCGGCATCACGACGCTGCCCACCCCTCCCGGCGCGACCGGCAAATGGAGCCCGTTCGTGGGCGTGCAGGGCGTGATCCTGAACGCCTACGGCAAGAACAAGGTCGCCTCCAGCGCCCTGGCGCGCAGCCTCGTGAGCCGCGCCTCGCAGACCAGCTTCAATCAGGCGGGCGGCCGCATCCCGGTCAGTCTCGCCGCCCGCACGCAGCTGAAAAGCAATCCGGTCGTGCAGGGCTTCGGGCGGGCCATCTCGGCCGGGACGCCCATGCCGAACGTGCCGCAGATGGGGTCCATCTGGGGACCGTGGGGGAATGCCGTGGCGCAGGCCGTGCAGAAACCCACGCCGGACTACCGGTCCATCCTGGACGCCGCCATGAAGGAGATCAATGGAAGCATAAAATAAGCGCCGATCGCGCAGACCTGGTCGGACGCGCCCCCTGTCACCCGGCAGGGGGCGCGTCCGTGACGCCCCTTCAGCGCTTCAGCGGCGGGGTCGGCCCGCACCCCGCCGGGCAGGCGCGCGGCGCTCCTGGTACGCCTGCACCTGCTCGGCGCTGATCTCGCCGCGCGCGACGGCGCGCTGCACGGCGCAGCCCGGCTCTCCGGTGTGGGTGCATTTGCGGTAGCGGCAGTCGGCGGCGATCTCCTCGATGCGGGCGGGATCGGCGGCCACGCCCTCCGGGTCCCACACGGCGATGTCGCGCAGGCCCGGATTGTCCACCAGCAACCCGCCGCCCGGCACGCGGTACAGGGTGCGGGCGGTGGTGGTGTGGCGGCCCAGGCCCTCGGCCATCAGGCCGCCGGTCTGCGCGGCCTCGCGGCCCAGCAGGGCGTTCGTGAGGGTGCTCTTGCCCACCCCGGACGACCCGATGAGCGCGGCGGTCAGGCCGGGGCTCAGCAGGGCGCGCACGCCGCCCAGGCCATCCCCCGTGCGGGCGTTCACGGCGTGCAGCGGCGCGTCCGGGGCCAGGGCGCCCAGCTCGGTCAGGTACCGCTGCGGGTCGGGGGTCAGGTCGGTCTTGTTCAGGATCAGGGCCGGCTGCGCGCCACTGGCCTGCACGGCCGCCACGTAACGGCCCAGGCGCGGCAGGTCGAAGTCCTGGTCGGGCGCGGTGACGATCAGGACCGTGTCCACGTTCGCGGTGATGACCTGCCGGCCCAGGCCGCCGTTCACGGCCCGCGCGAAGGTGGTGCGGCGCGGCAGCAGCGCCGTGACCCGCCGCTCCGGGGTGTCCGCGAGGGTCTGCGCGATCACCCAGTCGCCCATGACCGGCTGCGTGTCCGGGTCCTGCCGCATCGCGCCGGTCAGCAGGGCGTCGTGTTCGCCGTCGGCGGCCCACAGGCGCAGCGAGGACCGCCCGACGCCCGCCACGCGCGCCGGGTGCAGGCCGGGGCGGTCGTCCGGTGCGGCGGCCTTCAGGGCGGCGTTCAGGGCCTCCTGCAGGTCGTCGGTCCAGCCGAGGGCCAGCAGTTCGGGGGTGGGGGAAGCGGGGGTCAACGGGACCGTCCGGCGGGGCGACGGGGGGCCGGGGCACCCGCGCGGTGGGCGAGGCAGTCGAACTTCATGCCGGCAGGGTAGCGCTGCGGACGGGCAGGACGCTGCGGCCCCGCTCGCCATTCATCATGAACTCCGCAGGTCGGCGCTGTGACAAGCCTGCCAGAGGCCGCGTGGCAGGCTGCGGGTACTCATGCACCCGGACGTGGCAGACACATTGATCGGCGCCTTCTACGTCAACGTGTGTATCCTGACCACCTCGGCGCTGCTGATGGGCCTGACCTTCTCGCGGCGTGGGCGCTGGGTGGCGCCGCTGCGCGCGGCGCTGTACGGCCTGACGAGCGCCGCGCTGCTGCTGTTCACCTTCCCGGCCGGGCCGGAGCTGTTCATCGACCTGCGGCTCGTGCCGCTGGCGCTGGCCGCCTACCGCCTCGGGCCGGGCTGGGCGCTGCTGGCGGCGCTGCCGGTCACGGCGTACCGCGTGTGGGTGGGTGGGCCGGCGCTGGGCGGCACGCTGCTGCACCTGACGCTGGTGCTGCTGCTCGCGTCGCGCCTGCGTCACCGGGGCGCGGCGCCGCACCTGCCGCTGCGCGAGAATGCCCGCCGGTCACTGCTGATCTTCGGCCCGGCGGCCCTGACGGTCTTCCCGACGTTCCTGATGCTGGGGCGGCCCGTGACGGACGCGGCGCTGCCGTACCTGATGGTCGTGACCTTCAGCGTGCTGGGCTTCAGTCTGTGGACCACCGTGGTGGCCACCGTGGCCCGCGCCTTCGAGCGCGCCGCGCCGGACGCCCCCACCACGGACCTGCTGACCGGCCTGCCGGACCGGCGCGCCTTCGAGCTGGCCGCCGCGCAGGCGGGCGGGGACAGGTACCTGCTGCTGCTGGACCTCGACCACTTCCGGGCGCTGAACGAGCAGCACGGGCACGAGGTCGGGGATCAGGTGTTGCAGGCGGCGGCGCAGGTGCTCGAGCGGCAACTGGGCCGCGCCGGGACGGTCTACCGGCTGGGCGGCGAGGAGTTCGCGGCGCTGCTGCGCGCCGAGTCCGTGCAGGACGCCCGGCACCTCGCGGACCGGGCGCGCCGTTCCCTGCCGGCGCAGCTGACCGCGCGGCTGGGCCGGTCCGACCTGCGGGTCACGCTGTCCGGCGGGCTGGTCACGGCCGGCCCGGACGCCCTGCCGCGCGCCGAGCGCCTGCTGTACGCCGCGAAGCAGGCCGGGCGTCACCGCATCCTGGACAGCTGGCAGCGCGCGCCGGAGGGAGCGGCGACCACCCCGCTGAACCGGACCTCGCCGGCCGTGAGTACCCTGCGGACCCTGCTGCAGTTCATCGCCGGGAACGGCAATCCGGGCGACGAGCCGGACCTGCAGGCACTCCTGAACGCCGCCATCGCCTGCGTGCCCGGCGCGGAGGCCGGCAGCATCAGCGTGCGCGGCGCGGAGTGGTCGGAAGTGCGCGTGCAGTCCGGGTACACCGACGACCTGCTCGGCACGCGCCACACGTCCGAGCAGATGCTGTACTGGCACGGACAGCCGGCCGCGTGGCAGGCCGGGCAGCCGCGCGTCCTGACCGGCGAGGAACTGCGCCGCCGCTCGCGGGGCGCGCACGCACCAGACTCGCCGGAACAGCGGACGCTGGAGGAGGCCGGGCGCCAGAACGAGTTGCAGGCGAACATCCTGATCCCCGTGCGGGTGCAGGGCAACGTGTACGCCGAACTGAACCTCGACAGCCTCAGTTCCGAGGACGCCTTCGACGCCGAGTCCCTGAAAGTCGCCGAGGAGTTCGGGCTGTGGGCGGCCGCGATCCTGTCGGCCAGCATCCGCGTGCGGCAGGCGCTCTCGTCGCAGGACGCCGCGCTGCTCACGCTGGGCGTGGCGCTCGAGGCGCGCGACATGGAAACGCAGGGCCACACGCGCCGGGTCGTGGATCTCGCCACCGACCTGGGCCGCGCCCTGAACCTCGGCGCGGGCGAACTGCACATGCTGCGGCAGGGCGCGGCGCTGCACGACCTGGGCAAGCTGCTCATCCCGGACCGCATCCTGCTCAAGGCCGGGCCGCTCACGCCGGACGAGTGGGACACCATGAAGACCCACGCGACCCTCGGCGCGGACCTCGCCGCGCAGCTGACTGACCTGATGCCCGCCGTGCTGGACGTGATCCGCAGCCACCACGAACGCTGGGACGGCAGCGGCTACCCGCAGGGCCTGCGCGGCGACGACATTCCGCTGCTGGCCCGGATCTTCAGCGTCTGCGACGTGTTCGACGCCCTGACCAGCGCCCGCCCGTACAAGGACGCCTGGAGCAGCGAGGCGGCCCTGGCCGAGATCGCCGCGCAGGCCGGGCGGCAGTTCGACCCGCAGGTCGTCCGGGCCTTCCTGACCCTGCAAGGGCGCGAACTCGGCCGCCCGGCCTGAACCGCGCCTCCACAGGAGGTGCGCAGCTGATCCAGCACCCTCACGGAGGTTTATTTTTTCTTAATGAAAAAATCGAATTCGCCACGACTCTTAGCCTGAACACAGACCACTCGCTGCTGCCCGGATGCAACGGCAAGACAGTCAATCGGGATCCATCCGCAGTGAAGCGCTTCGCATGGGCGCGGCGGGCATTGTAAGAGTTGGTTTGTTTCGTTGACAGATCGGAACACCAACGATCTGTCAACTCCACGTCCGGAGGGGCGTTCTGCTCCTACTCGCTCTTGTGCGAAGCTCTGCAAGTCCGCTCGTACCCAGCGGCTTTGCAAGCCATTCAATCGGAGTTCGTATCAGCGTTGAAGCTCCCATTGCGAGATTTCGGGAAAGCGCCACAACCTCTCCATGCCCACTCCAACGCACTGTTTCTACTCCGCGCTCCGCGCGGTTTATCTACAAGATAAACGCAGTGTGCTTAGCGTTTCGCTCGCAGTTACCGGCATGCGCGTCGACCAGAATGACGACTGATACGGATTCCGTTTATGTCGCTAACAAGCCGGAATTTCACCGGATTGCCAGCTCCACGTCCGGAGGGGCGTTTTGCTCCCACTCGCTTCGCTCGGACCCAGCGGGCTTTGCAGCCTATTCAATCGGAGTCCGTGTGATTTCAGATCAGGCATGATACGGATTCCGTTTGTTTCGCTGACAATCCGGAACTTCACCGGATTGCCAGCTCCACGTCCGGAACCCGCCCTGCTCCCACTCGCATCCGCTCGGATTGAATGGTCTTTGCAGTCCATTCAATCGGAGTCCGTATGAGACCTCATATACACTTCTCATACTCTGGCAGTGTCCTCTCCTGTTACGGTGACCTCGGTACCCGCCTCCCATACGGCCTGTCATGCCCAGCCACCTTGAGCTGACATACCGCACCTGTCAATCGCCATGCCGACCTGATCCTCCTGTGAAGTTCCTGGCAAGAAGGGATCGAAGCGCCTCCAGCCGCAGTCGAGCCGCACAGTCACCATGACCGGGTCGACCAGTCTTCTCACAGAGGATCAGGAACGCTGACAGCGGCCTCTCATATTTCAGCCCCGAAGCCGGGTTTGTGCGTCCCTGTCGGATTTTTAACAAGATGAACGGCCGGTCACCCCTAGGCTGACCGTCGATGAAAACCCTCCCCCTGCTCCCCGGCCACTGGCCTTCTGCTCTTCTACTCACCGGCACCCTGCTGGCCTCCTGCGGTTCAACCGGACCCACCGCGTCGGTGTCCCTGACCCCACCCACCTCAGCCCTTGAGGCGGAGGCCGCAGAAGTGGGCGTGGATTCCGGCCTCCAGACCGCCGCTGTCATCGAGCCGGGTGGCCGCGCCGCCACCATCATTAGCGATCCGGCGGCCAGCGGTGGCCGCGCCGCACGGCTCGATGACAGCGGCGCCGCCGTACGCTTCATCCTGCCGGCCGGTACAACCGGCACGAACACCGTGAAGGTGCAGGCGCGCGGCGTGAGCTACCAGGGCGCGCCGGTTGTCGCCCTGCGCGTCAACGGCCGTGAGGTTGCCCGCACCACCCTCAACCGCACCACGTACGGTCCTGTTTCACTCGGCACGTTAACCCTGAATGCCGGCGATACGGTCCGGCTGGTCCTGGTCAACGGCGAGGCGAGTGCCCAGCGTGCCGCGATCATCGACTACCTGACTGTCGACCGCGCCGGTACAGCCGTCCCAACCCCGACCCCTGCGCCAGTCCCCGCGCCGGTCCCGGCCCCCACGCCCACTCCGGTTCCGGCACCTGCCCCGACCCCCACTCCCGGTGTGAAGGCCCCACCGACGGGTAAGGTCAGCTGGGACTGGCAGATCGGCGCGAACAGCGACTCGAATATCATCGTTCCGGCCGGCGTGCAACTGATCGATATCGATGGATTCACCGCGTCGGCCGCAAAAGTCGCGCAGCTCAACCAGCAGGGCCTATACACCGTCTGTTACCTGGACGTCGGCAGCTACGAGCCTGGCCGGCCGGACTCTGCCCAGTACCCCAGCTACCTGAAAATTCAGCAGGACCCCGACTGGCCCTCCGAGTATTTCCTGGACGTGACTGACGTTTTCAAGCCGAACTCCGTACTCGCCAGGATCCTGCAGAACCGTTTCAAGATGTGCCGCGACAAGGGCTTTGCTGCCATCGAACCTGACAACCTCCAGAACGACGAGAATGTCCGCGGCGGCCTGATCACCACGCAGCAGCAGATCGACTTCAACGGCTGGGTTGCCGATCAGGCCCACGCCGTCGGCCTGGCGGTCTTCCAGAAGAACGGCCCAGACAAGATTCTGCTGCGTGACCGCACCGGCCAGATGATGGTCGAGAAGTTCGACGGCATCCTGAACGAGCAGTGTCAGGAGTACAACGAATGCGGCGCCCTCGCCGAGTACACCAAGCGCGGCAAGCTGGCCCTAAACGTCGAGTACAAGCAGGGCCTGAGCCTCAACTGCGCCCAGTTCACCAGCCTGGGTGTCAACTCGTTGAAAAAGGACCTGAATCTCGTGGGCGCCAACATGTCTGGCTACCTACGCCAGACCTGCCCCTGAATCACGCCCGTTACGCCCCGCCCTCCCGCCCCCGGCAACGTTTCTGTAACGGCATCTACCCGCATGAAACGGCTCCGCGCCGCCCCCCTGTGTACTGTCGCGGCTATGTGAGCGGCTTTCAGGCAACCCGTGCCGCCGTGCTCACGCGTGCGGACCGGTCACCGGTTCGGCCCGGGGGGGCGAATGTCCATGAAGATTGCGTTGCTGTGCGAGGGCACCTATCCACACACCCAGGGGGGCGTGAGTGTTTGGTGTGATCAGTTGATCGCTGGTCTGCCAGAACATCAGTTCGAGGTGTACGCCATCAGCGGTCAGCCGCTGCACCGCTCGGATCACGACTTGCCGGTCAACGTCTCCCAGCTGGTCAGCGTGCCCATCTGGGCGGCCGGTCAACCCCGGCGCAGCGCCGGACGTGACCACGACCTGAGAGACGGGTACGCGCAGCTGCTGTACAGCCTGTTCCTACCGGGAGTCGGGCCGGCACAGTTCCTGGCCGCGCTGCGCAAGCTGTTCGAATACGCGCAGCGCTGGGATCTGTCGCGCGCCCTGGATACCGGTGAGCGCGCCACGCAGCTGTACCAAGCGTGGCGCGCCGCTGCCCGCGCGCCGCAGGAACACCAGCCGCGCAGCGGGGACCTGCTGCTGCCACCCACGCTGGCCGACGCGCTGCGGGCGCACTCGTGGCTGGAACATTTCCTGCGGCCCCTGTCGTGCCGGCCGTCACAGGCGCAGGTGTGCCACGCCACCTCGAACGGGCTGAGTCCGCTGCTCGCGTTCGGCTGCAAGTGGACGTACGGCACGCCGGTCATCCTGACCGAGCACGGCATCTACCTGCGCGAACGCTACCTGGAACTGCGGTTCAGTGGGCACAGTCCGGCGTTCAAGTCGTTCCTGCTGCGCTTTTACAGTCAGCTCAGCGCCGCCGCGTACCAGATGGCGGACCTGATCACGCCCGGCTCGCACTACAACGAGCGCTGGGAGCGTCAGCAGGGAGCCGCGCCAGAACGGATTCACGCGGTGTACAACGGCGTGAACCCGGCAGCATTCCCGCAGGCGTTCAGTGAACCGACCGAACCGACGATCAGCTGGGTGGGCCGCATCGATCCTCTCAAAGACCTGGAAACGTTGATCCGGGCGTTCGGCATGGTCCGCGAGCACCTGCCGTCCGCGCGGCTCCGGATGTTCGGCAGCGTCCCGCACGGCAACGAAGGATACGCCCGCTCCTGCCAGGTTCTGATCAATGACCTGAAACTCACGGGGGCGGCTGCCTTCGAGGGTCGCATAGAGAACGTCGTGTCCGGCTACCACGCCGGGCATATGGTCGCGCTGACAAGCATCTCCGAGGGCTTTCCGTACACGTTGATCGAGGCGATGGCGGCCGGGCGCGCCACGGTCGCCACCGACGTGGGCGGCGTGTCCGAGGCCATCGGGGAAACCGGACTGGTCGTGCCGTCCCGCGACCCGGCCGGCGTGGCGCGCGCCAGCCTGCAACTGCTGGGCGACACGCCCCTGCGCACGCGCCTGGGCAACGCGGCGCGCGAACGGGTGCTGAGCGAGTTCACGCTCGACAGTTTCCTGAAGGTGTACCGCCTGATCTACCCGCAGGTGGCGGCGCTGGCACCCGCCAGGAGGTGGAGCGCATGACTCGCGCCGCCGGACCGGAGCAGCGGTCCACCTCACCGCTCGCGCAGCTGTCACGGCAACTGAACAGCGCCTGCACGGCCGCCGTGCAACCACTGGAACTCGCCGCCATCCTGGAAGCCGAGGGGCTGACGGATAGCCTGGCGCAGCAGCGGTACGGAGAGGTCAGCGTGTTCAGCTGCGCCGAACGGCTGTACGGCATGGTGCCGTACCGGGCGCCCGGTATGCCGGTCGTGCGGGCCGCGCCTCGCCCGCTGCCCGTCAGGAGCCTGCTGCGCGGCGGCCTGTACCTGCTGCCAGCCCTCTGGAGTCCGGCGCTGCTGGCCCTGGCGCCGGCTGCGGACGTGTTTCACGGCGCGGGTCTGGGACTGCTGAGTGCCTCTCTGTTCGGTTGGGGCTGGATGCAGGGAGTCGCCTACGTGGGCTTCACGGGACTGGCCTTCGCTCCGGCCGTCGCCGCCCTGCGCCTGCGCCGGGCAGGCATGGCCGCCGCCGCGCTGGGCGGAGGGCTGGCCTTCGCGCTGGCGGCCGCGCTGGGGCAGGATCCCACGCTGGTCACGCTGGCCGCGCTGAGCGTGTCGGTCTACCTGGCCGCTGCGACCGCCCTGCTGGTTCTGGGACAGGAGGTCACGCTTCTGACCGCCAGCCTCCCGGCGCTGCTATGGCTGGGCGTTACGCGGGTCTGGCCAGGAGCGGCAGACCTGTCCTGGGCGGCGCTGCCCCTACCACCCGTGCCGGCAATCACGCTGCTGCTGGCGGTGGGAGGACCGCTCCTGGCCGCCTGGGAGGCCACGCGGCACGCCGGACTGGCCGGCGCTGTCCAGGGATCCTGGCGGCCGGTGCCGTGGACGCAGGCGGGCCTGCACTGCGTGTACGGCTGGCTCTGCGCGGCGGCCATGTCGCTGGTGTTCCTGCTTCCGCTGTCTGGCCTGTCGCCGGACGCCGCGGGCCTGACCGGCCTGTCCTGGAGTCTGGCGCCGCTGGTGCTGACCCTGGGATTCATGGAATTCAGTACCGCGCGGGTGCACCGCAACCTGCGGCTTCAGGCGCAGCGTCCCGATCCGATCGGGAGGATCGTGTGGGGCGCGCTGGGGCAGGTGGGCGCCGGAGCGGGACGGTACCTCGCGCTGCTTGCCGGGACGTACCTCGCGGCCGGCGGCGTGACGGCGGCGCTGAGCATGACGGCCCTGCCGGTCCCGTTACTGGCCGGGCACCTGCTGATGGCACTGTCCCTGCTGCTGAGCAGCCTGCTGAACAACTTTGGCCTGCTGCCCCGCGTGCTGATCGCATGGACAGTGGCAGTGGGGGTGCAGCTGGGCGCGCTGTTCCTGACCGGTCCTGAAACGGCGTACCTGCTGGGCGCGGGGGCGGCCGCCGTCAGCCTGAGCCTGCTGACCGTCCTGGCCGTGCGGGACGTGAGGCACCTCATGTAACGCGGCAGACCTGCCCGGCGCGCAGCGCGCCCAGACCCACCGACCCTCTGGACCGGGGTTCAGCCCGGAAGAACGCGACCTGCGGCGCAGGTCAGGGAGGAGACCGCATGACCCCACTCGTTGCCGTGACCGGTGCAGAAGGTTTCATCGGTTCACATCTGGTCGAGGGTCTGGTGCGCGCCGGGTTCCGGGTGCGGGCCATGGTTCTTTACAACTCGTTCGGATCGCTCGGCTGGCTCGAACGCCTGAACGCCGACGTCAGGGAGCAGGTCGAGGTGACGTTCGGGGATGTCCGCGACCCGCTGTCGGTGCGCGAATGCCTGCGTGACTGCGAGGTCGCGTACCACCTCGCCGCGCTGATTGCCATTCCGTACTCGTACCGGGCACCGCACTCGTACGTTCAGACGAACGTGGTCGGCACCCTGAACGTCCTGGAGGCCGCGCGCGACCTGGGCATCTCCCGCCTGATTCATACGTCCACCAGCGAGGTGTACGGCACGGCCCGCCACGTTCCCATTGCCGAAACGCATCCGTTGCAGGCGCAGTCGCCGTACGCCGCGTCGAAGATCGCGGCGGACAAACTGGTCGAGAGTTACCACCTGAGTTTCGGACTGCCAGTCGTCACCCTGCGGCCCTTCAACACGTACGGCCCGCGTCAGTCGGCGCGCGCGGTCATCCCGACGGTGATCTCGCAGATCGCCGCGCGGCAGGCTGTCATTCGCGTCGGAGCGCTGAAACCCACCCGTGACTTCAACTTCGTGGAGGACACCGTCGCGTCGTTCATCGCGGTCGGAACAGCCCCGGCTGCGGCGGTGGTCGGCCGTACGTTGAACACCGGGACCGGCAGTGAGATCTCAGTCCAGGCTCTCGTGCAGGCCATCGCAGACGTGATGGAACGGCACGTCGAGATCGAGCAGGATCCCCAGCGGCTCCGCCCGGACGCCTCCGAGGTCATGCGGCTGGTCGGAGACAGCTCCGAACTGCGCGCCCTGACCGGCTGGCACCCGCGCCACACCCTGCACGGCGGACTGGCGATCACCAGTCGCTGGTTCCTGGATCCCGCCAACCTCGCCCATTACCGCCCGGACCTGTACGCCGTCTGATACGGACTGCCGTCTGTTTCGCTGACAGATCGGAACACCACCGATCTGCCAGCTCCACGCCCGGAACCCGTTTTTCTCCTACTCGCTTCGCTCGGATTGAACGGTCTTTGCAGTCCATTCAATCGGAGTCCGTATCAGCTTCACTCGGGCCGACCCGTTCGTGGGCGGCCACCCAAGGAGGTCCGTATGCACGCAGTCATTCTGGCAGGCGGTCAAGGCACCCGGCTCCGTCCCTACACCACCTGCGTGCCCAAACCGCTGGTGCCGATCGGGGACCGCTACTCGATCCTGGAAGTAGTGTTCCATCAACTGGCGCACAACGGCTTCACGCGGGTCACGCTGGCCATCGGGCACATGGGGCATCTGATCCGCTCGTTCGTGGGCGACGGCAGCCGCTGGAACCTGAACGTGAATTACCTCGAGGAACACACGCCGCTGGGCACCATCGGTCCGATGCTGGGCGCACTCGATCAGCTACCGGAGCAGTTTCTGGTCATGAATGGCGACGTGTTGACCAACCTGAACTACGCGGCCCTAATGGACACCCACCGCCGGTCGGACGCGCCCGTCACCGTCGCCACCTACGCCCGCGAGGTCCGCAGCGAATTCGGGGTGCTGGACGTGCAGGCCGGCGAGATCATCCGTTTCCGCGAGAAGCCGGTGTTCGATTTCATGGTCAGCATGGGCATCTACGCCTTCCGGCGCGCCACCCTGGAACGCTACGAAGCCGGGCAGCCCTTCGGATTCGACCAGCTGATCCTGGATCTGCTGGCGCGCGGGGAACATCCGGCCAGCTACTCCTTCGGCGGGTACTGGCTGGACATCGGTCGCCCTGACGATTATGACCGCGCCAACCTGGAATTCGAGCAGTACATCGACATCCTGATGCCCGGCCGGGCGGGCGCATCCCCGGTCCTGCCGACCGTCAATCCCGGCACGCTGAACGTGGCGGTCACGCCATGACGCAGGTGCTGCTGCTGGGCGCGGGAGGATTCCTGGGCCGCCCGGTGGCGCGCGCGCTGCAGGACGCGCCGGATTTCACGTTGACGGCCGCGCCGCGCCGGACGGCGCTGGACCTGCTCAGCGCGCACGACGCCGACTGGAACCGCCTGCTGCTCGATCCGGTCCCGGACGTGATCATCAACGCGGCCGGCCGCACCACGGGCACGCTTCAGGAGGTGCATGAGGACAACACGCTGCTCGTACAGACGCTGCTGCGGCACCTGAAACGCCTGCGCCTGAGCCCGTGGCTGGTGCAGTTCGGGTCCGCCGCCGAGTACGGACCGACAGGTGCGGAGCCCGTCACGGAATCCTTTGCAGGCCACCCGGCCAGTTCGTACGCGCAGAGTAAGTTCGACGCGACTGCGCTGCTGCTGCGTCACTTCGGAACCGGCGAGGCGCGCGGAGTCGCGCTGCGGATCTTCAACCCGGTCGGGGCCGGTCAGGGCCCACAGACCCTGCCCGGTCAGGCAGCCCTGAAGTTCCGTCAGGCCCTGCTGGAGGGCACGCAGACAGTCGATTTCGGGCCGCTCGACTCGGCGCGTGATTTCGTGAACCTGCGGGACGTCACAGCTGCCGCTCTGTTCGCCGCGCGGCTGCAGCAGGGACCGCCGGTCCTGAACGTCGGATCTGGTCAGGCGACCCTGTCACGCGATCTGGTCGGCGCATTGGCGCGGCTGGCAGGGTACCGCGGCAAGATCACGGAGCAGGCGCCTCCCTCGGCCCGGTCAGGCGCGGTGCTGTGGCAGCAGGCGGACCTGCAGGCCGCGGCGGCGCTGGGCTGGACGCCCGCATTCACGCTGACCGGCGCGCTTGAAGACCTGTGGCATTCGCTTCCCCGGACCTTCCAGGTCCACAAGGAGACCGCTCATGGCACTGTTCAGCTCTGATCACTTCCGGCGGACCGCACAGCTTAGTTGCCTGCTGCTGGCCGCCTGTTCCTCCGCGCCGCCCTCACAGAATCCGGACGCAGGCGATCACGCCGCTCACGCGCCTGGTTTCGCGCGCCCCGGAGTACCGCTGGCCGCACCGGCCCCGCCGCCCGCCAGCAACCTGAACCCGCTGCCGGACCTGCGCGGACCCACCCGGCCCGCTCCTCTGCGCAGCCTGGGCCTGACCAACCCGGCGGTCGTGGCGCTCAAGGTTCTGATCCTGACCGCCCCGAACGATTATGGCCTGAGCAGCGCCCGCACCATGCTTGATCAGGCGGGCGTGCCGTACGACGTGATTGACCCGACCGTCACGCCCCTCACCACCGATTCGCTGATCGCTCAAGATGGCAGCGGCCGTTACCAAGGTGTCATTCTCACAAGTGGGAATCTCGCCTTCGAGGCCTCCCCTGGCGTTTGGCAAAGCGCGCTGGACTGGGGCGCCTGGAACCTGCTGTGGCAGTACGAGACCACGTACCAGGCGCGGCAGCTGGCGCTGTACACCTATCCTGGCACCTGGCCAGAAGATTACGGCCTGCGGGACGCCGGGGTGGCCAGTCCCAGCGCGGACCTGCGACTCACGGCCGCTGGTCAGTCGGTCTTCCAGGATATCCGGGCGGGCGCGACCCTGCCGGTCCGGTACGCCTACAACTACCCGGCGACGACCGTGGAGGTCAACGGCGTGACGACCACGCCCCTGCTGACCGATCCGGCCGGGCGGGTGCTGGCCGCGCAATCCAACACGGGGGGCCGCGAGCGGCTGGCGCTGACCTTCGCGCAGAACCCCAATCTGCTGCACACCGCGCTGCTGAACGATAGCCTGCTGAGCTGGCTTACTCGCGGCGTGTATATCGGCGAGTACCGCCGTTACAACCAGCTGGACGTGGACGACTGGTTCCTGCCCGGTGACGTGTTCAACGAAACGACCGGTCAGGTACAGCCGGAGGCCTTCCGGCTGCGGCCCAGCGACGCGCTGGCGCTGCCGGCGCAGCAACGGACGCTGCGTACCACCTATCCGGTCACGGCCGGTTTCAAACTGGCCGTCATGTTCAACGGAGGCGGCGCGAACACGGCGGCCCCGGCCAGCTGCAACGCCAGCGTCGTCAGTCCCGACCCGCTGTCCAGCGTCACGCGCTGCCTGACCGGGACGTTCGACTGGGTCAACCATACCCTCGATCACGTGTACATGGATTTCCTGAACCTCACGGATTCAGCGGTGCAGGTGCAGAGCAACCTAAATGTCGGAACGGCCATGGGGCTGTCCATGAGCCGCGCCAGTCTGGTGACCGGGGATATGTCCGGCCTGGGCTACTACAACGCTGCCGGGGACGGACCGAAAACCAATTACGGACTGGGGGCCTCGAACACCGCGTTCCTGCAGGCCGCGCAGAACAGTGGCGTGAAGTACCTCTCGTCGAACCGTTCGGTGGACGGGCAGTGGGACCCGGGCTGCGCCGGCTGCGGCCTGCCTCATCCGCTCAGGCCCTCGGTGTTCCTAGTGCCGCGCTGGCCGACGAACATCTTCTACCACGTCACGACACCCGCACAGGTCGCTGCGGCGTACAACTCCGTCTACGGCCCGGGCGGCACCGCGCCGTTCTGGGACCGCCCGCTGAGCTACCAGGAAATCCTGGATCAGGAAGGGCAGATTGCGCTGACACACGTTCTGAGCGGCGCGGCCTTCCCGCACTACATGCATCAGGGGAACTTGCGGGAGTACACACCTGGACGCAGCCTCGTCTTCGACTGGGAGATGAACCTCGTGGGCCGTTACGCGGCGTACTCGACCATGCCGCTGAAAAACCTGAACTGGGACGCTCTGGGCGCATACGTGAAGAGCCGCACGTCGTTCATGAAAAGCGGCCTGAGCGGCAGCTGGAACCGGCAGACGCGCGTGATTACCGTCCGGTCTGCGAATGGCGGCGCAGGCTACCTGACCGGCGTCACGCTCGGCCGGCCCGAGACGTACGCTGGGCGCATCATCAGCCGCTTCGACCTGACCGCCGGGCAGACGGCGACCGCTCCGGTACCCTGATGAACACCAGTCGGCTGCGTTCCCGCACGCCTAGACCGGCCTCCGGCTGGAGTCAGCCGCTCTGCGCGCCGGAAACCGACCCGCGCGACGATCCGGCTCGTCACCGCGCGCTGGCGGTGTACTACGGTCAGGACGGACTGCGGCAGCTGGCCCGCTACCGGCGGGTGGCGGTGCAGCCGGGGCATTTCCGCGCAACCGAGGTCACCTGGTTGCAACGCCAGGGGGTGAAAGTCCTCGCGTACCTGAGCCTGGGCGAGGACACCGACCCCCAGGCGCCCTGGCGGATGGGCGAGGCGCTGCCCACCTGGCATACCTTTCAGGTGGACCTGCGGCACCCGGCGTGGGCGCAGCGGGTGCGGGCGCAGGTCGAGGCGTCCGCCCGGTTTGACGGTTTTCTGCTCGATACCCTGGAGAGCGCCGGAAACGACGCTCAGCAGAAACGCGCCATGTTGAAACTGATCCGGCAGGTACGCGCCTGGAGCGGCGGCCGTTACCTGATCGCCAATCGCGGCTTCAGTCTGCTGGATCGGTTACGCGGAACCGTGGACGCCGTCCTGATCGAATCGTTCACCACCACGTGGCAGGGCGGGTACCGCGCGTACCGCCAGCACGAACTGGCCTACACCCACGGGCTGCTGACCGCCGCGCGCCGCCTGAACCTGAGCGTCTACGCACTGGATTATGCCGACACGCCCGCACTCAGGAGAACGGCGCTACGACGCGCGGCTGCCCTGGGAGTGCCCACCTTCGTCACCAACCGGACCCTCACGCTGCCCGGTGGGTTCCGCGCCGGGAGCCGCGCGCCACCCCTGACCGACTGATACGGACTCCGATTGAATGGGCTGCAAAGACCGTTCAATCCGAGCGAAGCGAGTAGGAGAAAAACGGGTTCCGGACGTGGAGCTGGCAATCCGGTGAAGTTCCGGATTGTCAGCGAAACAAACGGAATCCGATGATACGGACTGCCGTTTGTTTCGCAGGGGACCCGGATACCGGGTGGCCTACTAAGGGTCCGGAGTTCTCTGCGGTGCGCCCTGATCGGAGGCACCGGCACAGGCGGCCGCACTGGGGCGCCCCCCACCAGTTGGGGGAGGTGATAGGCAGCGAGGCCAGTGGGGCCTATAGTCGGCAGACCTGAGCAGTCGTTCCCGCAGCGTACCCACTGGCCAGCCACCGAGGCTGTCCGTCCTGCCCGGCACCAACTCCGCCTGAACCTGACGGCGCGTGATGAAAGGACGGACCGACGTGTTGACACTTTCGCTGCTTGGCCACCCCTACCTCAGTTCCGACGACCGGTCACTGCGCCTGTCGCAGAAAGCGGTCGCGCTGATCACCCTCCTGGTGCGCGAGGGGCGCCCGCAACACCGCGAACGACTGGCAAACCTGCTGTGGAACACGCCCGGCGCGCTCCGGAATCTGCGGGTGGAACTCAGTCGCTTGAACCAGCGCGGCCTGGACCTGTTTCCCGCGAACCAACCCATGCTGGAACTGAACCTGCCCACCGACCTCGACAGCTGGATCAGCGGCGCGGCCGCCCAACCGAACGACCGCCTGGGCGAGTGGCTCTCAGGTGTCAGCACCCTGCCCCTGAACGGCCTGGATGATCTGGGCAGCCCGGAATTTCAGGAGTGGGTGCAGGCACAGCGGGCCATGGTGGGCGAACAGATCGAGCGAAATCTCTCGCAGGTCTATGACCGTGCGCTGCAGCTGGGCCTGCACGGCGCGGCGCAGACCGTGCGCAGCCAGGTCCGGCAACTGGGCCTGCGAATCGTGCCGTCCACACCGGCTACCGTGCCGGCCGCCGCGCACTTCGAACGACGCGAAACGCGCGCCCGCCTGCAACAGATCCTGTCCAGCGCCGAGCAGCGCCCGCAACTGGTGCTGCTGGGGGGCTCCAGTCACGCGGGCCACCATGACCTGATCGAACGCTGCGCCGAGCAGACAGGCTGGCACGTTCTTCAGCTGGAAGCAGCGGCGCACCCGGACGCGCAGCACGCAGCGCTGCTACACCACGTCCTGCGCATCATGCTGCCCGGTTCGCCGGCCACGCCGCCTGCAGGTGACGTGCGGCCGCCCGAACTGACCGAGGACATGATCCACGTCTGGACGCTGATCGCACAGAGTCGCCAGCGACTGCTGGTCGCCATTCACGACGTCACGCACCTGTCGCCTTCACTGCTCAGCAGCCTGCATTTCGCCATGAATCTGCGCTGCAGCCTCGCGCTGGTCCTCACCGGCACGGCGCTGGGGGGTCCGGTCGCGCTGAGCAGTTCCGAGGGCGCGTTTGACCTGTCACGCGTTCACCAGCTGAACCTGCCGCCACTGAGCGTCAAGGAAATCGCAGAGACCGCCGACCGACTCCGACCGCCAGACACACCGGACGCCAGCCTGCGCCGCGCCGCGCAGATCGCGCAGGAGTCCGAGGGCTGGGACCTGTACGCCCAGACGTTGATCGAGCAGTCCCCAGTCCCGTCGCTGCGCGTGCCGGACGCCGTTCGAGCTGCGCTGGTCAGCAGCATGGACATACCGCCACGGCTGCGGCGCGCCCTGTCCCAGCTGGCCATGGTGCACGGACCGCTAAGCCCGGTCACCGCTGAGCTGGTCGTTGCCCCCCCCTACCCGGACGCCCTTCTTGAAGGCGAGCGGCGCGGTCTGATGGTCACAGCGGCCGCCGAGGAAACCATCTACATGCCCGCCGCCGCCTACCGCCCATCCGATCAGGACAGCGGCCTCACGCTGATCAGTGAGGCGGCGCGCGTCACGCTGGCCGGGTTGCTGACCAGCAGCGAACGCCGGCAGCTGCGCACGGTCCTGGCACAACACCTGCTGCCCACCGACCCGGCCCTGGCGCTGTACTACGCGCGCGGAGCGAAGCTTCCGGACCTCACCCGGCTTGCCCTGGAACGGTTGGGACCAGCCGCAGGAGCGGTTCCCAGCACGCCGCCGTTCACGGTTGTGCCCCCCGCCGAACCGCCCGCCTGCGCCACGAGCAAGTGGCCACGCGTGGAACGCCGTACCGGGAACGCGTACCGCGTGGCGCTGGACGACCAGCAACTGGAAATCATGCGTCGCGGCCAGCACTCCCGCCCTCCGCTGCTCCGCCTGCGCTGGGAACACGTTCCGGCCGGAACGTGGCGGTTGACCGCGCGTCTGGACGTGTTTCAGGCGGCGCCGGAACTGGGTGTTCTGGCCGGGCAGGAGTGTTTTGCACTGGCCGTACGCACGTCCCACTCGCTGGAACTGTACCTGCCGGCGGGCGCGCCGTTCAGTTCACAGGAGCGCCGGCCGGCGCTGCGGCTGCCCATGCACCGCTGGTTTCAGTTGACCGGACACTCGGACGGTGGCCTGTTGGAACTGCAGGTCCGGGCGCTGGATATCGCGCTGATCATCCGGGACCTGAGTTGCGGCGGTTCCCTACTGGACCGTGGCCCGCCCTGGACAGCGGTCCCGGCCTGAACACACCGACGTCTTCAGGGCCGGACACCTCTCCTTATCCTTGGCCGCCCCTCTTGCGCTGACCCCGTGGGGCGTCCGGGGTGCGCTGCTGCGCGGCGCCACGCCAGTCTTCAGAGGTCACGGGGCGGGCCTCCACGCCTCTGACGACTGCCTTCAGAAGTGCAGCGCCTCGCTCTGCGGTTCCGGCAGGGTGCCGTACCGCCCGGCGCGGGTCAGGATGTCGCGTGCCCAGCGGGTGTGGGTGGCGGGTTCGCACATGCGGCCGTTCATGCTGAATACGGCGGGCGCGTCGGGCGCGAGGATCGCCTGGGCCTCCTGCAGGTCGTGGGGGTGGACGGCGTAGCCGCGCAGGACGGTGGGCAGCTGCGCGGGGTGGATGATGGTCTTGCCGCACAGGCCGTATTCGAGGTCCTGCTGCACCTCGCGCGCCAGGGTGGCGGGGTCGCCGTGCACCTCGTAGACGGGGCTGGACAGGGCGAATCCGGCGGGTTTGAAGACGCTGCACAGCAGGCTGATCACGCGTTCCAGCGGGCCTTCGTAGGCGGTGCGGCCGGGGGTGCGGCGCACGCCGAGGGCGTGCATCAGGTCGTTGCCGCCGATGCGCAGGCCGCCCACGCGGGCCTGCACGCCGCTGCCGACGATCTGGTCGCGCAGGGCGGTCATGTGAGTCTCGCTGAGGGCCTCGCGCGTTTCCAGGGTCGGGAAGATCAGCAGGTGCGCGTGCTCAGGTCTGTGCAGTTCGCGCAGGTACTCCGGAAGGTTCCCGGCGTGGATCTTGGGCAGCACGAAGCCGGTCACGGCGCGCAGGTCCATGGTCAGTACCTCGCGCAGCACGTGGGGGCTACGCACGCGGATCAGGCGCAGCGGACCGCGCGGCCCGAGGTGCGGCAGGGCGGCGCGCAGGTTCGAGAGGGCCAGCGGCAGGTCCTCCTCGCGCACGGCGTCCTCGGTGCAGTAGATCAGGCTGGTCAGGTCGGGCCAGCGGCCGTTACCCAGTTCCGCGAGGTCCGGGCGGGTGGCGGGGGCGTACAGGCTCGCGCCGAGGCTCCAGGGGTCGAAGGGCGTGGGGGTGGGGGCGGTCATTCGGCACCTCCGGCGATGGTGGCGACCGCCAGGTAGGGCAGGTCGGCCTGGGTGGTCACGGGGACGCCCGACTGCCGGGCGAGGGTCAGCAGATGCAGCGTATCAGGGTGGTTCTCGCCGCGCAGGATCAGGTGCGCGGGGCGGCGGCGCAGGAACACGCGGGTGGCCTCGCCCACGCCGGGTTTCACGCGGTGCGGGTCATGGAAGCCGTGGGCGGCGGCGGCCTCCAGCGCGGCCCGCACCGGCTCCTGCGGGCGCGGGCCGGGGTGCAGGGGCGTGTCCGGGCCGTGCGGGGCGCTCAGGTCGTCCAGGGCGCTCAGGTAGTGACCGCTGAGGTCGTGGTCGCGCAGGTCATCCTCGGTTCGGGCGGCGTGCCGCTGGCCGGGCGCCGTGACGAAGGTGCGGCTCAGCAGGCCGCAGACGGTGGCGTTCAGCGCGGCGTGCGGCAGCAGCAGGTCGTCGTGCGTGGCGGCGTGCCGGGCGACGCCGGCCGGGTCGCTCAGGACGGCCAGGATGGGCGGCACGTCCGCCGGGAGGCTGGCGCGCAGCGCCGCGTCGATGCTGCCCTTGCCGGTCCAGCCGTCCACGAAGATCAGCTGCGCGCCGGGATGCGCGGCCTGCACCTGCGCCAGCGCGACCCGGTCGATGCCGCCGCCGCGAATGATGGACAGCGTGTGGTGCGGCAGGTCGCGGCCCCAGCGGCGCGCGAGCCGCCGCATGGCGCAGCCGACCGGGGTGCCGGCGCGCGCCAGCGACACCAGCACGGGCCGGGGGTAGCGGCGCAGCAGTTCGGCGCTCAGGGCGGCGAGCAGCTGCCCGGTGCGGGGGCCGTTGCGGGTCAGGGCGCCGTGGTACGCGGCGGTCTGCGCGGGGGCGGGCGGGCGTTCCGGCGTCAGGAGTTCGCCGTACGAGACGCCGCTGCGGATCAGGGCTTCTTTCTCGTCGATGCTGACCAGCCGGGCACGGGCGGCGTCCAGGTGCACGGTGACGTCCCCGGGGGGCAGGGTGTGACGGAGGGTGTCGCTGGGGGTGGGGGTCATGGCGGGCGTCCTCTGGTCGCGGTGGGGGAAGGTGAGGGAATACGGGTGTGGCTGGGCCGCGCCGTCAGGGAAACACGGGAAGGTCAGGGTCGCGTCCCCAGCCGTTCCTGCGCCGGGGGGGGGGTGCGGGGGTCAGCGTTGCGGCAGGGTCAGGGCGGGCGGGGTCAGCGTTGCGGCAGGGTCAGGCCGCGCAGCGTGCGCATCAGCTGGCCGCGCCGGGGCGTGAGCGCGAAATCGCACTCGTCCATGAACGGCAGGTCGCTGACCGAGTCGCCCAGGCCGAGTGTCAGGGCCGCGCCGCTCAGGTGCGTGCCGAGCAGGTAACGCACGGCGGCGGCCTTGCCGAGGTGGCGGGGCAGCAGGCTGACGTTGTTCGCGTTCGCGATCACCCGCAGCGGGTGGTCCGGGCCGTGCGCAGCCTCCAGCCGGTCCTGCAGCTCGGCCAGGACGGCCGGATCGGCGTCCGGGTGTTTCAGGACGGTCATGAACGGCGTGCCGTGTGCGGCGTGCGAGGTCAGGCGCGCCCCGAGCCGCGCGGCGTGCGGGGCGATCGCCTCGGTCCCGGCGCGCAGGGGCTCCTGCAGCGGCGCGAGGTGCGCCCGGACGTGCGCGGCCCATTCCGGGTCGGGCGTGCCGGCGGGCGTCAGGATGGTCAGCCCGTGGTCCAGTACCCGCCAGGACCGCAGCGGCAGGGTCACGCGCGCCATGGCGGCCGCGTCGCGGCCCGTGACGGGCACCAGGGTGACGTGCGGGGCGGCCAGCAGGTCCAGCAGCGCCATCTGCGCGGGCGTGGCGTGAGAGTGCGGCTGCCCGCGCGAGTCCACGGTCATGGGTGTCAGGGTGGCGGGGTCCGCGCCGGGCAGTTTGCGCAGCGTCTGGAACAGCGTGTCGTCCAGGTCCGCGAAGACCACGATGGGGGTGGTGGTGGTGGGCGCGGCGGTCACGAGAGCCTCACGGCCCGCGCGTGCGGCCCGAGCGCCTCCATCAGGGCCGGGTCGGGCTGGCACGCGCCCTCGAAGGTGACGAGGATGCGCGCGTACGCCTCCGGGCGCACGTTGTACAGGTAGTTCGGAATACCGTCCCCGACGTTGTCGGTGAAGGTCAGGGCGCTCCCGATGGCGAGGCCCGGCAGGACCGGGCTGCGGGTCGTGGCGCTCCAGTGGACGTCCAGGCCGCGCGCCTCCAGGGTGCGGGCCAGCGCGAACGCCGGGAACTGGTACTCGCCGGTTCCCAGGACCAGCAGCGGCCCGCCGCGCAGGTCGGCGTCGGAGCCGGGCGTCGTCCAGTCGCTCAGGTCCGGGCCGCCGGGATGCCCCAGCCGGGCGCTGCGGGCGGGCAGCAGGTCGCTGCGGTCGCCGCCGTCGCCGGTCACGGCGGGCAGCGTGGCGGGCGTCCAGGCCGGGTCGGGCGTGAACGTGAACGTGCCGCGCGACAGGCTCACGAACTCCACCGGGACCGGCAGGGCGGCCTGCACGGCGTCGCGGCGCACGCACCAGTCGGTCAGGCTGACCAGCACGACCCGCCGGACGTGCGGGTGCAGCGCCAGCCACTCGCGCGCGAGGTTCTCCAGGGTGGTGCCGGTCGAGAGCTCGTCGTCGATCAGCACGAGTTCCTGCGCGGCGCGGGCCGCCTCGCCCGGATCGTACACGAGGTGCGCCGGTGCGTGAGAGTGCGGCTCGTCGAAGCGCAGCAGCAGCGGCGCCCGCTGGTGGTAGCGGGTGGTGTGCTGGAAGGTGCCGCGCCCGGCGGCGGTCAGCCACGAACCGTCCGCCAGGGTGTCTGCGGCGGGCGTGTGCCGCGCCTGCCACGCGCGGAACACGCCCTCGCCGAGCGCGGTGGCCGTCTCGGCCAGCCCGATGAAGTGCGGGCGGGTCAGCGGCGGGAGGGCCGCCGCGAGCGCCGCGTGCGTACTGGCCGCGACGGACGGGCGCACCGGGATGTGCTTGCCCAGCACGCGGCTGACGAACAGGAAGCCGCGTTTCGGGTTGCGGCGCACCGCGAAGCCCAGCAGGTCGTCCAGCGGCAGCGCCGAGCTTTCCAGGTGCAGGTTCAGTTCCCCGCTGGGCAGCGTCACGCGGCGCCCGGCCGGCTGATCGGCGGCCGGCTGATCGGCGGCCGTCTGATCAGCCGACACGGGTACGGTCGGGGTGCCGGTCACGCAGGCTCCGGGACGGGGCGACTGACGACGCGCACGACCTTGTCCTCGGCCACGTCCAGTCCGGTCTGCACGGGCGGCAGGGCGTCCCAGTCGAGCGCGCCACTCCAGGCGTCGAGCAGCAGGCGCGGGAAGTTCACGCCGGCCGCCATGGAGTACCGCAGGCCGCCGGACGCACGGGCGTTGATCTCCAGCATGTTCGCCACGCGCGTCCCACCGCGCAGGTCGTCTTTCGTCTGGAAGTTGAAGATGCCGCTCAGGCCGTAGTGCCGCGCGATCTGAGCGGCGGCCTGCACGAGGTCCGGGCGGGACTCGATCTGCTGCCCGTCAGGGGACTTGCGGCGCACGACGGCGCGGATCAGGCGGCCCTGCCACGCCACGCAGTCCACGCTGCGCTCGGCTCCTTCCAGGGTGTGCATCAGGAGCATGGTGGGCAGGTCCGGCGCGGCGAACAGCTCGCGTGCGGCCGCGTGACTCATCTGGTACAGCTCGCCCTTCAGGAACGACCCCAGGTCCGGGCGTTCCAGGATCACGCGGAACCCGCTGGCGTAGATGCCACGGGCCGGTTTGACGCACAGGCGGGTGCCGTCCTCGCGCAGGGCGTCCCAGGCGGCGTCGAAGCTGCCGAGCGAATCGAAGGTCGTCCAGCGTGGGATGGGCAGCATGGCCGGGTCCCAGGCGCGCAGGAATTCGTCCTTGCGTTCCAGGTGCCGCTGGGTGTCCTCGGAGGCGGGGGCCAGGACGGCCGTGCCGGACGCCGCGAAGGCCGGGGCGTGCCGCGCCAGCAGCTCACGTTCCTTACCCGGAATCAGGGCGTCGATGCCGCGTTCCTCGCAGGCGCGGCGCAGCCAGTCGGCGTACTCGTCACCGATCAGGCCGCGCGGTTCCAGGAAGGTGTGGGGCGCGGCGGCCAGCATGCCGTGCCCGGCGTCCGTGTGACTGGCCCAGATTTCGTACCCGCTGCCGGTCAGCGCGGTGATCTGCGCGGCCGTGACGCTGAAATTCTTGTTGAACAGAACCTTCTTCATACTTGACCTCGTGGTGCCCGTCCTGCGTGCCGCCGCGGCGGCGGCCTGTCGCGCCCTTCGCACCGGCTCCCTGCGTGGAGCCGCGACGGGCAGCGCCGGTGGCAGGAGCCCCCACTCTGCCGCAAAACCGCCGGGCCTGCCAGTCGGAACGCGGGGCGTGGGGAATTGCAGGTCGGTCGTGTTCCGGATGGGCGGGTTCAGGTCAGTCGCGTTCCTGGCGGGCCAGTGCCTCGCCGTACTCGCGGGCGGCCTGCGCGGCGCGGCGGTCCGCTTCGGGCAGGAAGGTGGCGGTCAGTGCCCGCACCCGCGCGAGCTGCGGGGCGCTCAGGTGGGCGCGCACGCCCCCCTCCGGACCGGGCGGCAGGGTGGGATGCCCGGTCAGGGTCTCGATCAGGCCGCGTACGAACGCCGTCTGGGCAGGCGTTTCGGTGCGGATCAGGCGGGGCGGGTGCGTCTGGAAGTACAGCTGCCGGGCCGCCGCGAACCGCAGGCGGCTGGCCAGCGAGCCCTGGGCGACCAGCACGTCGGCCGGGGTGATCGAGGCGGCCGCCTGCCGCAGCGCGGCCGGGTCCACGCCGTCCAGGGCGGCCCAGCCGTCCACGCGCACCTCGGCCAGTCGGTGCAGGTTCACGGCGTCCAGCAGGCGGCGCATCTCGGGGTCGGTCAGGTCGTCGGCGTCGACCAGGGCGCTCAGGGCGTCGTCCTGCGCGTCGGTGCCCAGCCGGGCGAGCAGCGCGGCCGATTCGCGCCACGAGTCGAGGGCCGCGAGGTCCTGCGTGACGGGCAGGCTGGGGTCCAGGTCGAACAGGGTCAGGTCGTGTTCGCGCAGCAGGGCGCTCAGGCGGCGTCCGGCGTTGCCGCGCTCGCCGCCCACGCCGCCCCGGTACAGGCCCATCAGCTTGCGGGCGCGCGGAAGCAGATCGGGGTCGGTCACGCCGGGCATTCTGCCACGCAGGCATGCAGGAGCGGCGCGCACCTGCCCGTGCGGACTCCGGGCTGTTGCGTGAGCCAACCGGCACGGCAGCGGCTTGCCAACTTCACGCCCGGAGGGCTGCCTCGCTTCAGTCGGAATCCGTCTCATGTCCTCATGCACCCCGGCCCGGCATGAGGCTCTGGAAGCACGCTTACTTTAACGGGCGCTCATTGTATGACGCCGTACGCTGAGGCTTCCGGGCTACTGACTAAGATCACGGTGTCGCGGAAAAATCAATCTCCGCACGCCACAACATTTCAGGGTCACTTCTCTAGTGATTCAAGTCTTTCTCTTTCTCCGGAGGTCCACCATGAAGAACCTGATCCTGACATCTGCCCTGCTTCTGAGCACCACGGCCTTCGCTGGCGGCGGCAGCATGGTTCCCGGCGGCAACACGATCGCCAGCATCGTCGCGAACGACCCGAACTTCAGCACCCTGCTGGCCGCCGTGCAGGCCGCCGGGCTGGTCGACACCCTGAACAGCGCCGGGCCGTTCACGGTGTTCGCTCCCACCAACGCCGCGTTCGCCAAGGTGCCGGAAGCGGACCTGAACGCGCTGCTGAACGATCCCGCCCAGCTCAAGGCGCTGCTGCTGTACCACGTGGTGCCCGGCCGCGTGACCGCCGCGCAGGTCACGAAACTGACCTCCGCCAAGACCGTGAACGGCGCGAACATCCGCATCAGCACCAGCGGCGGGATGGTCATGATCAACGACTCCACCGTCACCAAGGCCGACGTGCGCGCCAGCAACGGCGTCATCCACGTGATCGACACGGTCCTGATGCCCTGATCCACGGTCCGGCAGCGGGGGCGCGGCGCTGGGAGGAATCCCGGCCCCGCGCCCCCGCTGCCGTCGGCCCCCTGTCCCCCCGTCTCCCCCCCTCCGGAGGTCCGCCATCTCTTCCCTGTTCTCCCCTGCTGCCCGACCCCTGATACGGATTCCGTTTGTTTCGCTGACAATCCGGAACTTCACCGGCTTGTCAGCTCCACGTCCGGAACCCGTTTCTCTCCTGCTCGCATCCGCTCGGATTGAACGGTCTTTGCAGCCCATTCAACCGGAGTCCGTATGAGCACGCTGTTCCTGACCCTGCTGTGCGCGCTGCTGGCTGCCCCGGCCGGAGCGCTGAGCCTGCGCTGGAGCGCCCCGGAACCCCGGCTGGTAAGCGGACAGGTGCAGCGGCCCGTCCTTCACCATTCACGGACCCTGACCGTCCCGGACAGCGTGGCCGCGCAGGTGCGCCGCACCGGCCGCCCCACACCGGAACTGCGCCGCGCCCTGGACCTCGCGTACGCCGCCGTGGACGCCCGCACGCCCCGCGACCTGCGCTTCAGCCGCGCGGGGACCGGCTGGACCGCGCAGGCCCGCACCGGCTGGACCGTGGACCGCGCCGCCTCCGACCGCGCCGTGCTGGACGCCCTGACCGACGGACAGAGCAGCGCGCCTCTGCGCGTGAACCTGACCGCGCCCGCCCGAAACGTCGCCTGGGCCGCCACCCGCCGGATCACGCACCTGGGCACCGGCACCTCCAGCTTCAGCGGCAGCCCGGACTTCCGCGTGCAGAACATCCGGGTCGGAGCGTCCCGCGTGCACGGGCAGTGGATCGAGGCGGGCCGCGAACTGAACTTCAACGCCCTGATCGGCCCCGTCACCGCCGCGCGCGGCTTCGTGCCGGGCTACGTGATCACCGGGAACCGCCTGAGTACCGAGGACGGCGGCGGCCTGTGCCAGGTCAGCACCACCGTCTTCCGCGCCGCCTGGACGGCGGGCCTGCCCGTCACGGAACGGCACGCGCACTCCTATCAGGTGGCGTACTACGGCCAGCCGGGTCTGGACGCCGCCGTGTACGCGCCCGCCAAGAACCTCCGCTGGCGTAACGACACGCCCGCGCCGCTGCTGGTGCAGGCCGACTGGGATACCCGCACCAGTCGCCTGAGCGTGCACCTGTTCGGACAGGACGACGGACGCCGCATCTGGACCGCCACCCCGCAGCAGTCGCAGGTGCGGCCCGCTCCCGGCCCGACCTTCGTGAGCGACCCGGCCCTGAACGGCGACGAGGCCCGCCGCATCGACATGCCCGCCCCCGGCGCGCTCGTCAGCGTGGCCCGGCAGGTCCGGCTGCCCGGCGGTCAGGTGCGGCGCGACACGCTCGTCAGCCGCTACCGCCCCTGGGGAGGCGTGTTCGCCGTCGCCCCGGGCGACGACCGCCTGCGCAACTGACCGCTGCGTACCGTTTCACCCTGGTGCCGCACGCACACCCCGGCCACCGCTGTCTCTGCACGCTGTCGCTCTGCATCCTGCTCTGACAGTGGCTCTAGCCGGGCGTACCGGCGCCCCGGGCGGCGTTCAGCGCGTGCGCCCACCAGGACAGGTCGTCCAGCATGGCGTGCACGCTGGAGTCCAGGTACGTGAGGGCACCCAGGGGCTGCTGTCCGGTCACGGCGGCGTAGAAGTCGTTCCCGGCGATGTGCACGGCGTGCCGCACGGGCGCCATCTGCAGTTCGACCAGGATGGTCCGCAGGCCCTCCACGGCCCGTGCGCCGCCGACCCCGCCGTAGCCGACGCAGGCGCCGGGTTTGCGCCTCCACTCCGGGTAGGCGTAGTCCAGCGCGTTTTTCAGGGCAGCGGTGGGGGCGTGGTTGTACTCGGCGACCAGGAAGATGAAGCCGTCGAATCCGGCCAGCGTCTCCTGCCAGCGGCGGCCCTCTGCGTTCTGGGTGGGGGCGTAGGCGTTCGAGGCCCGCTCATCGAAGAACGGCAGGTCGAAGTCACGCAGGTCGAGGGTCTCGAAGCCCAGGTCGCCGCGCCGCTCCAGGAACGGCGTGAGCCACGCCATGACCTGATCCGCGAAGCGGCCCTGGCGGGTACTGCCGATGATGACACCGATGCGCGGCATTCAGCCCTGCGCTTCGCGGGACACGGCTTCCCAGTCCTTCCAGGTCTGCACGCGCTGCGCGGTGATGCCCTGCACGACGTCGTAGGCCTGCGTGCCGAACAGCACGCGCAGGGGCGGGTGTTCGCTGTCCACGACTTTCAGCAGGGCGCGGGCGGCGGCGGCCGGGTCGCCCATCTGGGTGCCGGCGCCGCGCTCCGCCATGGCCTGACGGAAGCCGTCGTAGACGGGGTTGGGCTGCGAGTGGTTGGCGGACGTGCCGGCCCAGTCGGTGCCGTACGCGCCGGGTTCGACCAGCGTGACCCGGATGCCCTGCGCGGCGACTTCCTGCGCGAGCGCCTCGCTCATGCCCTCCAGCGCCCACTTGGACGCGTGGTAGATGCCCAGGCTGGGGAACGCGACCTGCCCGCCCATGCTGGACACCTGAATGATGTGCCCGCCGCCCTGGGCGCGCATGATGGGCAGCGCGGCCTGCGTGATCCACAGGGCGCCGAACACGTTGGTTTCCAGCTGGTCGCGGGCTTCCTGTTCGCTGATCTCCTCGATGAACCCGAAGTGGCCGTACCCGGCGTTGTTCACGACGATGTCGAGCTGCCCGAAGTGCGCGTGGGCCTGCTGCACGGCCGCGAAGTCGGCGGCGCGGTCGGTCACGTCGAGTTCGATGGGCAGGAAGGCGTCCCCGTGGACCTTCAGGTCGTCGAGGGTGCTGAGGGTGCGGGCGGTGGCGGCGACGCGGTCCCCGCGCTCCAGGGCGGCGAGTGTGAATTCCCGGCCGAAGCCGCGTGACGCTCCTGTGATGAACCAGACTCTGGACATGGTGAACCTGCCTTTCCCCGAGATTGGGGTGTGAGAGGGGCGTGGTGCCGTGCGGGACGGAACCTGAGGGGGTCTGTGGGTGAATCAGGTGGGGTGGGTCAGTGTGTGGAGGTCAGAGGGTGGAGGTCAGGCCCTGTCCGGCGCGGTGGAAGGTGCGGCGCAGCAGGTCCTGGAAGACGCTGAACGGCTCGTCGGGTTGCCAGCGGGCGAAGACGACGCCCATGACGGTGAAGGCCAGGGCGCTCAGCAGGGCGGCGTCCTGCGGGTCGCGCCCCTGGGTGTGCAGGCGCGTGCCGAGCCAGTCGGCAAGGAAGGCGCTGAGGCGTTCGCTGACGTCCTGGTTGCCCTGGCGGAGCGCGGCGACCTCAGCCTGCAGCTGCTTTTGCAATCGGAGTTTGGTCTCGTACCCGGCGGTGTAGTCGAGGAAGAAGGCTTCCAGGGTGGTCCAGGGGTGTTCGCCTTTGGGCCGGGCGTCCAGGAAGGCCTGCCAGCGCTGCTGTTCCTCGGGGTCGGGCGCGAAGAGCATGGCTTCCTTGGACGGGAAGTAGTTGAACAGTGTGGCGCGGGAGACGTCGGCGGCCCGCGCGATGTCCTCAAGGCTGACGTTGCTGTAGCCGCGTTCGAGGATCAAGTTCAGGGCGACGTGGCGGATCTTTCGCCAGGTCTCGAGTTTCTTGCGTTCACGGCGTCCGGGTGCTGGGGTGACCTCCACAGGTCAGATCATGCCACAAAACTGGACGGGTGTAAATATAGACCCGTCCAAGATTAAGCTCCCCTGAACACAACAGAGCGGATGACGCTCCGCGGCGCTGTAGGGCGCCTGTCAGAGGGTGTGGTCTTACACTGAAGCGTCGGCGCTTCCCGTTCTCTCTTCTCCTGCCCTGCCAGAGGTCTCCCTGACACCTTCACCCACCCCAGACCGCATCCTGTCCGTGCCGGCGCTGCTGTGCCGCAGCGGTCAGGCGCGTTTTTACCTGCCCTTGACGCAGATCGAGCGGGTGTACCCGATGGTGCATCTGCCGGCCGCGCGTCAGGGTGGGCCGCGCGTGCATCTGCGCGGCGAGACGCTGGACGTGCAGGACACCCGCGGGTGGTGGGGGCAGCCGCCGGCCGAACCGGAGGCCGCGCAGCGCCTGATCGTCGTGACCCGCCCGCGCCGTGAGGCGTGGTGGGTCGATGAGGTCGGCCCGGTCGCGAACGTTCCGGAGGGCGCGGCGCACGCGCTGCTGGACGGTCAGGTGCTGCCGGTGGTGTGGCGCCCATGACGGCCGCCCTTCCGCAACTGCTGGCGGAGGCCGCCGGGCTGCGCTGGACCGAGCAGTTGCACGGACTGGCCCGCCCCCGCCTGGAGGAACTGGCCCGCGCGCATGGCGGCCTGGATGGCCTGCTGCGTGCCGCCGCCACGCGTCCCGAGGTGGCGGCGCAGGTCGCGGCGGCGTTCACGGTCGGGGAGACGTGGTTCCAGCGGATCGGGGCGCAGCTGGAGGCGTTGCCGGAGCTGCTGGCCGGGCGCGCGCACGTGCGCGCCTGGAGTGCCGGTTGCTCGACCGGCGAGGAAGCGTACGCGCTGGCAGCCGCCTTCACGCGGCAGACGGTGGAGGTGCTGGGCACCGACCTGAACCCCGAGTCCGTGCGGCGCGCGCGGGAAGGACGGTACGGCGCGTGGTCGTTCCGGGGCGTGCCGCCCGGTCAGGTCCGGCGGTCGTTCGAGCCGCGCGGCGACCTGTTCGAGGTTCGTGAGGAGCTGCGGCGACGGGTGCGGTTCGCGGTGCATAACCTGATCACGCCCGCACCGCAGCGGGATCTGGATGTGATCGCCTGCCGGAACGTCACGATCTACCTCACGCCGGCCGCCGCCGAGCGGGTGTACACGCACCTGACGCGGGCGCTGGCGCCGGGCGGGGTGCTGCTGCTGGCGCCCAGCGACCCGCGCCCGCCCGCGCAGCTGGGGCTGGTCGTGGAACGCTGCGGGGACACGCAGGTGCTGCGCCGCCCGGCGCGCCCCCCGGCGGCGGTGTCTGTTCCGTCCGGTCGGGTGGCGGGGCGTCCGTTACCGTCTGGCGCGGTCATGGACCGGCCGGTCCCGGCGACCCGCGGGCCGGTGTCCGGTGCGGCGGACGCCGCGCCTGAACCGGAGTTGCCGGAAGCGCGCCGCGCGGCGTACGAGGCACCGCTGGATCCGCAGGCGCAGCTGGCGCTGGCCTGGGCCCTGCGGCGCGCCGGGCAGGACGGGCGGGCCGAACGGCAGGCGCGGCACGCCCTGACGCTGCTGGACGCCCAGGCGGA
Source organism: Deinococcus sp. LM3 (assembly GCF_002017875.1). Taxonomy (NCBI): domain Bacteria; kingdom Thermotogati; phylum Deinococcota; class Deinococci; order Deinococcales; family Deinococcaceae; genus Deinococcus; species Deinococcus sp. LM3. The sequence continues at coordinate 189,843 of NZ_MUFV01000003.1, read as the reverse complement.
CAGCTGGCTCGCGGCGCGGGTCCGGGCCGGTTGCCTGCACCTGCTGGCCGGGGCGGGTGAGGCGTGATACGGATTCCGTTTGTTTCGCTGACAACCCGGGACAGCACCGGGTTGCCAGCTCCACGTCCGGAACCCGTTTCTCTCCCACTCGCATCCGCTCGGATTGAACGGTCTTTGCAGCCCATTCAATCGGAGTCCGTATGACCCGCCTGGAACGCCGGGCCGCGCGGCTGGCCGCGCCGCTGGACGCGCAACGTCCGCCTGTGAACGCCCTGCTGCTGCGGGTGGCGGGCGAGGAATACGCCGCGCCGCTGGCGCAGCTGCTGGAGATCCTGCCCGCCAACCTGACGGCCCTGCCGCGCACCGCGCCGCACGTGGCGGGCCTGCAGGTCGTGCGCGGCGAACTGCTGGGCGTGCTGCGCGCCGACGTGCTGCTGACCGGCCGGGCGCACCCGCCGCCCCGGCCGGGCAGGGTGCTGGTCACGGCGGCCGGGGCGGGCACCTGCGGCCTGCTCGTAGACGACGCGGCCGATCTGGTGTGGGTGGATGATCAGTTGCAGCCCGCGCCGTTCCACTCGCCGGGCGTGTCGGGCCTGACTGCTGCGGGGCTGGCGGTACTGGACCTTCACCGCCTGCTGCACGCCCTTCCCGCTCCCTGGCGGCCAGCGCCGTGACGCCCGCGCTCTTCCCTCCCGCCGTCCCGCTTCCCCTTCGCCCTGCCGGGCCGGAACACGCTGAACCGGCGTGCCGTCCGGGTGATTTCCAAAGGAACCCCTGATGTCCATTCGTCTGAAATTGCTTGGTGTGCTGCTGCTGCTCGTCGTTCCCCTGGTCGTGACCGGGCTGCTGTCAGTGGCGTCGCTGCGTCATTCCGGCGAGGTGAGTGCCCGGTTGACCGGGGGCCTGCAACAGGCGCGGACCCTGACCAATCTGCGCGGCGCCGTGAACCGCCTCACGCTGGTGGCTTCCGAGGAACTGCTGCTGCGCCCCGGACGGCCGGAACCGGCGAGCCTGGACACCGTGCGGGCCGAGGCGGTCGCGGAGCTGGCGGCCGCGCCGAACAGCCCGGAGCTGAGCGACGTGCGGCGCGACTGGGCGGCGCTGGAAACGCAGCTGGACGCGCTGCTGCGCGTGGCCGAATCGCAGCCGGCGGCGGCCGTGACGTTGTTCGAGGAGCGGCTCCAGCCGGCGCGGGCGCAGCTGGTCCAGAGCATCAACGCCTACCTCGACTCGCGGGAAGCGGCCCTCGCGGCCGAGCAACTGCAGCTCACGGCGGACCTGTCGCGCAGCCAGGGAATCGTGACCTGGACGGCCCTGCTGGGCGGACTGCTGGGCCTGACGTTCGCGTGGCTGGTGCTGGGGCAGATCGTGGGCGCCATGCAGCTCGTGTCACGCGCGTCGCTGCGGCTGGCCGAAGGGTACCTGGACGACCTGCCCGCCGCGCGCAGCCGCGACGAGACCGGGCAGATGCTGGGCGCGCTGGGGCAGCTCGGCGCGCAGCAGCGGCAGCTGGCGCAGGCGCTGGGGCAGCTGAGCCTGGGGTCGTCGCAGGTGGCGTTCCCGGTGCGGCACGGGCAGGACGTGGTCGGGCGCGCCGTGCAGGATCTCACGCGGCACACCGAGGAGGTCGCCGCGTCGGCCCGCGTGGTCGCCAGCGGGGACCTGCGCGCCGAGCTGCCCGTGCGCTCCGGGCAGGACACGCTGGGGCTGGCGCTGCGGGACATGCTCGCGCAGCTGCGGGGCTTCGCGCTGCAGAACCAGCAGTTCAGCGCGCAGCTGGCGCTGTCCAGTCAGAGTCTGGTGACGGCCACGACGCAGCAGGCGACCAGCGTGAACCAGCAGTCGGCCGCGATTGCCGAGACGACCGCCGCCGTCGAGGAGGTCCGCACCAGCAGCCGGCACGCGGTCGAGGTGGCCAGCAGCGTGACCCGGCAGGCCGAGGCCGCCCGCGCGGTCGCCACGCAGGGCGTTCAGGCCGCGCAGGACGCCGAGCAGGGCATGCTGGCGTTGCAGGGCCGCGTGGACGACATCGCGCAGAACATGCTGAACCTGTCGCGGCACTCGCGGCAGATCAGCGAGATCATCGAGACGGTCGCGGACATCGCCGACCAGTCGAACCTGCTGGCCCTGAACGCCGCCATCGAGGCGAACCGCGCCGGCGAGCAGGGCCGGGGCTTCGCGGTCGTCGCGCAGGAGATCCGCACGCTGGCCGAGCAGTCCAAGGGCGCCACGCAGCAGATCCGCCGGATGCTCGAGGACGTGCAGCAGGCCACGAACGCCGCCGTGCTGGCCACCGAGGAGGGCAGCAAGCAGGCGCAGGTCGGCACGGCCCTGATCGGCCGGGCCGGGCAGACCATCCAGGCGCTCGGGGGCGTGAACGACGACGCGGCGCGCATGGCCGGACAGATCTCCGAGTCGGTGCAGCAGCACGCGCTGAGCATGGAGCAGATCGCGATCGCCATGAACGACATCAACGCGGCGACCCTGCAGCACCTGAATGTCACGCAGGACAACCAGCAGGTCGCGCGGCACCTGCAGGAGCTCGTCGAGCAGCTCAACGGCCTGACGGCCCGGTACCACACGTGACCCGGGGTACGCGCCCTTGAACCACCGGGACGCCACGCCCCCTCCTGGCCCCGCTGCGGGTCCCGCCTTCCGCGCCGACCGTGACCTGAGCGGCGCGCTGCGCGGCGAGTGGCTGGCGCTGCGCGCGGACCTGTGCGCCGGGGGGGACGCGGCGGCGCGGGCGCTGCACTCGCTTCGCGCGGCGGCGGCCGTCGAGGACGACCCGGCCCTGGCCGCCGCGACCGACCGGGCCGAGCAGCTGCTGGGCAGCGCCCAGGTCCCGGTCGGCGGGTGGGAGGCGCGGCTGCGGGAGCTGGGACTGCTGGAATCCGCCCGGCCGGAACCCGCCCCTCCGCCTCCCACCACGCTGCCTCCCGTCACTCCGCCTGCCGCCACTCTGCCCTCATCCACGCCGGCCGCGCCTGATCCCGCCGCCTCCGGCTCCCCGGACGACGACGCGCAGTTCGTGCGGATGGACGTGCGCAAGCTGGACGCGCTGCTGGCGCTGGCCGGTGAGCTGACCGGGGCGAGGCTGCAACTGCAGGAGCGGCTCGCGCAGGCCCGCGCCTCGCAGGACGCCGGGGCGTGGCGGTCCGTGCAGGCCTCGCAGCACGCCCTGAAGACCCTGACGGACGACCTGGCGCGCGAGGTGCTCGCCGCGCGGCTGCAACCGGCGCGGCCGTTCCTGCTGGGCTTCGAGCGGGCGCTGCGGGACGCGGCGCGGCAGGCCGGTAAACGCGCCCGGCTGGTGGTGGGGGCCTCGGGGGTGGAACTCGACCGGCACACCATGGACCGCCTGCGCGCGCCGCTGCTGCACCTGATCCGCAACGCCGCCGACCACGGCCTGGAGGACCCGGCGACCCGCGCGGCCGCCGGGAAATCCCCGGTGGGCACCGTGCGCCTGGACGCCTACAACGCGGGCGGGCAGGTCGAGGTGACGGTCACGGACGACGGCAGCGGCGTGAACTTCGCGGCGGTGCGGGACTCGGCGGCGCGGCGGGGCGTGACCCTGCCGGACGGCGCTCCCCTGGACGCGGCCCTGCCGGACAGCGGGCCGGACGGCGGGCTGGACGAGGCCGCCCTGACCGAGCTGCTGTTCACGCCGGGCTTCAGTTCCCGCGAGCAGGTCACGGACCTGTCCGGGCGGGGCGTGGGGCTGGACGTGGTGCGCACGCAGGCGCGGCAGCTGGGCGGCGACGTGACGCTGCGCAGCACGGGGCAGGGCACGACCGTGACGCTGCGGGTGCCGCTGACGCTGGCGACAACGCGCGTGGCGGTGGTGCGCTGCGGCGAGCAGCTGCTGGCCGTGCCGGTCACCTGGGTGGAACGCGCCGGGCGGGCCGGGCCGCTGCGGACCCTGGAGGGCCGGCGGGTCCTGCGGGTCGGGGATCAGACGGTGCCGGCCGCGCCGCTGCTGGCGCTGCTGGACGGGGAGGCGGGCGCGGCGGGCGAGCCGGGAACGTTCCTGCTGGTCCGGCAGGGGCCGCAGCGGCTGGCGCTGCTGGTGGACGCCCTGATGGGCGAGCAGGAGATCGTGATCAAGCCGCTGCGCTGGCCCCTGCAGGGCGCCCCGCACCTGGAGGGGGCCGCGATCCTGCCGTCCGGTCAGGTCGTGCCGGTCCTGAACGTCCTGGCGCTGCACCTGCCGGCCGGCCGGCCACCAGCGGGACGGCCACCGGCGGGCAGCCTGGACGGGACGCCGGTGCCGGCGGCCCCGCCGCGCGTGCTGCTGGCCGAGGACACGGCCGTGACGCGGCAGCTGATCACGCAGATCCTCCAGCAGGGCGGGTTCGAGGTGCTGCCCGTCCCGGACGGCGCGCAGGCGCTCGCGGCCCTGCACGCGCAGCCGCCGGACCTGCTGCTGACCGACGTGGAGATGCCGGAACTCGGGGGGCTGGAGCTGGTGCGCCGGGTCCGGGCCGATCCCCGCACGGCGAACCTGCCGGTGGTGCTGCTCACGTCACTGGACTCGCCGGGTGACCGGGCGGCGGGCGCGGAGGCCGGCGCGGACGCGTACCTCGTGAAGGGTGAATTCAGTCAGGAGGCGCTGCTGCACACCGTCCGGAGGCTGCTGTGACGAACGGGCCGGGGACAAACGGGGCCGGGACGAACGGGCCGGGCCTGACCGTGCTGGTCGCCACCGACCCGCAGCGGCGACTGGAGGGCGCGCGGCTGCTGCCCACGCCCCGGCTGCTGACCGTGTCCGTGATGGGGGCGCTGGCGTACCTGGAACGCGAGGGGCTGCGCGGCGCGACGCTGCTGCTGACGCCGCCGCTACCGGACCTGGATCTCGAGCAGGTGCGCGGGCGGGCGCGGACGCTGGGCGTGCGCCTGATCATGGTGGGCGGCGCGCCGCTGCCGGGCGTGCTGAGCGCCCCGGACCTCGCGGCGGCGGCGGCGCTGTGCCGCGTGCCGGTCCTGATGAGCGCCGCGCCGGTCCCGGCGGCGGTGACTGCTGCGGTGACTGCTGCGACCACCACCGCGCCCGCCCGGACCGGCGCGCGCCTGACGCTGATCGGCGCGAGTACCGGCGGGCCGCGCCTGCTGGCGACGCTGCTGCGGGACCTGAGCCCGGTGGGCGCGGTGGTGGTCGCGCAGCACATCTCGGCGGGGTTCGGGCCGAACCTCACGCAGTGGCTGGGCACCCTGACGGGCGCGCCGGTCGGCACGGCCAGCGACGGCCTGCCACTTCAGGCGGGGCACGTGTACGTCGCGCCGGACGGGCATCACGTCGAGGTCAGTGGCGGGGCGCTGCGCGTCCGGCCGGGCCGTCCCGGTCAGGAGCACCTGCCGTCCATCGACGCGCTGTTCGTGTCGGCCTGCTCACACCGGGGGCCGGTCACGGCGGCGCTGCTGACCGGCATGGGCAGTGACGGCGCGCTGGGGCTGGCGCAGCTGCACCGCGCCGGGGCGACCACGCTGGTGCAGACGCCGCAGAGCGCGACCGTGCCGTCCATGCCGCAGCAGGCACTGGCGCGCGTGCAGCCCAGCGGCGTCCTCGACCCGGACGCCCTGCGCGCCGCGCTGCGGAGGCTGGCGTGACCCTCGACCCACACGACTTCCTGCCGCTGTTCGCGCAGGAGACCGCCTCGCAACTCGGGGCGCTGGAGGCCGCGCTGCACGCCCTGGAGGACCGCCCGGACGACGCCGGGGCGCTGCGCTCAGCGTTCCAGGCGGCGCACTCCATCAAGGGCGGCGCGGCCATGCTGGAACTGCACGCCCTGCACGCCCTGATGGGCGCCTTCGAGGACCTGCTGCACCACCTGCGCGACCAGCCGGGAGGGACCGGGGCGTGGCTGCCGGACGCCTTCACGGCCCGCGACCTGATCCTGGCGCAGCTGGCCGACCTGCGCCCCGGCGCGCCCACCCCGCCGGAGGTCGCGCAGCTGATCCTGAACCTGCGCGGCCACACGCGCCCCGCAGCGGCTCCCACGGCGGACAGCGGGGTCGCCCCCACGGCCGCCCCCACCCCGCTGCCCGGCCCGCTGCCCGGCCCGCTGCCCGGCCCGCTGCCCGCCCCGGCGGCGGAACCCGGCCTCCCGCAGGCGCCGCCCGCAGCGGCCGTGATGGACGTCAGCGTCCTGGCGGCCGACTCGACCGGCGAGCACCTGCGCGCGCTGGGATTCACGGTGCAGGTCGCCACCGGGGTCGTGCCGTTCACCGGGCAGCGGCTGGGCGTGGTGTCGGCGCGGCTGGCGCCGGGGGCGCTGGACGCCGGGTGGCCCGCCGCGCACCTGAGCGTCCTGAGCGAATCGGCCCCCGTACGGGCGGCGTGGGCGGCGCGGGGCCTGCACGTCACGGCGCGTCCGGTCCGCGCGGCGCGTGATACCGTGCCGGACGCCTGGAGGGCCGCCTCCCTTCAGGGGAGGCCGGAATGAACGTACTGATCGTCGACGACAGCGCCCTGATGCGCGCCATGCTCACGCAGGCCCTCGCGCCGACCGGCGCGTCCGTCCGCGCGCCCGGCACGCTGGACGAGGCCCGCGCCGCCCTCGGCATGACCGGCGGCGACCCGGCAGGGGTGGACGTGCTGCTGCTCGACCTGATCATGCCCGGCACGGACGGCCTGACGTTCCTGCGCGAACTGCGCGGCCACCCGCACCTGGAGGACCTGAGCGTGATCATGGTGACGGCCGTGCAGGAAGAGGAGCAGCTGGACGCGGCCTTCCAGGCGGGCGCGACCGATTACGTCACCAAACCGATCCGCCCGGCGGCGCTGTGCGCCCGCACGACCAGCGCCGCCCGCCTGACCCGCGCGCTGCGCTCCCGGCGCGAGCGGGAGGCGGAACTGCTGGTCCTGAACGGCCGCCTGAACGCCCTGAACGATCAGCTGGAACTGCTGTCCCAGACCGACGCCCTGACCGGCATCGCCAACCGCCGCGCCTTCGACGCGCAGTACGGGCACGCGCTGGCGCTGCACGCGCGCAGCCAGCTGCCCGTGACGCTCCTGATGATCGACATCGACCACTTCAAGGGCTTCAACGACGCGCTCGGCCACCCGGCCGGGGACGCCTGCCTGCAACAGGTGGCGCGCACCCTGCGGGCCTGCGCGCCGCGCAGCACGGACCTCGTGGCCCGCTACGGCGGCGAGGAATTCGCGGCGCTGCTGCTCGACACGGACCGCGAGGGCGGCGAGACGGTCGCGGCGCGGATCCAGGAGGCGCTCGCGGCGCTGCGGCTGCCGCACCCGCGTCACCCGCTGGGGTTCGTGACGGTCAGCGTGGGTGTGGCCGAGGCCGCCGACCTGAGCGGCCCCGACATGCAGGCCGGCGTGACCCTCAAGGACGCGGCGGACCGGGCGCTGTACCAAGCCAAGGCGTCCGGCCGGAACCGCGCCGAGACCTGGCCTGCCGGCCGCACGTTGGCCTGACCCGCTGCGCCCCGGCTCAGGCGCCCAGGGTCGCGCCGCCGTCCACGGTGAGGTGCTGCATGGTGATGTGCCGCGCGTCGTCCGAGAGCAGGAACAGCGCGGCGCGGGCAATGTCGTCGGGGTCGGCGATGCGGCCCAGCGGAATGCCGAGCCGGGCCGTGTCGAGGTCACCCCGGATGACGCGCTGCGGGGCGGCGGGGTCGGTCCACAGCTGGCGCTGCATGGCGGTGTCGGTCGAGCCGGGTGACACGACGTTGCAGCGCACGCCGTGCGGCGCGAGTTCCAGCGCGAGGCAGCGCATCAGGTGGGTGGCGGCGGCCTTGCTGGCGGCGTAGGCGCCCATGCCGTGGCGGGGGACGTGCGCGGCGTTCGAGCCGACCGTGACGATCGCGCCGCGCCCGCGCGCCTGCATGGAGCGCGCGGCGGCGCGGGACACCAGGAAGGGGCCGGTGGTGTTCACGGCGAAAGTGCGGTGCCAGTCCTCCAGGCTCAGGTCGCTCAGCAGGCCCGGCCGCAGGATGCCCGCCACGTTCACCAGGAAATCGGTGGGGCCCAGGTCGTGTTCCGTGCGGGCCACGACGCGTTCGACGTCGGCGGGATCGGTCACGTCCAGCGGCGCGGCGTGCACGCCGGGCAGGGCGCGCAGTTCGGGCGGGATAGTCTGGATGTCGGCGGCCATGACCTGCACGCCCCGCGCGGCGAGCAGGCGCGTGACGGCCGCGCCGATGCCCTGCGCGGCTCCGGTGACGAGTGCGACCCGGCCAGTCCAGCCGTCCGGGGGTGTCGGGTCGGCAATCATGCGTGCTCCCGCAGCAGGGGGGGCAGTGGGGCGTCCGGGTCGCGCAGGGCGAGGTCCAGCCCCCGGATCAGCCGGTCGCACAGGCCACCCACCTGCGCGGGGGTGTACAGGTCCGGGTGGCCGTCCACGCTCAGGTGCAGGGTGCCGGCCCAGCCGCTGAAGGTCAGGGCGAGGTCCTCGACCGGCCCGGATGCCAGCGTGCGCGCCGTGACGCGCAGGCCGGGGCCGAGGTCCGGCGGGGCGGCGAAAGGCAGGACGTTGACTTCCGGGCCGAACAGGCGGCGGCCGTTCAGGTCCGCCCACAGGTGCTCGTAGCGGTAGCGGGCGTGCGGTTGCGCCTGGGTGCGGGCCTCGCGGACCTGGGCGGCCAGGACGCGCAGGGAGTCGTTCGGGGTGACGTTCACACGCAGCGGCAGCAGGTTCATGATCATGCAGGGCACGCGGGCGGCGGCGCTGCCCAGGCGCAGCATGACGGGCGCGGCGATCAGCGTGGCGCGCTCGCCGGTGTGGGCGTGCCAGAACGCGGCGCTCAGCGCGAACAGCGCGTCCGGCCAGCCCACGCCCAGCCGGTCGGCCCCGGCGCGCAGGTCGCGGACCAGCGTGGGGGGCAGGTCGTGTCCGGCGCGGTGGCCGCGTTTCAGGCCGCGCGTGAGCAGCGGCGCGGGCTCGAAGGGCAGGTCGGAGTACACGGCGTTCAGGGCGGCGCGGTCGCGGGCGCGGTCCGGGGACGCCTGGTACGCGCCGTCCTCCAGAATGGCGGCGTCCAGCGGGTCGAAGGGCGCGCAGGCCTCCTGCCGGTACCCGGCGGCCAGTCGCTCCAGCAGCAGGTGCATCCCGTAGCCGTCCAGGGCGATGTGGTGCGTGACGAACACCCAGCGCAGGTGGTCCGGCCCGAGGCGCAGCAGCGCGTGACGGTACAGTTCGCCGCCCGGCAGGTCCAGCGGCGCGTCCAGCAGCGCGCCCGTGATGGCCTGCGCCCGGGCGTCCGGGTCGGGGTGGCCGCTCAGGTCGTGTTCCTGCGGCGCGCGGGGCGTGACCGGCCCGAGCAGTTGCCGGACCCGCTGCCCGTCGTCCCGGAAACGGACGTGCAGCGCCGGCACCTCGCGCAGCGTGTCACTCAGCGCCGCGCGCAGCCGCACCGGGTCCAGGGGGCCGCACAGGTCGAGCGTCTCGGCCACGTGGTTCAGGGTGCCGCCGGGCTGCTCGCGTTCCTCGGCCCACAGGCCCAGTTGCGCCTGCGTGAGCGGCAGCGCGCGCGGAACGGGCGGCGCGGGGGGGGCGGTCAGGGTCACACGGACTCCGGGACGGGCGTGGGCTCGGGCATGGGCGCAGCGGCGTTCAGGGCGTCCATGATCGCGTTCAGGGTGGGCCGGGCCGCCACGTCCGCGTACGACACGCGCCGGCCGTCGCGCTGCCAGTCCTCGGTCAGCAGCATCAGGCGCACCGAGTCCAGGCCCAGCATCAGCAGGTCGTCGTCACCGTGCAGGTCCTGCGGATCCACGCCCAGCAGGGCCGCGATCTGCCCGCGCACACGCCCCTCTATCCAGGCCTGGCCGCCCAGGGCGCGCAGGGCGTCGTCCGTGCCGGTCACCTGCGCGCAGCGGTTCGCCGCGTAGGTCAGGGCCTGTCGGTGTTCGGCCTCGCTGAAGTCGGCCACGGCGTCCCCGATCAGGAAGGGCTGCACGTCCAGCATGAACGCCTCGGCCGCCGTGAGCAGGCACCCGATGTGCGCGTACACGCCGCACACCAGCAGTTGATCGCGGCCCCAGGCGCGCAATTGACCCTCCAGCGGCGTGCGCTTGAAGGCGCTGTACCGCCACTTGGTCAGCACCGTGTCGCCGGGTTGCGGCGCGACCTGCGGGTGCACGCGGGTCTGCGCGGGGTCGTCCCGCAGACCCGTGCCCCAGAAGTCGGTCAGGAGGGCGCGGTCCTCGGGGCGCTGATCGCCGGGCTGCGCGGTGTACACGACCGGGATGCCCAGCTCGCGGCAGCGGGCGATCAGGCGCGACACGTTGCGCAGCAACTCCGGCACGGGCGGCAGCGCCGGGTCGTAGAAGTCCAGGAAGTACACCTGGAGGTCGTGGACCAGCAGCGCGGCCCGCGAGGCGTCCGGCGTCCAGGCGACGCGGGTGGCGGGGAAGGAGACGGGGTCGGGCATGGGGTAGCTGGGCAGTCTGGGAATCATGGGCGGCTCCTGTGGGTGGGGGTGGAGGGCGTGGACTGGGCGGCCAGGGCGCGCAGGGCCGGCTTGTCGGTCTTGCCGAGCGGCGTGCGCGGCAGCGCGGGCAGCGGCTCGATGCGGTCCGGGATCTTGAAGGCGGCCAGCCCCAGGTCCCGCAGGTGGCGCCTGAGGGTCAGGGCGAGGTCGGGGGCGCCGGGGGCGGTCTGCATGGGCGCGACCTGCACGAAGGCGACGCTGCGTTCCCCCAGCCACGGGTCGGGCGTGCCGACCACGGCGGCGGCCTGCACGAGCGGGTGGCGCAGCAGGGCGTGCTCGATCTCCTCGGCGGCGATCTTCTCGCCCGCGCGGTTGATCTGGTCCTTGTGGCGGCCCGTGACGACCAGCGCCCCGCCGGGCGTGCGGGTCACGAGGTCGCCCGTGCGGTAGAAGCCGTCCGGGGTGAAGGCGCGGGTGTTGTGGTCCGGCGCGCGGAAGTACCCGCGGATGGTGTACGGGCCGCGCGTGAGCAGGTGGCCGGGCGTGCCGTCCGGGACGGGCCGGTCGTGGTCGTCCACGATGCGGACCTCGTCGTGCGGGCTGATCGGGCGGCCCTGCGTGCCGAGGGCCTCGTCGTCGGGCGCGCCGGGCCGCACGTAGTTCACGAGGCCCTCGGCCATGCCGAACACCTGTTGCAGCGCCGCGCCCAGCCGGGGCCGCACCTGCCGGGCCACGTCGGGGCTCAGGGGTGCGCCGCCCACCTGCACGCAACGCAGAGACGGGAACGGGGGGTGCGGGCGGCCCTCCAGGGCGCGCAGCCACACCTGCAGCAGCGCCGGCACGAGCGCGGTGTGCGTCACGCTGTGCGCGGCGATCAGCGGGAACGCGGTGCCGGGCGCGGCGTCCGGCGCGACCACGACCCGCCCGCCGGCGTGCAGCGCGCCCAGCGTGCCGGGCGACGTGAGCGGGAAGTTGTGCGCCAGCGGCAGCGCCGCGAGGTACACGGTGTCCGCGCCGAGTTCGCACAGGTCGGCGCTGGCGCGGATGGAGTACAGGTAGTCGTCGTGGGTGCGCCCAATCAGTTTCGGCGTGCCGGTGCTGCCGCCGGACAGCTGGTACAGCGCGACCCCCCCGGCGTCCACGGGGGGTGGCGTGAAGTCCGGCGTGGGCGCGGTGGCGGCGCATGGCAGGAAGGACACCGCCTCTCCCTCCCAGGTTCCGGGGCACTCGCCCAGTGCGATGACCGGCAGCGGGCGGTCCAGGCTGGCCTGCACGCGGGCGGCCAGTGCCAGCCGCTCCGGGTCGGCGGCCGTGACGAGCGCGGCGGCCCCGGCGTGCGCGCAGAAGTACCCGAGTTCATGCTCGCGGTGCGCGGGCAGCGCCAGGATGGGCCGCACGCCCAGGCGCAGCAGGCCCAGCAGCACCTCGAAGAACGCCGGGGTGTTTGGCAGGTGCAGCGTCACGCGGTCACCGCTGCGCAGGCCCCGAGCGGCCAGGGCGGCGGCCTGCACGGTCGCGCGGCGGTCCAGTTCGCGGTACGTGACCGGCCCGTCCGGGGTCAGGAGGGCCGGGCGGTCCGCGTAACGCCGCGCGAGGCCACTCAGCCACGCGCCGAACGGTTCGCCCTGCCAGTACCCGGCCTCGCGGTACGTGCGCGCCAGGGCCTCGGGCCAGGGCGTGAACTCGTCCGGTCCGTCGTGCGGGCCGTGGTGTGGGGGCAGGGAGGTGGTCACAGGGCCTCCAGCAGCGCGGCGGGCAGGTCGGTCAGCGTGAAGCCCAGCGCGGCGAGGACCGTGCCGAACTTCGCGGCCGTCTCCTGCCGCTCGCCGGTCGGGTCGGAGTCCGCGACCAGTCCCGCCCCGGCGAACAGGCGCGCGTGCGTTCCGCGCAGCTCGGCGCAGCGGATCGTGACGGCCCACTCGCCGTCGCCGTGTTCATCGGCCCAGCCGACCGCCCCGCCGAACCAGCCCCGGTCGAAGGGTTCGGCCGCTTCCAGGTAGGCCTGGGCCGCGCCGGTCGGGACGCCGCACACCGCCGGGGTCGGATGCACCAGCGGCACGAGGTCCAGCGCGCCGGGCGAGTCGTCACGCAGCTGCGCGTGGATGGGCGTCGCGAGGTGCCAGAGCGTGGCGGTGGACGCCAGTTCCGGCGTGCGCGGCACGCTCAGGGTGCGGCACAGCGGCGCGAGCCGGTCGGCGATGGCCTGCACCATCAGCGCGTGCTCGGCGCGGTCCTTGGCGGAGTGCAGCAGCGCGTGGGCGCGCGCGGCGTCGTCGGCCGGGTCGGCGGCGGGATCGGCGGGGCGGGGGCGGGTCCCGGCCATCGGGCGCAGGTGCACGTCCCGTCCGGCGCGGCGCAGCAGCAGTTCCGGACTGGCCCCGATCAGGGTGGTGGCGTCCGGCAGCGGCAGCGAGAACGCGTACGCGGCGGGGTGCGCGGCGCGCAGGCGGGCCAGCACGGCGTCCGGGTCGGGCGCGGCGTGCAGGTGCAGGTCGAGCAGGCGCCCCAGCACGACCTTGTCGATCTGCCCGGCGCGCAGGGTCTGCACGGCGGCCGCCACCAGCGCCTCGAAACCCGCCGCGTCCGGCACGCTCACGGCGCGCGTCAGTGTGGGAAGCGGCCGCGTGGCGACGGGCAGCGTGGGAACGGGCCGCGCGGGAGTGGACAGCGCGGCCACCGGAGCAGCGAGGTCCACCGGCCGCAGGTGCGGGGCCGCGCCGGGGCGGAAGGGAACGGCTCCGACCACGCCGGGCCGCGCCGCTCCGGCCTGCCCCGCGTGGCGCAGCAGCGTCCGGCCCAGGGCGGGCAGGTCGGCGGAATCCAGGCCCGGCGGGGTGTGTGGTAGCGGCTGGGCGGTGAACGACCCGGTCGGGGCGTGCCACTCGAAGGGCCGCGTGCGCTGAGTGGGGGATGCGGTCAGGGTTGTCATGGGACCTCCGGGGCGGGAGAACGGGGCAAGTAGGTCAGAGAGGCTGGCAGGTCAGGGCGCTGACGTGCGCGCCGTGGCGGATCCAGTGGACCGGGAGGGGCGCGAACCCCGTCAGGTAGACGTGGGCCGGCTGGCCGGGGCGGGGGTCAGGGGCAGACTGAAAGTCGGGTGGGTGGTAGGGCTGGCCGCGTGCGGGGAAGGTCGCCTTGAAGGCGCACTCGCGCAGGACGTGCCTCAGGAGGTCGCGTGCCGTCAGGCCGCTGGCGTGCAGGTCGGGCGTGAGGGCCTCGGTGTCGATGCCCAGCTGATAGCCCTGTGGTCCGGCGACGGCCAGGACCAGTCCGGCGGCGTGCGTGACGCTGCCGGTGAATCCGGCGGGCCAGAGGGGCGCGCGGTGCGGGCCGGGCAGGAGGGGGGCGGGGCCGGTGTGTCCGGCGAGGGCCAGGGCCTGGGCGGCGCAGGTGCGGCCGGCGCGGTACTCGGCGTGGCGGCGCGGCGGGGCATGGGCGGGAACGGGGTGCCGTGGCGTGTGGGGCAGCGGGGGCAGCCGGGTGCCGACGCCGTCCCAGACGGGCGGGTGGGGGTCGTGCGGGTCGTGGGGTCGCAGGGTGCCGGTGAGGGTCACGCCGGGGGGCAGGGACCGGCCCAGGTCGCGCAGCGTGGCGAGGAGGACGGCGTGCAGGGGACTGGGGAGGGTGTGGGGCAGGACGCCCCGCCGCGTCTGGGTGGGCGTGGGTGGGGTCATGGGCGGGGTGGACCGAACGGTGAATGGGTCGGTCCGGCACAATCTTACAAATCCGACCGGAATAGTCAAGTTTGATCTGGGATCTTCCTGGAGACCGGAGGCCGGGTGGTCACAATACTTGACTAAACCAGTCGGATTAATGCACTATCTCCCCGTCGGCCTCCCGCCGCCCCCAGACCTCCGCCCACCTTCTGGCCGTCCAGCACGCGCCAGACGCCCACTCCTCATCCCTTTCGCCGGAGACCCCATGTGTCACTCCTTCAGCCTCCTGAGCAGCGACGGCGAGCAGCGCCGGATCCTGCGCTGCACCTGCGGCAGCCTGCACGTCCTGTGGCACGCCCTGAGCCTGTCGCTGAACCACCAGGAATTCGCGCAGCTCTCGGCCCTGCTCGCCAGCAGCGACCCGCACGGCGACGCCCCCACCGGCCGCTGGCAGCGCGGCGACTGGGAACTGCGCCGCACCGACCACGCCGCCCAGCTGTGGTGCGGCCCGGCCGGCCTGACCTTCACGCACAGCGACTTCCAGGCCTTCCGTGCCCTGATCCACGGCGTCACCCTGCCCCCCACTCCCGCCGCGCCCGGCACGGCCATGCACCTCAACTGAGCCAGGAGGCCCCATGACCACCACCTACCCGGATCTGAGCGCCGAGGAAGCCGCCGCGATCATCGACCACGTCAACGAGGACCACCCGGCCGAACTGCTCCTCCTGGCCCGCGCCTTCACACCCGCCCCGACCCCAGACGCCGCCGCCGTGACCGCTCTCTACCCGGACGGGCTGGACCTGCAGGTCACGCACGCCGCCGGGCAGGACACCTACCGCGTGCCCTTCACGACCACCGACGTGCCGCCCAAGGGGCGACTGCGGGCCACCGTCGCCGCCGCCCGCGAGCAGCTGAACGAACAGCCCCGCACCCGCGAGGTCCGCTGGACCGTGCAGGCCGTCACGTCGCCCGGCGCGGACCTGCGCCGCCTGACCCTGCACGCCGACCCCGCCCCGCTGAGCGGCTGGCGACCCGGTTACGCCGCCCGCTTCCGCACGCCCGCCGGGGAACGCACCTACACCCTGCGCCGCGTTCACCCGCAGGCCGCGCTCGTCGAGGTGGACGTGTACCTGCACGGCGACACGCCCGGCTCGGTGTGGGCGGCGGGACTGCAACCCGGCGACCCGGTGGAGGCCATCCTGGGCCGCCACGAGACCCTGCCGGACCTGCACGGCGGCGCGGCCCTGCTGCTGGGCGACGAGACGGCCCTGCCCACCCTGGCCGCGCTGCTCGAACACTGGCCCGACGCTCCCGGCCCGCGCGTCCTGATCGAGGTCGCCGACCCCGGCGGCGCGCGCTACCTGGACGACGTGCGCCTGCCGCCCGGCACGCACCTGAGCTGGGTGCCGCGCGCCGGACCGCCCGGACAGGCACTCACACGCGCCGCCGCCGCACTCGATACCCCCGTCCGCGCCGCCTGGGGCGCGCTGGGCAGCCACGCGGCCCGCGAGATCCGCACGCTGCTGCGCGCCGCGCACGGCCTCGACCCGGCCCGCTGCCGCGTCGTCGGGTACTGGCAGTCCTGACCTACCCCGTCCACCCTGTCCTCCGACTTCCCACCCCATCCGAGGTTTCCCATGAACGCACGCATCCGCACCTTCCACCTGCGCACCGCCGCCACCCTCCTGCTCCTGAGCGCCGCCCCCGCCCTGTCGTCCGCGAGCGCCGCCACCGTGCGCGGCGCGGACGGCGTGAGCGTCACCGTCACCGCCCCGAAACGCGTCGTGGCGCTGAACGCCACCACCGTCGAACTGATCTACCGCCTCGGCAAGCAGGGCACCATCGTCGGCACCGACGTGACCGGCACGTACCCACCGAACAAGATTCCCAGCGTCGGCCACTGGGCGCAGCTGCCCGCCGAGGGCATCATCGCCCTGAAACCGGACCTGGTGATCGGCACCGCCGACAACTTCGCGACCGGCACGAACCCCGGCGTGGTCGCCAAACTGCGCGGCGCGGGCGTGAAGGTGCTCGTGCTGCCCGCCACCGACACCGGCGGCCTGAACGGCGTGCGCACCCGCCTGGACCTGCTGGGACAGGTGTACGGCGTGCCCGGTGCGGCCGCCGCCCTGAACCGCTCGTTCGACACCACCCTGGCCGCCGTGAAGGCCAACCAGCCCGCCCGCCCACCCCGCGTGATCTTCCTGTACGCCCACGGCCCCAACGACGCGAGCATCTACGGCACCAGCGGCGGCGCCAACGACCTGATCGAACTGGCCGGCGGCGTGAACGCCGCGCCGTTCGCGGACACCCGCACCCTGACCGCCGAGGCGCTCGTCACCATCAACCCCGACGCGATCATCCTGCTCGACCGCGGCCTGGAAGCCGTGGGCGGCGTGGACGGCACCCTGAAACTGCCGGGCGTGGCGCAGACGAACGCCGGCCGCAACCGCCGCATCTACTCGGTAGACAACTCCATCCGCTGGATCGGGCCGCGCCTGCCGGAATTCGCCCTGAAGCTCTCCCGCCAGTGGAAGGCCGACTTCAAGAAGTGACGGTCCTGAGCACCCAGGTGGCCGCACCCAGCCGGCAACGCCGCCGCGCGGCCCTCACGCTCGGCGTCCTGCCGCTCGCGCTGCTGGGCGCGGTCGTGCTGGCCGTCGGGAGCGGCGCGGTCGCTATCTCGCCCGCGCAGGTCCTGAGCATCCTGTACTCGCCGCTGGGCCTGCCGCCCCTGGAAGCCTTCGACCCGCAGCAGGCGGCCGTCCTGAGCGGCATCCGCCTGCCGCGCGTGGTGCTGGGCGCGCTGGTCGGCGCGGGCCTCGCGGTGGCGGGCGCGGCCATGCAGGGCCTGTTCCGGAACCCGCTGGCCGATCCGGGCCTGCTGGGCCTGTCGAGCGGCGCGGGCCTCGCGGCGGCCGCGAGTGTGGTGCTGGGCTTCACGGCCCTCGGCCCGTACTCGCTGCCGGTCGCGGCGTTCACCGGCAGCCTGCTGTGCACCGTGCTGATCAGCGTCCTGGCGCAGAGCCGGGGCCGGGTGGAGGTCAGCACCATGCTGCTGGCCGGCATCGCCGTGAACGCCCTGTGCGGCGCCGGGACCGGCCTGATGACCTTCCTCGCCACCGACGAGCAACTGCGGACCATCACCTTCTGGAGTCTGGGCACGCTGGGCGGCGCCACCTGGCCCGGCGTGCTGAGCGCCGCGCCGCTGATCCTGATGGGCGCGCTGCTGCTGCCGCTGCTGGGCCGCGCCCTGAACGCCCTGACGCTGGGCGAGCACGGCGCGGCCAGCCTCGGCGTGCCGGTCACGGCCGTCAAGTGGGTGACCATCACCCTGATCGCCCTGAGTGTCGGGGCGGGCGTCGCAGTGTCCGGCACCATCGGCTTCGTCGGGCTGGTCGTGCCGCACCTGCTGCGCCTCCTGACCGGCCCGGACCACCGGACGCTGCTGCCCGCCTCGGCGCTGGCGGGCGCCACGCTGCTGGTCCTGGCGGACCTGCTGGCCCGCACGGTCGTCACGCCGGCCGAACTGCCCATCGGGATCATCACGGCCCTGATCGGCGCGCCTTTCTTCCTGCACCTGCTGCGCGCCCGGCGCGGCCAGGAGCGCCCGTGACCGCCCCCATCCCACCGGTCCTGTCCCTGGACGACCTGACCGTCAGTGTGGCCGGACGCACCCTGCTCGGCAGCGTCACCACCAGCCTCACACGCGGCGAGGTGCTGGCCGTGCTGGGCCGCAACGGCGCCGGCAAGAGCACGCTGCTGCGCGCCGTGACCGGCGAACTGCGCGCCGCCGGGGTCACGCTGTTCGGGCAGCCGCTCGCCGCGCACCGCCCCGGCCCGCTTGCCCGCCGCCGGGCCGCCGTCGCCCAGCACACGCCCCTGAACTTCGCGCACGAGGTGCTGGACATCGTGCTGCTGGGCCGCATCCCGCACGGCCGCCACGAGACCGAACGGGACCGCGAGATCGCGCGGGGCGCCCTGCGCCGCGTGGGCCTGGGCGGTTTCGAGACCCGCGACATCCTCACCCTGTCCGGCGGCGAACAGCAACGCGTGCACCTCGCCCGCGCCCTGGCGCAGCTGCATACGGACGACCCCGCCCCCGACCGCGCCCTGCTGCTGGACGAACCCACCGCCAGCCTCGACCTCGCGCAGCAGCACGCTGTCCTGCGCCTCGCCCGCGACCTCGCCGCGCAGGGCGTGGGCGTGCTGGCCGTGCTGCACGACCTGAACCTCGCCGCGCAGTACGCCGACCGCGTCCTGATCCTCGCGGACGGACAGGTGCTGGCCGACGGGCCGCCCGAGCAGGCCCTCACGCCCGCCACCATCCGCGCCGCGTACGGCCACGACGTCCTCGTGACCCGCCACCCCTGCCTCGCCTGCCCGCTGATCGTCAGCGCCAGCTGAGCGCAGGGCTGCCCACCCGGCCTCCGCTCCGACTGTCCGGCAGGACCGTCAGCGCGGGGGCCTGATCAGCTCAGGGCGTTCAGGATGGCGTTCAGGTCGCGGTGCAGCTCCCCGGTCCGTTCGAAGTGACGGTACGGCGTGGGGAAGGTCGCCTGCAGCCACGCGGGACCGCGTTCGGCCAGCGGCGCCCGCAGGTGCGGCACGCCGAGGTCCGTGAACAGCCGCGTCAGGGCCGCCGCGTACGCATCGGGCGTGCGCGGGCCGGGCGGGGTGGTGAACACCTTTTTCGGGGGCGTGCCGGCTCGGGACACGCGGCGGTACACGTCCAGGGCGTGACGGGCAGCGCGCAGCTGCGCGGGGTCGAGGCGGCCGGGCGGCTGGTGAACGGCGCGGCTCACGGCGCGGCGGTACTGGACCGGCACGAGGCTGGACAGCCCGCGCCCCCAGCCTTCCTGCAACGCGGCCCGGTCGGCGGCGAGCGGATCGGCGGCCAGCGGGTCGGGCGCCCCGGTCCCTGTGGCGGCTGCCTTCGCGGGGCTGCTGACGGCCGTCCTGCTGGCCTTCTCCCCCGTGGCCTGTGACGCAGTGGTCTTCTGCACAGCAGTCTTCTGCGTAGTGGTCTTCTGCACAGTGGCCTTCTGCACCGTGGCCTGTGGCGCGGCGGGCTGTGACGCAGCCGCTTTCGGCGCACCGGCTTTCTGCACGGAACTTTTCTGTGCGGCGGCTTTCTGTGCGGGGGCCTTCAGTGAGGCCGCGCCTGCCCGGCCCGGCGCCTTCGCGGGGGCGGGCGCGTCGCGGCGGGTGCCGTTCAGGGCGCGGCCCACCAGTTCGGATTCCTGGATGGGTTTGCCGTCGCGGTACCGCTGCCACAGGCCGTCCAGGACGATCAGACTGGTCGCCTGCCGCCGCATGTGCAGCAGCTCGCGGGCGCGTTCCACCCGTTTCTCGCGGCCCAGCAGCAGCGCCGTGTACGTCAGGAACTGCCGCGCGGTGCGGGGCACGCCCGGTTCGCCCTGGTCCGGCAGGGCCAGCAGCGTCTGGCGCAGCGCGGCGTAGTCGTCGGCACGCAGCGCGCCGGTGTTGATGCCGGCCTCCACGCGCCGCCACTGCGCGGGGCTGAACACGGCCTTCAGGCCCCACAGCCACGCCCGCGCGCCCTGCACGTGCGGGTCGTCCCGGACGTCCAGCAGTTCCAGGCCGCTGCCGGGTTCGATCACGCGTTCCACGCGCGGCGCACGCACGGTGGGCCGCAGCCGTTCCGGCGGCCCGAGTTCCCGCAGCCGCTCCAGCACCCCGGCGTCCCGCGAGAGGCGTTGCAGCAGGGTCAGGTCCTCCAGGCGGAAGGGCCGGCGACCCCGGATGGTCTCCAGCAGGAAGTCGCGGGTGTCCTCGGGCAGGTCCAGGTGCTCCTGCACGGCAGTCCAGTGGCCCACGAGGTTCGTGAGGCGGCTGGCGCGCAGGTACTCCTCCCATTCGAGGTGATCCATGCGGTTGCCCGCCCCGGCGCGGGGCCGCAGGGTCCGCCGGGGCCGCGCCGCCTGCGCCGCCGGGGGCTGGAAGGCGGCCGGGGCGGGCGCGAAGGCGCTGGGGGCCGGTTCCTCGTTCCGGGCACGGGTCAGGACCCGCAGTTCGCTCAGGACGGCCAGCGGCAGGGGTTTCTCGGTGTCCTGAAGGCGCTGGAGTTTCTCGCGCAGGTCGGCGCTCAGGCCGCCGCCACCCGCCATGGCGGTCAGGACCCAGTCGAGGCCCTGGGCACGCAGGTACTCACGCCAGTTCCCGGCGTTCTCCAGCAGGTCCGCCTGCGACTGGGTCTGCGTGCGGCGCACGTGCGCGCCCACCTGATCGGCGAGGTGCGCGCCGACCTGCCGCCCGCGTTCCTCGCCCAGCACCCGCGCGAACACGCAGGAACTCCCGATCGGGCCGATCTGCTCGCCGGTCAGGGTGGTCACGCGGAACTCGTAGCGCAGGTGGTGGCCGGAGCCCGGCGGGCACAGCAGGCATTTCAGGTGCGCCTGCCGCGCGCCGTGATCCACGACGTGCAGGCCCGTGAACAGGTCGAAGGCGGCCGCGTCCTCCCGTCCGGGGACGAGCAGCGTGGCGTGCGTGAGGCCCTGACTGGTCAGGTGCTGGTGAACGTGCTCCAGAACGGCACGCGTGGCGGGAACATGAGCGAGAAGGTACATGCAGGGAGTAGGGGTCCTGGGATGGGGGGGCGCGCCCACGCGCGTCGGCGCGGGCGGCAGGCGAAGACCGGGGTTGAAGATCGGTGCAGGCTGCAGATCCGGTCAGGGGGCCGCTCGGGGTGAAGCCGCCGGGGCCTCACGGAGGCCGCGCACCGGCACGGCCGACAAGGCAGAATAACACCAGCGCCGCCGCTCCCGCCGCGTGGCGGGCCGGGCGAGGTCCGAAGGCGGCGGTCAGGGGGATGCGCTCAGGGACCGGCGACGATCCGGTTGCGGCCCTGCGCCTTGGCGCGGTAGAGGCGTTCGTCGGCCTGCGCGGCGGCGTCCGGGCCGACGGGCACCAGACCGCCGGACACCGTGAAGGTCTCGGAGGGCAGGCCCACCCGCCGCGCCAGCAGGGCGTGAACCTGCGCGCGGACCCGTTCGGCCACGCCCGCCGCGCCGTCCGGACTGCCGAGCAGCACGGCGAATTCCTCGCCGCCCAGCCGGTACAGGTGGTCGCCGCTACGCACATGTTCCTGCACGAGCGCGCAGAAGGTCTGCAGGACCCGGTCGCCGGTCTCGTGCCCGTAGGTGTCGTTGATGCGCTTGAAGTGATCGAGGTCCAGCAGCAGCAGGTGCGTGTCGTCCGGCGCGACCGGCAGATCCAGTTCGAACTGACGGCGGTTCAGGGCGCCGGTCAGGGCGTCCGTGAACGCCAGCGTCCGGTAGTGCCGCTGGCGGGCCAGGGACTGCATGCGGGTGTGCCCGGCCACCTGCCCCAGCAGCAGCCCGGCGGCGCTCAGCGCGACCAGCGCCGCGTAGGCCGCCACCGCCTGGGTCCAGGGTCGCCCACCCAACGCGAACGCCGCGAACAGTGGCAGGTTCGCCAGCGCGAACAGGCGCAGCGCCACCCAGGGCGTGCGCAGCAGGGCGTCGCCCGGTACGGCGCTCAGGTTCAGCCACGAGCCGTTCGGCGCGGCCAGCCACGCCACGAGCAGCAGTTGCGCCAGCGACGGCCCGGCCCCCACGCCGCCCAGCAGGAACCGGAATACTCCGACCGGCAGCGCGACCGCCAGTCCGGCCAGCCGCCCGTGCCGCCGGGCGACCAGCGCGACCGGCACCATCCGGAAGTCGAACAGGATGCCCGGCGCCAGCGGCACCGCGTTGACCAGCGCCAGGAACGACGTGCCGACCAGCGAGAGGTACCGCGCGGTCAGCGCCGCCGGGCGGTCCGGGCGGCCCACCTCGAAAAACGTCAGGCTGACCAGAAAGACCCCGGCGATCAACACGGCGAGATTCAGTACCACGCCGTTCAGCAGGGCCAGGACTTCCACGCGTCCCAGTGTAAGCGCCACTGTGCGCGCTGCGTCAGTTCAGGTTCAGCCCGTCCGGCTCCGGGAAATCGGGGTCAGGCCGCTCCGGGGACGCTCCGTCCGGCCCGGCGGCCCGGGCGGCTGGCAGGCGGGCCAGCAGGGGGGCCAGGGTGCCCAGCAGTTCCGGGTCGAGCGTCTGTCCTGCCTGGGCGGCCATGGCCGTCAGCGCCTGCGCGGGTGTCCGGGCCGGCCTGGGGGACAGGGTGGGCGGGCGGGTCAGCGTGTCGAAGGTGTCGAGAATGGTCAGGACGCGCGCCAGCAGCGGAATCTGGTGACCGCGCAGCCCGTCGGGGCCGCCGTGTCCGTCCCAGCGTTCGTGGTGGTGGCGGATGACGCGCAGGGCCGCGTCGGTCACGCCGGGCAGGTCGCGGGCCAGGGTCTCGCCGGCCAGGACGTGTGCGGTCTGCGGCTCGCCGGCCGGCAGGCCCAGCAGGCCCAGGTCGTGCAGGGCGGCCCCGTCGAGCAGCGCGGCGCGGTCCTGCGGCGTGAGGTTCAGGAGGTCGGCGGCCTGCTGCGCCTGCTGTTGCAGGCGGCGGGCGTGTCCGGGTGTTTCCAGGCCGCGCGTTTCGAGCAGCGTGGCCAGCGAGAGCAGCGCGCGGGTGCGGGACTGCTGCAACTCCGCGAGTTGCGCGGCGCGTTCCAGGGCCGTCACGATGTGCGCGCCGAGCGCGCGGATCAGGCTGACGTCCTCCTCTCCGAAGGTCTCGTCGCGGGTGACGCACAGCGCTCCGAACAGCGTCCCGGCCGTCTGGAGCGGCGCGGCCAGCATCGCGCCGGAGGTCAGGAAGTCGGGGCGGTGCAGGCGCGCGGCGTCCTGCACGCTGGTCACGCGCAGTACCTCGCGCCGTTCGATGGCGGCCCAGGCGATCCCGTACCCGCGCGGCAGTTCCGCGTGCCCGTCGCGTTCCGGGACGCCCTGCATGACCAGCGACACCAGCCGGTCGCGCTCCGGCTCGAAGCGCAGGAAGACCGCCTCGCGCGCCCCGAGGATCGCCATGGACGCGCCCGTGACGGCCTGCGCGACCTGGGCGGTGGTGTGCGCGCCGCGCAGGTCCTCGGTGATGCGGGCCAGCGCCTCCAGTTCCCGCTGCCGGGCGGCGGCGAGCAGGCGGGCGGCGCGGGCGCGCAGCAGCGCGGCGACCTGCTCGGCGAAGGACCGCGCGACCCGGCGGGCGTCCGGGCCGAGGCGCTGGCCGGGGTGCAGCACGTCGAGGTTCAGGAAGGCCAGCACCAGGCCGTCCACGCTGACCGGCACGCCCAGCGTCTCGCGCACCGCGCTGACGTTCAGCATGCTGCCGAACTGGCGCTGGCTGGTCAGCTGCGTTTCGAGATCGGCGGCCGCCACGGCGTTGTGCCGGATGGCGTCGCCACGCAGCACGCGCGGCTCGCCCCCCTGCCACGCGGCGACCGGGTCGGCGTACCAGCGCAGCAGGCTGGCGGGCGAGCGGCGGTGGCCGAGCAGGTCGTCGGTGAAGCCGCGCTGCGCGGTCAGCAGGAAGTCGCCCCGGTCCAGCACGAACAGCGTGCCGGCCTGCACGCCGGGCACGCTGCTGACCGCCGCCCCGAGCAGCGCGCACCAGTCGGCGGCCGTGGGGTCGCGGTCGGCGGCCAGCAGGGCCAGGGTGCGCTGCGCGGCCTGCGCGCCGCTGTCCTGCCCGGCCACGTCCATGACCAGCCGGTCGCGTCCGGCGCTCTTGGCGCGGTACAGCGCGGCGTCCGCGCGGGCCAGGGCGCGCTCGGGCGGCTCGCCGGGCTGCACCTGACTCCAGCCGGCCGAGAGGGTCACGGTCTGCCCGCCGGCCGAGAGGGTCCGCACGCCGTCCAGGCAGCGCTGCGTGACGGCGCGGCCCTGCGTGGCGTCCAGCCCGGTGAGGATCAGCGCGAATTCCTCGCCGCCCACGCGGTACACGTGGTCCTGGGCGCGCAGGCTGTGCGCGAGGGTCCGCGCCACCTCGCGCAGCACCCGGTCGCCCTCGGCGTGCCCGAGTCGGTCGTTCACCTGCTTGAAGTAGTCGATGTCCAGCATGACCAGTTGCGCGCCCGCCTCCAGCCGCGCGAGGTCCAGGTCGAACTGCCGGCGGTTGCTGACGCCGGTCAGGGCGTCCAGGTACGCCTCGCGGCGCAGGGCGCTCGTCTGCGCCAGGTGCCGGGCGCGCATGCCCACCACCACCTGCGCGGCCCACAGGCCCAGGCAGTGCACGATCAGGACCGGCAGGTACACCCGCTGCACCAGCGCGTGCCCGCCGGGAAACAGCAGCAGGCCCAGGCTGTTCAGGCTGAAGATCAGCGGCGCGGCCCACCACCAGCGCCACGACAGGAACACGCCGTGGCCCGCCGTGCGCCACACCACCCCGGCGATCAGGAGGATCGACGCGCCGGCGATCAGGGCGGCCGGCACGCCCACCCCCCCGATCCCGACGCGCCACAGGGCCGGCAGGGCCAGGGCCAGTGCGCCCCAGCCGGGTCCGAACAGCAGGGTCATCAGGGCGCCGGGCACGTACCGGATGTCCACGAACACGCCGGGCGCGACGTTCAGCGGGAACAGCATCAGCGCCACGCCCCACACGCCGGCCAGCAGGGACCGCGCCGCCAGCCAGTGTGGCCCGGCCCTCAGGGGCCAGTGGCGCAGGTCCAGCGCCAGCAGGATCACGCCCACGAGCAGCAGACCCAGGCCGCCGAGCAGGACGTTCAGGTCCGTCCAGAGCATCAGCTGACCCGCCCGCCCGCGCCTGTCCGGTGTCCGCGCATCCCACCCACTGTACCTGCCGGGCCGGGCCGGCGGCCTTCATGCTGGGGTGGGGCCTGCGGGGCGGGGCGCACGGCCCTCCGGAAGGTGGTGTAATGCGGCCTTCCGGTCGCGTTCGGCGCCGGAGATCCGTCCGTGCCGTCCGGCCCGCCGTGACCGCCCGCCTCCTGTTCCGCCCCCTGTTCCGCCCTCTGCGCCGCCCCCGCGCGGCCCTCCCCGGAGGTCAGCATGACCCACACCCAACCTTCCACTCCGCCCGGTCCCGGACCGGCGGGCGCCCTGGACCGCTTCTTCGGTCTGAGTGCGGCGCGCAGTTCGGTGCCGCAGGAACTGCGCGCCGGCCTGACGACCTTCCTGACCATGAGTTACATCCTGTTCGTGAACCCGCAGGTGCTCGGCACGGCCATCGACGTTCCGAACGCGTTCGTGCAGCTGCTCATGACGACCGCCATCGCCGCTGCCTTCGGGTCGCTCGCCATGGGCCTGATCGCCCGCTACCCGTTCGCGCAGGCGCCGGGCATGGGCCTGAACGCCTTTTTCGCGTTCACGGTCGTGCAGGGCATGGGCGTGCCGTGGCAGACGGCGCTGGGCGCGGTGTTCATCTCGGGCGCCCTGTTCGTGATTCTCAGCGCGGTGGGGGCGCGGCAGGCGATCGTGCAGGCCATCCCGCTGAGCCTGAAGTTCGCGATCACCGCCGGGATCGGCGCGTTCCTGGCGTTCCTGGGCCTGCGGAGTGCCGGGCTGGTCGTCAGTAACCCGGCCACGCTGCTGGGCCTGGGGGACGTCACGGCGCCCGGCGCGTGGCTGGCGGCGATCGGGCTGGTCATCACGGCGGCGCTGACGGTGCGGCGCGTGACGGGCGCGATCCTGTACGGCATCCTGATCACCACCTTCGCCGCGATCGTGCTGCGCCTGCCGGTGTATCCGGGCGGCCCGGACGGCGCCATGCAGGCGTTCGGGGGGTTCACGGGCCGCCTGGGCATCCTGGACACCCCGGTCTGGCCGTCGGCGCTGGTGGGTCAACTGGACATCGCCGGGGCGTTCGGGCTGGGCCTGCTGAGCGTGGTGTTCACGTTCTTCTTCGTGGATTTCTTCGACGCGACCGGCACCCTGACCGGTCTGGCGCAGAAGGCCGGGGTGCTCGACGAGCGCGGGGACATGCCGCGCGCGCGGCGCACCTTCGCCATGGACGGCCTGGCCGCCATGTTCGGTGCGTTCATGGGGACGAGCACCACGACCGCGTACGTGGAGAGCGCCAGCGGGATCGGCGCGGGCGGCCGCACCGGCCTGAGCGCCGTCACGGTGGGCGTGCTGTTCCTGCTGAGCATGTTCCTGTGGCCGCTGGCCGCCGCGATTCCCGGCGCGGCCACCGCGCCCGCCCTGATCCTGGTCGGCGCGCTGATGATGGAAGGTGTGAAATTCGTCGACTGGGACGACCTGAGCGAGAGCCTCCCGGCGTTCCTGACGATCATCGCCATGCCGCTGACCTTCTCGATCGCCAACGGCGTGAGCTTCGGGGTGCTGTCCTACTGCGCCCTGAAACTCCTGACGGGCCGCGCCCGCAGCGTCAGCCCGATCCTGTACGGCGTGGCCGCGCTGCTGCTGGCCCGGTACCTGTTCCTGTCCGAAGGCTGACCCACGCCCCCTGCCCCGGAAGCGGCCGCACTCCATTCGCGGGGTGCGGCCGCCCTCATGCGTGACGGCTGGCAGCGGGCGGTCATTGAACAGGTTTGGGGAAACTGAGGTAGAAGGTCGCGCCCTCGCCCGGATGACTCTCGGCCCAGACCTGCCCGCCGTGCCGGGTGACGATGCGTTTCACGTTCGCCAGCCCCATGCCCACGCCCGAGAATTCCTGATCGGAATGTAGCCGCTGGAACGCCCCGAACAGCCGCTCGGTGTAGCGTGGGTCGAAGCCCACGCCGTCGTCCTGCACGAACACCACCCAGTGATCCCCGACGTCGCGGGCGCCCACCTCGATCTTGGCGCGTTCCCGGCCGCTGGTGTACTTCACGGCGTTGCTCAGCAGGTTCTCGAAGGCCAGCGTCAGCAGTTGCGGGTCGCCGCGCACGACGGGCAGGTCGCCGGCCACCCACTCGATCTCGCGGCCCTCGGTTTCCGGCGCGATGTTCACCCAGGCCCGCAGGACGACCTGCGCGAGGTTCAGTTCGCGGATCTGCAGGGCCGTCTGGGTGACGCGGGCCAGTTTCAGCAGTTCGTCGATCATGGAGTTCAGGCGCTGGGTCGCGCCGTCGATGACGGTCAGCAGGCGGCGGTCCTCGTCGCCGAGCCTGGGATCGAGGCGGCGGCGCAGCAGCGTCAGGAACCCCTGGATGTGCCGGACCGGGGCGCGCAGGTCGTGCGAGACCGCGCCGATGAACGAGTCGAGTTCGTTCACCTCGTTGCGCAGCGTGACGGTCCGCAGCGCGACCTCCTGACGGACCTCGGCGTCCAGGTCGGCCTCGCGGATCTCGGCGTGGCGACGTTCCGTGACGTTCTCGTGCGCGACCAGCAGGAAGCGGCGCGGGCCGTCGTCGAAGGGCGTGACGCTCAACCGGAACCAGCGTTCCTCGGTGGGACTGTGGCAGGGGTACTCGATGCTGAAGGTGTCGCGCCTGCCGTGCAGGACCGCGCGCAGGCCCTGCGCCACCTCCTGCCCCTCGTCGGCACACAGGCCGGTGGCGGCCTCGCAGACGCTCAGGTAATTCACGCCGGGGCCGCAGGTGGCAGGGTCGCCGCCGTTGTCACGCATGAAGTCCATCCACGCGCGGTTACACAGCAGGATCGTTCCGTCACCATCAAGGACCGCCGTCTGGTACGGCAGCACGTCCAGCGCCGCCCGCACCGCCGTCGCGGGCAGGGAGGTCACAGCGGTCCGTGTGTCGTCACCTGAAGCCATACCCACAGGGTAGCCCCGTCTTCACCGGGCCAGGATGCGGGTCCGTTCAAGAAGTGCCGGGTGCTTCTTAACCTGTCGGTGGTCCCATCCCCCGGACGGACGCCAGGGTGCGTCATATCCGGCAGCGCCCCGCCGCCCGCCGTGTCACGCTACCTGCATGAACGACCGTCACGAGGCCGCCAATCTGGAGCAGATCCGCCTGCTGCTGGAAGGACTCCAGCCGGCCCCGACATCAGCTGCCGGGTCCGTACCGCAGGAGGCGGCGCCGGAAGCGGCGGCCGCTCCCGCACCGGACACCGGGCCGGACACCACGCCGGGCGACCGCCCTGACCTGCACGCCGACTGATACGAACTCCGATTGAATGGGCGGCAAAGACCATTCAATCCGAGCGGATGCGACTCGTAGAGCTGCCCCGCAGGGTGGGAGAGAAACGCCCCTCCGGACGTGGAGCTGGCAATCCGGTGAAGTTCCGGATTGTCAGCGAAACAAACGGAATCCGTATGACCCCGGCGGGACGCGCGCCGGAAGACTGGGCACGCACGAAACTCCACCTGAAGGAACGGCTCTGAAAGAAGTTCGTGAGGGGGGCTTTCCTATCCTGAAGAGGTCTGGCGCTGGCGGCGCACACGGAGTGCGCCGCAGCGCTCCTGATCCGGCGTCCGCCGGATTCGCGTGCAGACGGACGCAACGTCCGCGACGTCCACTCCGAGGAGGTTTTCATCATGATCCGTTCCCCCCATCTGCTGCTTGCTGCCCTGCTGGGCCTGGCCGTTCCTGCGCAGGCCGTCACGTTTCAGGCGCGGCTGTCGCTGACCGTACGCCCGACCTGTGAGGTCGCACAACTGGGCGTGCAGTCGCTGACGCTGCGCTGCACGCGCGACTACCGCCCGGTCAACCTGCATGCCCTGCCGGAACTCGCGGGGCGCCTGCCAGCCGCCGATCTGCTCCTGATGGTTTCGACTGCCGGGGCGGACGGCGCCACGCTGAACGACTACACGTTCCGCACAGCGGCGCAGGGCTGGAACGGCAGCGTGGATTTCTACTGATACTGGCCGGCACCACGGGACCGCGTGGAATGGTGACTGGGGACGATCACCCCGCTGCGCCGGTCGGGAGTCCGTATCAATTCAATCAGAGCGGAGGCGAGTCAGGGCGGGTTCCCTAGCCTGTCAGCGGCAGGTGACCGTCTCGTCGGAAGGCCGGATCTGGACGGCGCAGCGCCGCTGACGGTCTTCACTGAGCAGTTCGCCGGACAGGTCCACTCCCGCCGGAGTCAGGCCGAAACCCTCGTCGTCCAGCAGGATGCGCTCGGTGCCCAGTTGGACGCTACTGTACCCCGCAGGTTCGGTGGGCGACCAGCGGTACTGCACCCAGCGGTACACCTGAAAGTTTTCGCGCCAGTCGAGGGTGGTCAGTCCGGCGGTGGGCGGCAGCAGTGTCCGGCGGTCTGTTCCGACCGTCACGCCGAACGGGGTGTTGTTCAGGTCCACACGGATCTCGCTCGTCTGACCGGCGGTCAGGTTCGTCAGGACCAGATCGCCGGCGCTGTTCGTCTGCCCGGCAAAAGCCCCGTTCACGAGAATGGGCAGGTTCGGTACGCCGGTGCGGAGCAGGACCGCCCGGCGTTCCAGTGCCGGCTGGAGGGTCAGTCGGCCGTTCACGGTACTGACGGCACCCGTCACCGTGAGGTCAGCTGCCTTCAGGCCCACGCCGATCTGCGCGAGCGCCGCCCCGACGTGGGTGTAGTCGGCGCGCACGTCGTCACGGCGGACTGTCAGGCCCACACGGTTACCCGGATTGATCTGGTAGGCGGCGCTGAATGATCCGCTGCCACTGGCGTTCGCAGGTGCGTTCCGGCTGGCCTGCATCTGCGCTCCCAGGGTCCAGCGCGGCGCAGGAGCGTATCCGCCGCCCAGGCCCACGCGCCAGCCCGAGGGCGTGACGGCGGCGTTCAGGGTCACGGCGCCGGCGGCACCAAAGGTCCGGGCGGCCGTGCCGGACAGTACCCAGGTGTCGGCGCGGAAGCCAGTACTGCCCTGCACCGAGAAACTCCAGGGGGCTAGGTCACGGCTGATCTTCACCCCGACGGTCGAGTCCTGCCAGAACCCGACGGGAACCACGCTGAACACGCTCAGGTTGGTGCCCTGAATGGTCCGGTCGGCCTGGAGACCCAGCGTGGTACGGGTGTCTGGTCCAGTGGCGGTGGGGGTGACGCTGAATTCCACGCTGCCCTGTACGGCGTAGCCAGGACCGGCGTTCACGGCGCGCACGTTGATCTGGGTGGCGCCGCTCTGGTCACTGCTGAGGCGACCAGCGACCCGCCAGCGGCGCGGCAGGCCCATCTCGCCCTGCAGGTGTGTGATCCACTGGCCCTGCTGGACGCCGATCTGCGCGGCCGCCAGGTACGCGCCGGGTGGCAGGGCGCCGTCCAGGGCGGGGTACGTCCAGTCGAGGGTCTGTAGGCCCGTTTCGTCTGTAATGTCAACAGACAGCTCCGTCAGGTTTTCGCTGGTCAGGGGAATGTTCAGCAGCCGCAGTGTGCCGGCGTTCACGCGTGCCGAGGCGACCGAAATGCGGTTGAGGTAGACAACCACGTCGGACTCCAGGGGCAGGTCCACAGTCTGCTCGGGGTGAACGCCCCCAAAACCGCCCTGAAGCGTCACGCCCACCCCACTGAATTCGCTGCTGCTGAATCCGGGACTGCCGCTCAGTGGTGAGGCGTTCAGGGACGCGCCGACACTGACCTGATCACTGAGGCTGTATTCCAGCGTGGCGCGCGGCCGGTATGTGAATGCGCCGCTGTCCTGGCGACCGGCAATCACGCCAAATGTACCGCTGAGCTGATCGGCGGCGCCGCCCACGTCGAGGTACGCGGCGCCGTTCAGCGCCGCAGGTGTGGTCACACCGGGTGTGTCGTAGGCAGCGTTCAGGGAGAGGCCGTAATCGACTCCCCAGCTGGGTTGAGTGGCCATGGAGGGCCTGGGAGCGGCGCCGCTCAGGTCCAGGGTATTCCCGGTCAGCCGCGACAGTACGGGCCGCAATACCAGGCGCTGCCGGACGGCGTCAAAGCTCACGGTCACCTGCCCGGACAGGTAAGTGAACTGCTGGCCGTCGCATTCGACGGTACCGGCCGCGTACCCGGCCTCGCTGGGCCGCAGCGCCTCCGGCGGAATAAGTGCGGCGGTGGGTGGCCCGGGTTGCAGGCGTACCAGCAGCGCGCCGCGGCTGGCGCCCGCCACCATGATCTCCAGTAGCTGTTCGTCGGCGCGGCACAGGTCCTGCGGAGACAGGGGAGATCCGTCCGGCGCAGCGGTCTGGGCCGCAGCGGGCAACAGTGTGGCGGGCAGCGTCATACCGGCTGTCAGGGCCGCGCACAGCGCCACGCCGCGCCAGCCGGCACGCTCAGGGAAGTGGAAGCGTGACACGGCTCGCTTTACCTTCAGCATTCATGAACAGGAGGGTCAGGGGACCGCTGGCTTTCTCCAGCCCCTCCAGGCGTACGGACTGGCGGGCACCACCCAACATCGCGAACGACGGAACATTCACGCTGAGGTCGCCGCGCCGCGCGGTCAGGGCGTTGAATGTCTCGTGGCGGGTGCCGGCGTTTTCCAGGCGCAGGGTCAGGGCGCCGGAGGCGGCCTGCACGTCGTAGGTCATGCGGGGGGCCGTGCCGGGCGGCGCGATGTACACCGGCAGAGAGTAATTCGTGGGCATGTCGAGCTTGATGTCGATCCCGTCGGCGTTCACGACGCTCTGGGGAACGCTCTGTCCGTACGGCTGCTGCTGCACGATCAGGCGGAAGGTGAGTTCCTGCGCGCCGGGCTTCTTGCGCAGGCCGACCCGCACGACCTGTGAGCCGCCGCCGGGCAGCACGAACTCGGTGGGGTTCACCACCAGGTCGCGGGTGTCTTGCAGGACCATCTCGCCGTTCACGACTTTCCAGGCGCGGGCCTCCACCCGGAATTTCGCGGCGGTGCGGCTGGTGTTCAGCATGGTCGTCTGCGTGCTGAGCGTCCGGGTCGGGTCGAGGTTCAGGACGGTCGGCGTGAACCCGAACCCCTGCGCGGCGGCCGGGCCGGCCAGCAACAGCAGCGCGCAGCAAACGTTTCGCAGGGTCCAGCGGTCTGTCTTCTGCACGGTCATCACCTGAATCCTTCGGGTTGGCGGGGGCTGGGGGCTATCACAGAGGCGCGAGAGGTCCGTTCGTCCTGCGTTACGGCCTGCAACTCCAGAACCAACGGCGCGGCGTACGTGCCGGCACGCATCCATTCCTGGGCAGCTGCCGTCAGTATGAAGGCGAACGAGCGGTTGCCGCTCCAGGTCTGCTCGGCCAGTGAAGCGGCGTTCAGGATGCGAATGTTCAGGGCGTGGCCGTCCGGATCAGTCAGGGGAAGTTGCAGGTGCGGCCCGTCGGCGCTCAGGAGGCCGGTACCGGTTACCAGTCGCAGGTCGTAAGCCTCGTCCGGTCGGTCGCAGCGCACCGTGAACCGCAGGGTGCCGCGCCAGGACGAGGCGGCCGTGAAGTCCGGCAGGTCTGCCGCGGCGGCCTGCACGGCGCAGAGGGCGCCCGCCTGCACGTTCAGCAGCAGTGCGGTCAGTACCGGTAGGGCGGTGCGGTTCATGCGGGGTCCTCCTGCGCGTGGGCGCGGGGCCTGTGGCAGGAAATGGCCGGGGTCGCACCACGGCGACCCGGCCATTTCACGGCAGGCTCAGTTGTACGAGATGGTCATGGCGAGTGTGCCGGAGTACGTGCCGGCCGGAACGCCCCACTGGCCGTCGGGCGCGGTAAACTTGACCTTGCCCTTGTACTTGTCGGGTGAGGTGAGAGCACCGCTGGAGGCATTCGGGTTGATGGTGACCCTGTACTTGGCTTTCAACAGGTTCGAACCGGTGCCATTCAGGAAGATGTCACCGCTATAGGTGGTAGTCACAGAGTTGGAGAACGTCATGGCCGCCTGACTGTCGGAGCCGGCACCCGAGGCAGCGATCGCCATGCTCAGGGACGTGCCCGCCGTGCACCAGAATTGGACGAACGGAGTTTCGACGCCTCCGCCGTCACCGTCCAAGGCGTTGTAATCCATGGTGGGGTACCCGGGAATGACCTCGTTGATACCGTTCAGGTCCACCGTGCCGTTCATGGTGGCGCAGACATTCGTTACCGTAGCGGTCGGCGAGAGCGTGACGGAGGCGGACTGACCGGCCGCCAGAGCACTAGAGGCGCCAAGATTAAGAGCGGCCATCATCAACAGGAACTTTTTCATGGTTTCCTTCCTTCTGTCCTGACCGACGCAGCGGGATCAACGGGAACGCCCAACCTCCCCTGGGAAGCTGTTCCGAAAACGTTCTGCGACGCGGCGATCTGAACTGACTGCACTGTAGGACCGGTGAGGCGCGTGGTCAATTTTTACCCACCAGCACAACATAAATCCGGACGTTAACAGGATGTGAAATTCACGTCATCCCGTGCCAGGATGTCTGAATGTCCGTATGAACGCCGCATGAACCGGGATTCATGAACGCCCTGATTAACCGCCCAGAACGTGAAAAAGTTACGATGAACGGGTCGGAGCACATAAATTACGCTCATCCCACTGCTAGCTGCGGAGGTGAGGCACACTGAGGCTCAATCTGCTGGGCACCGTCAACGTCGAACTCGCCGGCCGCACCCTGCACGCCTCCCGCAAGGGGCTGCGGCTGATCGCCTTCCTGGTCCTGAGTGGCCGCCCGCAGCACCGCGAAACCTGCGCCCCCCTGCTGTGGCCGCAGGAGATGGCGTTACAGAACCTGCGCGTGGAACTCTCGAACCTGCGCCGGATGGGGGTGGATCTGGGTCCCAGCCGCGCGCCACTGCTGAGTGCGCAGGCCACCACCGACCTCGACGCCTGGGAACAGCAACTCGATCAGGATCTCTCCACCTGGCTGGGGTCGCTTGGCGAACGTGTCCTCGACGGCCTGGACGAGCCAGGCAACGCCGGCCTGACCCTCTGGCTGGGGCAGCAACGTCAGGAAATCGCCGACCGGATCGAAGCGGCCCTGCAGCGCCGCTTCGACATCGAGTCGGGCCGCGCGCCCAGCAACGCCGCCCTGATCCAGACGCGGGCTGCGCAGCTGGGCCTGAATGTGACCGGCCGGGCCGGAACGGAACGGGCCCTGCCGTGGACAGCGGCAGCCGTGGCCGCTCCGATTCAGATGGCCCTGTCGCTCGCGCAGCGGCAACCGCACCTGCTGATCTACACCGGACGCCACGCCAGCGGACGGCAGGACACAGTCTCGGCGGTGCTGACCGACGCCGGCTGGCGACACCTGGCTGTCACGGCCAGCCGCAGCCCCCGCCACCTGCTGGCCTCGTTACTGCTGCAACTGCGGCTGCAGCTTCCGCCAGACCTGCAGGAGCAGACCGACGCGCTGCTCGGCAGTCTCGGCAACGACGAGTACGATCAGCTGAAACTCTGCCAGCTGCTGATGCGCTGGCGGAATCCGGTCGCGCTGATCCTGACTGGGGCGGAGGCCCTGAACGCCGAGACGGCCCCCATGCTGGAATTCATGCTGAACTGGCCGCTGCAGCTACTGATCGTCGCAGTCGCCCGTCCTTCCGCGGAGGGCAGCATCCGGCAGCTGTTCGGGCAACATGTCGGGATCGGCCGGGTCAGCAGCGTCCCGGCGGCCGAATTGTCCAGTGACGCCGTCGCCTCCATGTGCAGCGCCCCTGACGCCAATCACCTGGAGATCCTGCGGCAATCTGAGGGCTGGTTGCCGGCCATCCCGTTTCTTGCGGCCGAGGCGAGCGGCGTGAGCCGCCGGGTCCGGTTCAGTCCGCCCTTGCTGCACCTGTTGCTCAGTGACGTGCACGCCGCCACCGGGCACGAACCCCGCCATTACGCCCGACTGGCCGGGCTGAGCAGACCATTCACGGAACCGCAGGCGGTGCAGATCCTCGCGGAAGACGGCGTGACCGCCGCCGAGATCCGCACGCTGCTACGCATCGGCCTGAGATCCGGCATTCTGGAAAGGGTCCCTGCCCAGCTGACCGTGGCAGCTAGCGGCGTGATCGTGCGGGCACTCGACGGAGAGCAACCACTGGATTTCAGCAGTGAACAGCAGCGCGCCGCCCTGGCCGGTCTCCTGGACGGTGAGGTGCGCCGACGCCTGCGGACCGCGTTCGGCATACCCATCCGCTACGCTCCGGGCGGACAGCTGTGGCCTGTCCGGATCAGCAGCGGCCCCTGCGCGACGCCCACCGGAGCATGCATCCAGGAGTCCGGCGCTGCGCCGGATAGCCTGCTCGAACCGGAAAGCGCGCACCTGCTCGGCTGCGGATTCCGGCTGCTGCAGCGCGGTCCGCTACTGACCCTCATGCGCCTGGGGCTATCAGACCGCGCCGCGCCCACCGTGGCCCTGACCTTCCCGGCACCCTCCGGACCCCCTGACGGACCGGAGCACTCGATCCCGGATGCCGTGTGGCGCTGGTCACTGGACTTCCGGATCAGTGTCCCCCGTGAACTGGGCAGTGAGGTACCGGTCGCCGTGCGCGTTCATCTGCCGGGACAGTCCGGCCCGGACCTGTTGCGTCCGGGCCTGCTCAGCGACGATCAGAGCCGCGCCGCGCCGCCTCCACCGCTTCAGGCAGGACAGTGGTACCGGATGGAAGGTCCGGGCAGCGGCTCCAGTCTGGAATTCATCTGCACCGCTCCGGACCTGCTGGTGCAGGTGACGGACGTACAGTTGACCTGTTGAGCGCGGCGCTCAGGAGATGATGTCGATCTCGGACATGGACGTGGAGGCGGATTCGATGCGCTGCTGGCGCAGGGTGCCCATCTCGCGTTCGTTCAGGGCGTTCTGGGCCATCACGATGGTCTGGCACAGTAGCAGCAGGGACGCGCTGACGCTGCCGGTCAGGGCGCGGGTGCCGGCGGCGCTGATGACGACGCCGCGCTGTCCGTCTGTCAGGATCAGGACGGTCGGGCCGACGAGCAGCCCGGCCGGGTCGGGTGAGTTCCAGGCGCGGGCGCGGCCGGCCATCAGTTCGGCCCGCCACGCGTCGGTGGTGGGCGCGGCGGAGCCGGCGCTGGGGGCGGCCGCCGTGGCGGTGACCTCAGGAAGAGCCAGGAGGTCCGTGATCGCCTGACGGACCACGTGGCCCTCGTCGCGGGGCAGTGACGTGAAGCGCGTCACGACTTCTTCCTGGGTGAGTTGCGTGGCCTGCCAGGCCTGCACGGCGCTGATCAGGCTGGGTTCGTTCTGGTCGCTCACGCGGGTTCACCTCTGCGCCCACTATAGCCCAGCCGCGCAGACGCAAAAACCGGCACCCACAGGGGAGTGCCGGCCGGGTGGGCGGGGAGGGGTCAGGCGGGCAGGTCGCGTTTGTTCGCGCGGAGGCTGGCAATCACGGCCACCACGATGAAGCCCGCGCCGATCAGGCCCGTGATGACTTCGGGGATGTGCACGTTGCGGTTCATGCTGATCAGCATGATGATCGCCAGCGCGCCGATGCCGTAGTGCGCGCCGTGTTCCAGGAACCGGTAGGCTTCCAGGGTGCCTTTCTTGACCATCATGATGGTCAGCGAACGCACGAAAATCGCGCCGATGGTCAGACCGGCGGCGATCAGCACGATGTCGGTCGTCAGGGCGAACGCGCCGATCACGCCGTCGAGGCTGAAACTGGCGTCCAGGATTTCCAGGTACATGAAGGCGCTGAAGCCCGCCGCGCCGGCCTTGGCGGTCACGTTGTCCGCCTCGAACAGGTTGCCGATGGCGTCCATGACGAGATAGACCAGCAGGCCGATGAACCCGGCGCTCAGGGCCTGGAGTTTCTCCTCGGGGGCCACGAAGTACTGCGTGATGACCAGCAGCAGCGTGCCGACGATCACGGCCTGCACGGTGTCCAGTTTCCCGATGCGGGCCAGGGCACCCTCGGTCCGCTTGAGCCAGTGCTCTTCCTTGTCGGGGTCCATGAAGTACTTCAGGAACACCATCATCAGGAACGCGCCGCCGAAGGCGCTGATGGACACGTGCGCTTTCTCCAGCTGCTGGGCGTAGAATTCGGGCTCACCGAAGGCGGCGCGGACGACCTCGATCATGCCCAGACCCGAGGTCGCGGCCACGATCACGATCGGGAAGATGAAGCGCATGCCGAACACGGCGATCAGGATGCCCCAGGTCAGGAAGCGGCGCTGCCACTTCTCGCTCATGGTGCGCAGGACGCTGGCGTTCACGACGGCGTTGTCGAACGACAGGCTGACTTCAAGGACGCCCAGCAGCACGGCGATGATCAGGGCGTTGGCGAGGGCCGTCCAGGTACTGCCCCCGCGGACGTATCCGTCCCACGCCGCGACCACGAGGCACACGACGGTGACGAGAATGGAGAAACCGAAGAACTCACGAATGGTTTTCATGACCTGTTGAACTCCTGTCGGGGCGCGCACCACGCGGGTGCGGCCCCCGAAAGCGGGCGGAAAGGGCGGATCAGACGATTCCGGCCGGGGTCGTGAGCATTCACGGCCGGCCGGAGGTCAGGTCAGCATACTGCGTGACCGTCAGCGGCAGGGTTCCGGTCTCGTAAGGTTCCGGTGTGTTGCGCGGCAGAGCGGGTGGCGGACGTGGACCGCGTCCGGGTTCAGACGTTCACGCCGTAGTTGCGGGCCATCGGGCCCAGGCCGCCGGCGAAGCCCTGACCGACCGCGCGGAATTTCCATTCGCCGCCGTGGCGGTAGATCTCGCCGAAGATGACGGCGGTCTCGGTGCTGAAGTCCTCGCCGAGGTCGTAGCGGGTGAGTTCCTGGCCGTTGTCCTCGTTCAGGATGCGGATGAACGCGCCGCCCACCTGCCCGAAGTTCTGGCGGCGCGCGTCGGCCTGGTCGATGGTGACGGCCACGGCGATCTTCTCGATCTCGGCCGGGACTTTGGTGAGGTCCACGCGGACGCTCTCGTCGTCACCGTCGCCGACGCCCGTGCGGTTGTCGCCGGTGTGCTCGACGCTGCCCTCGGCGCTGCGCAGCTGGTTGTAGAAGATGAAGTCGTGGTCGCCGCGCACGCGCCCGCCGGCGGTCAGCAGGAAGGCGCTGGCATCCAGGTCGAAGGCCTGTCCGTCGGTGTTGCGCGGGTCCCAGCCGAGGCCCACGAGAATGCGTTGCAGGTTGGCGTCCTGCTTGCTCAGGGAGATGTTGCCGCCTTTCTGAAGGGAAAGAGCCATGAGGGTACCGTCCTTTGCGTGATCTGGGGTCCGTGTGGTACGTGACCGACCCGGACCCCCGTGTGGCTTCTGCGGTGGCGCGACGCGATGCAACTCGCGGCGCCCGGCCAGAAGGAAGCAGGGGTTACAGGTGGGGGCGGATGTCGGGCAGGTTGTCGGTGTACGTGCGCCCGCGCGAGGGGGTGCCGATGGCGGTCATGGTCCAGTCGTTGCCGTTGCGCTTGAGGCTGGCGAGGATCATGGCGGTGTGGTCGCCCTGCACGCTGAGGTTGAAGCGCGCGATTTCCTGGTCGCCCTGGGTGTTCACGAGGCGGCAGTAGGCGTTGTCGACCTGACTGAAGTTCTGGCCAGTGTAGTTGTTGACGCTGAACACCACGGTCTGCACGCTGGCAGGCACGCGGGTCAGATCCACGGTGATGGTCTCGTCGTCGCCGTCACCAGCGCCGGTGCGGTTGTCGCCGCTGTGGCGGACGCTGCCGTCCTTGCTCTGCAACTGGCGGAACCACACGGCGTCGACCAGCTGGCCGGACCCGTCGAACATCAGGGCGTTCGCGTCGAGGTCCACGTCGACGCTGCCGCCGCCGAAGCCCAGGAAGCCCTTCTTCTTGATGGCGTCCCAGCCCAGACCCATGCGGACGGTCTGGAGGCTGGGTCCGGCTTCCTTGGCGAGGCTGATCTGCTGGCCTTTTTGCAGTGAGATGGGCATGTCGGTACTCCTTGATAGGGGGGAATGTGGGAGAGGGGGCGGTCAGGGTGAATCTACCGGATGCGCCGCGTGTCCTGGCGGGCAGGTGCGCCCGGTCCGCACAGGCCCGGTCAGGGCCGGCCGGGTCAGCGCAGGATGCCGGCGGTGCGGGCGGCCCGCTGCCAGCTGTCGAGTTCATTCACCAGCAGGTCGAACAGCTGAGGGTCGGGGGTGGTGATGGGCGCCGGGACGCTGAAGAAGTCGGCGTTGTCGACCGTACGGCCGCGCAGGTCGTCGAGTTTCTCCAGGAAGTCGAAGTTCACGCCGCCCTGGTCGATCCCCATGAACTTCCAGAAGATCGGTTCGCGGGACGAGTCGGTCATCTGGCGGATCACGGCGTCGCGGTTGCTGCTGCCGCCGTCCGTGATGAACAGCACCAGCGTGGGCAGGTCGTGCCCGGCGGCGCGGGCGTCCTCGCGGACGAACTGCATGACCGGACTGTAGTGCGTGCCGGCCTCCAGTTTCACGTTCAGGCGGTCCACGAAGCCGCGCGCGTTGTCCAGTGAGAGGCTCCCGGCGCGGTGGGCCTTGATGCCGAACAGGTACACGTCCACCTGCCCGTCGTCGTCGAGGCGGGCGGCGAGGGCCAGGGCGCGTTCGGCGAGGTCCTGCACGGCCCCGCTGCGGTACTCGCGGCTCATGCTGCCGCTGATGTCCAGCACGAGGTTCACGCGGTACAGCGCCTCGCCCAGCCCGCGTTTTTCCAGGCTGACGTTCGCGGTCTTGATCAGGTTGACCAGGTGCGGCTGCGTGACCGCCGCTTTTTCCAGCAGCACCCGCTGACGCTCCTTGCGGAGATTCACGGGCGCGGCGGGTGCGGGCGGGA
This sequence comes from Deinococcus sp. LM3, assembly GCF_002017875.1. Classification (NCBI taxonomy): domain Bacteria; kingdom Thermotogati; phylum Deinococcota; class Deinococci; order Deinococcales; family Deinococcaceae; genus Deinococcus; species Deinococcus sp. LM3. The sequence goes on along the minus strand of NZ_MUFV01000003.1, from coordinate 150,447 downwards.
TCGGGGCGGGGCTGTCGGCGGCCACCTCGCCACCGAAATGCCGGACCAGGGCGTCCAGGCCACCGTCGAAGCCCTGCGCGACCGTCGCCAGCCTCCACGCGCCGCCGTGCCGGTACAGGCGCACCAGCATGACGGCCTTCTCGGCGCGCAGGTGCGGTTTCACGTCGAAGGTCGCGCCACCGGCTCCCGCACCACCCACCGTGACGGCCAGCGTGCCCGCCTGCGCCACCGGTTGAGTGTCGTGTGTGGCGGCCAGCACGACCTCGGTGACACTGGCGGGCAGGGAGTTCAGGTTCAGCGTGAAGGCGGTACGTTCCCCCTGCCCGGTCAGGCGCAGCGCACCCTCGGGGCTGGCGGGCTGGTTGTAGAAGACCATGTAACGGTCGTCGGCCAGTCGCCCGTCCTGAAGGCCGAAGGCGGTCACGTCGGTGCCGGTCAGCGTGCAGTGAACCTGCACGTCCAGCGCCGCCGGGTCCAGGTTCAGGTCTGCCAGGGGCACGCGCTGCCCTGCCTGTAGGGCCGTCATTTGCTGCCCGCCGACCACTGGAAACCGAAGCCGTAGTGCTCATCGCAGTCCTTGTGTCCGGTGAAGTAGCGTTCTTCCTTGGTGATCTGGATTTCGCCTCCGTGATTCTCGATCTGCGCGATGGCGCAGAAGGTGCGGCGGATGTCCGGGTTGCTGAGGTTCACGCTGATCTCGTTCCCGCGCGGGTCTTTCATGGTCAGCCGGCCGCCCACGCGGGTGAAGTCGCTGGTGCCCTCGTAGATGAACGCGAAGATCAGGACCGTGTGAATCAGGTCCGGGCGGTGGATGGTGAGGTTCTCGCCGTCGCTGGCCGCGCCCGTCCGGTCGTCCTTGTCCAGCAGGATGAACGGCTCGAGCCGCTCGGAGCCGAAGCGGTTCCCGAGCGCCTGGATGACCCCGCGCTCGCCGTTGTTCAGCACGTACATGCAGCCCAGGTCCAGGTCGGTGCTGGCCCGCAGGAACCCGCCGCCCCTGTTCCAGTTGAGGTTCACGCGGATGGGGTCGCTGCCGCCGCCCTTGCGCAGGGACAGGCGGGTGCTCTGGCCGGGTTTATCCAGCGTGATCTTCTGCAGGCTGACCGGCGCGGCCGGCGGCGGGGCGGGGGGCGCGGGTTCGGCGCGGGGCCGCTCGCGGTTGAAGTTCAGGCCACCCGGCGCCGGAGTCGGCGCGGCGGCCGGCGTGGGAGCGGGAGCAGGCGTGGGAGCCTGGGCCGGAGCTGGCGTGGGTGGGCGCGCGGCGGGCGTGTCGGCCACCTCGCCGCCGTAGTGCCGGACCAGGGCGTCCAGGCCGCCGTTGAAGCCCTGCCCGACCGCCCAGACGCGCCAGACGTCCTTGTGGTACACGTCGAGCAGCATCACGGCCCGCTGCGCCTGGAAGTCCCGGCCGGTCACGCGGTACGTGGCGACCGGCGCGCCGCCCAGGTGCAGCGTCACCTCGGCGTGGTCGATCTGCGCGAAGGTCGCGCCGCCGTCCACCGTGGCGGCCAGACTCAGGCGGCGGACGCTGGCGGGCAGCGCGCCCAGGTCGGCCGTGAAGGTCTTCTCGCCGCGCGCGCCGCTCTGCACGCTCAGCGCGCCCTCGGGCGAGCGGGGCTGGTTGTAGAAGATCATGTACCGGTCGTCGCTCAGGCGGTCCTGGGCGTCCAGGCCGAACAGGATCAGGTCGTATTCCGGGGCGGGGCCGGTCACGCGGGCCGTGACGCTCAGCGTGGTCGCGGTGCCCAGGTCGGCGAGGCGGGCTTTCTGGCCCGTCTGGAAGGTCAGCATCGGCGGGTCTCCGGGGGCAAGGAAAGGAGGGCGGGCCAGCGGGTGCGGCCCTCCCTCCGGGGGTGGTGTGGATGGACGGCGCGGGCCGGTGCCTGAACGGGCCGGGGCGTGCCTGCTTGCCAGGGTGCGCCCCGCCCGGCGTTCAGGTGGGCTTCAGACGTTCACGCCGAAGTTGCGTGCCAGCGGCGCGAGGCCCCCGGCGTAGCCCTGACCGACCGCGCGGAACTTCCAGTCGGCGCCGTTGCGGTAGACCTCGCCGAAGATCATGGCGGTGTCGGTGCTGGCGTCCTCGGACAGGTCGTAGCGGGCGATCTCGGCGCCGCCGGCCTTGTTCATGATGCGGATGTACGCCTTGCTGACCTGACCGAAGTTCTGGCCGCGCGTCTCGGCCTCGTGGATGGTGACGCACACGGCGATCTTATCCACGTCGGCGGGCACGCCCGCGAGGTTCACTTCGACGGTCTCGTCGTCGCCGTCGCCCTGGCCGGTGGTGTTGTCACCGGCGTGCGTGACGCTGCCGTCGCTGCTGGTCTTGTTGTTGTAGAAGATGAAGTCGCTGTCGCTGCGGACCTTGCCGCTGGCGTTCAGCAGGAACACCGTGCCGTCGAGGTCGAAGGCCTGACCATCGGTGGCGCGGGGATCCCAGCCCAGGCCGATGGTGATGGCGGTGAGGCCCGGAGCTTCCTTGGAAAGTGAAACGTTACCGCCTTTGGAAAGTGATACGGCCATGCTGTCCTCCTGGGTGCGGCCCGCGTCGGCGGGCGCGTGAATGGGAATGGGGTGTTCGCGGACTGTTGCCTGGGGAGCGGGATGCCTCCCGAGTGTACAGGGCCGCGCTCCGGATGAAGCGGGCAGGCGCGGCACATGTCCGGCCGGACCGTGCGGTGCCTCTTCGTGCTGGCACCACCGATCCTTACGGGATTCTGATGCCCGGAGTTCCCGACTGTTGGGCGACAGGCCAGAACCTGAATTTCCGCTCAAGGTCAGGTGTGAAAGACCTGAGAATCAGCGTGGACCGTCAGTTCCGCTCAGGCGTACAGGGTTTCCAGACGCGTGGCAACGTTCTTTAGGTGGTCGCCCAGCCGCTCGGCGCTGCGCCACCACGCGGCCGCAGCCAGCGCGCCGGGACCGCCGGGCCGGGCGATCAGGTCGGCGGTCGCCGCCTCGAAGCGGGCGTCCACGCGGGCGTCGAGTTCCCGCACCTGCGCGGCCAGCGCGGCGTCGCCGGGCAGGCTGGCCGCGCGCAGCGTGGCGGCCATCAGGGTCAGGTCGCCCAGGACGAGGCGGCCCTCGGTGCCGGTCACGTCCGGGGTGCGTGACAGGTGCCGGGCGTAGTCGCCGGCGCGTTCCAGGTCCGGGGTGCTCTGGAGGATCAGCACGGTCAGGCGCAGGTCCCGCGCGACCGGCGCCTGCAGGGCCAGCAGCCGCAGGACGCCCTGCACGGCGGCGCGTTCGGCCTCGTCGATCTGACGGTCCAGGGCCTGCACGTCCTGGATCAGCTGCGCGGGGTCCCGGCCGGGGTCGCCCAGTCGCCGCAACTGGGCGACGAGGTGGTCCTGCATGCTCAGGAAGTGGCCGCGCACGGCTCCCAGTTGCTCGTCGAGGCGGACGGTCACGGCGCTCAGCCGAAGCGGCCGGTGACGTACGCCTCGGTGCGTTCGTCGCGCGGGCTGGTGAAGATCTGGTCGGTCACGCCGTGCTCGACGAGGTCGCCGTTCAGGAAGAAGCTGGTGGTGTCGCTCACGCGGGCCGCCTGGTGCATGTTGTGCGTGACGATCACGATGGTCGTGACCTTCTTCAGGTCGCTCATCAGGTCCTCGATCTTGGCGGTGCTGGCGGGGTCCAGGGCGCTGGTGGGTTCGTCCATCAGCAGGATTTCCGGTTCGACGGCCAGCGCGCGGGCGATGCACAGGCGCTGCTGTTGCCCGCCGGACAGGCCGGTCGCGGGGGTCTTGAGGCGGTCCTTGACTTCCTCCCAGAGGGCCGCGCCGCGCAGGGAGCGTTCGGCGATTTCCATCAGGCGTTTCTGGTCGCGGATGCCGGCGAGTTTCAGGCCGGACACGACGTTGTCGAACACGCTCATGGTGGGGAAGGGGTTGGGTTTCTGGAAGACCATCCCGACGCGGCGGCGCATGTTCACGGGGTCCACACCGCTGCCGTACACGTCCTGCCCGTCGAGCAGGATGGTGCCCTCGACGCGCGCGCCGGGCGTGAGGTCATGCATGCGGTTGATGGCGCGCAGGAAGGTGGTCTTGCCGCAGCCGCTGGGGCCGATCAGGGCGTTGACGGTGCCGCGCTGCACGTCGAGATCGACGGCCCGGACGGCCTGCTTGTCGCCGTAGTAGATGTTGACGTTCTTGGCACTGAGGATGGGGGTCATGGACAGGGCTCCTTGGGTTGTCGGGCTGGGGAGGTTACTTGCGGCGGCTGGCGCGGCGGGCCAGCAGGCTGGTCAGGAAGATCAGGGTGATCAGCAGCAGCGCGCCGGCCTTGGCGAGGCGCTGGTTCTCGTCGTAGGCGCTGGTGGCGCCGCGGTAGATCTCGAGCGGCAGGGCGCTCATGGGTTTGCTGGGGTCGAGGTTGATCGCGCTGTTCCCGAAGGCCGTGAACAGCAGCGGCGCGGCTTCACCGGCCACGCGGGCCAGGGCCAGCATCACGCCGGTCACGATGCCCCCGGCGGCGGCCGGCAGGACGATGCGCAGCGTGACCAGCCACTTGGGCAGGCCCAGCGCCAGTCCGGCCTCGCGGACGGTCAGCGGCACGAGTTTCAGGACTTCCTCGGTGGTGCGGACCACGATGGGCATCATCAGGAAGCCCAGGGCCAGCGATCCGGCCAGGCCCGAGAAGCCGAACTGCAGCACGATCAGGCTGTACACGACCAGACCCATCACGATGGCGGGAATCCCGGCCAGCACGTCGCTGATCATGCGCACGGTCGGCATCAGCGGGTGGCGGGGGTACTCGGAGAGGAAGATCCCGCCGGACACGCCGACGAGCACGCCGATCACGCTGGCCATGGCGAGCATCTGGACGCTGCCCAGGATGGCGTTGGCGAGGCCGCCGCCCGTCTCCCCTTCCGGGGCGGGCACCTTGGTGAAGAAGTCCACGTTGATGGCGCCCAGACCCTCGCGGATCAGGTAGAAGAAGATCAGGATCAGGGGTGCGACGACCAGCAGGGTCGCGAGCAGGATCAGGCCGCCCATCACCATGTTCTGGATGCGCCGGGCGGGGCTCAGGGTGCGTCCGGCCGGGACGGCCGCGCGGGTGGGGGCCGAGGTCACTGGATCCCCTTGGGCGTCAGGCGGCCGATGATCAGGCGCGCGACGTAGTTCACGATGACACTCAGGAAGAACAGCGTCAGGCCCAGCGTGACGACCGAGGAGCGGTGCAGGGCTTCCTGCGCGTCACCGAACTGGTTGGCAATCACGGAGGCCATGGTGCTGGCCCCGCCGAAGAGGCTCTTGAGGACGTCCTGGCTGTCCCCGATGACCATGGCGACGGCCAGCGTCTCGCCGAGCGCGCGGCCGAGCGCGAGGATCACGCCGCCCATGATGCCGGCGCGGGCGTACGGCAGGATGGCGCGCGAGATGACTTCCCACTTGGTGGCGCCCAGCGCGTACATGGCCTCGCGCTGCTCCTGCGGGACGAGGCGGATCACGTCACGCGCGACCGACGCGGTGTACGGCAGGATCATGACGGTCAGGATGATGATTGCCAGCGCCAGCCCGCGCCCGTCGAAGGTGCTGGGCACGAAGAAGCACTGCAGGGTCGTCGAGCCGCTGTCCCAGAGGTTCTTGCAGGAGGTGTACAGCGCCAGCCGGGCCGGGTCCTGGAAGAAGCCCTGTTCCCAGCGGCTCAGGATCGGGGCGATCACGAACAGCGCCCACAGGCCGTACACGACGCTAGGCACGGCGGCCAGCAGTTCGATCAGGTACCCGACCGGGTTGGCCAGCCATTTCGGGGCGTACTCGGCAACGAACAGGGCGCTAGCAATGGCGAGCGGCACGCTGATGGCGAGCGCCACGAGGCTGGTGACCAGGGTGCCGGTGATCATGGCGACCGCGCCGAACACACCCTCGACGGGGTTCCAGGTGCGCTGCGTGAAGAACTCCAGTCCGAAGCGTTGCAGGGCGGGCCAGGATTCGCTGCCCAGCAGGTAGATGCTGAGCACGAACACGAGCACGATGACCGAGGCGAGCGCCAGGATCAGGATCTCGAACTGCCGGTCACTGCGACTGGACAGTGAGGCCGGCGTGGGCGGTCGGGTGGGGCGGGACTGGGTTGGTTCGCTCATGGTTTCGTGACCCCTCCGGGGCGTTTGCCGATCAGTTCACACGGCGTTCGTCAGCCCCGCGTCAGGCGTGTCGGCTGGGCCAGCCGCCTGGTGGGCCTGATGGCCTGGGGGCGCGACAGCACGCGGCGGCCTCCCCCGGTCAGGGAGGGCCGCCGCGTGCAGGGTTCAGGTGCGGTCCGGCCGGGGCCGGACAGGCACCCCCCGGATCAGAATTTCTTGCCGTCGAAGGTCATGCTGGCGATGATGGTCTTCGCCTTGCTGGCCGCGTTGCTGGGCAGCTGCGAGTAGTCCAGCGGCTCGTTGTACTTCTGGCCGGTCGTGACCATCCACGTCAGCAGTTTCTTCAGGGCCTGAGCCTGCGCCAGGGTGCGGTTCCCGTACTTCTGCTCCTGGTAGAAGATCACGTACGTGAAGCTGGCAATCGGGTACGAATCAGGGTTCGCGCTGTTCGTGATGCTCACGCGGGTGTCGGCAGGCATGACCACGCCCTTGGCGGCCAGCGCGGCGGGGCCGTTGTCGGCCGTCACGAACTTCCCGGCGCGGTTCTGCACGCTGCCGAAGGGCAGTTTGTTCTGCTTGGCGTACACCAGTTCCACGTACCCGATCGCGCCGGGCGTGCTCTTGACCACGCCGGCCACGCCGTCGTTGCCGCGCGCCCCGGTCCCGACCGGCCAGTTCAGGCTGTTGCCGGTGCCGACCTTGCTCTTCCACTCGGTGCTGACCTTGCTCAGGTAGTCGCTGAACACGAAGGTCGTGCCGGACCCGTCGCTGCGGCGCGCGACCGTGATGGGCAGCGGGGGAATGCTGACGCCGGGGTTCAGGGCGGCGATGGCCTTGTCGTTCCAGGTCTTGATCTTGCCGAGGTAGATGTCGGCCAGGACCTTACCGGTGAACTTCAGGGGCGTGGTGACGCCGGGGAGGTTGTAGGAAGGGACGACGGCGCCGATGGCGGTGGGGATGTGCAGGAGTTTGGCGGGGGCGGCCTTCATGGACTCGTCGCTCATGGGGTTGTCGCTGCCGGCGAAGTCGACGGTGCGTTCGGTGATCTGTTTCTGGCCGGCGCCGCTGCCGACGCTCTGGTAGTTGACGGTGACGCCGGTGTCGCCCTTGTACTCGGCGAACATCTTGCTGTACAGCGGGAAGGGGAAGCTCGCGCCGGCACCCGTCACGCTGCCCTGGGCGGAGGCGGAGGTCATGGCAAGAGCGGCTGCGATGGTCAGAAGCTTCTTCATGTCGCCGAGTCTGCCAGCGGTTTGTCAGCGCCCCGTCACGTCCCTGCCGTGGGTGCGCCGCGTCACCGCAGCGCGGCGAACAGCCCGATCAGGCGGCCGGTCGCGGACGGCAGCAGTGCGGCGGGCGGCGTGACCAGGACGTGCAGGACCGTCACAGAGGGGGCTTCCAGGCCCAGCGAGCGCACGTGGCCGTCCTGAACGTCGCGCGCCATGAACGAGGCGGGCAGGACGGCCACGCCGTCGCCGCGCCGCACGCCCTCCAGCGCCGCCCAGAGGCTCCCGACTTCCAGACCGTGGGCGGGCACGACGCCCTGCAGGATGCGTTCAGTCTGCAATCGGACGCCGGAGCCGCGCGCGGGCCACAGCAGCGTCTCGCCGCGCAGGGCGTGCGGGGCGACGTAACCCTGCCGGGCGAGCGGGTGGCCGGGGGCCACGGCCAGCCGCAGCTGATCCTCGCCGACACGGTGCAAGTCGAGGTCCGGCAGGGTGCGCTGCGGCGAGGTCACGAGCAGCGCGGCGGCCAGGGTGCCGTCCCGGACGCCCTGGGCGAGGTCGGCGGCGGGGCGGGTGTCGGCCTGCAGGTGCAGTCCGAGGTCCAGGGCGCGGCGCGCGGCGGCGCTGGCCAGTCCGGTCAGGGCGAATGAGAAGCCCACGCGCAGGGGGGTCAAGGGGCGGCGGCGCAGGTCCGTGATCTGCTCGCCCACTTCGTGCAGGGTTCGGGCGATGGCCTGCGCGTGCGGCAGCAGCCGTTCGCCGTCCTCGGTGAGGGTCACGCCCCGGCCCCGGCGGACGTACAGGGGGCGGCCGATCTGATCCTGAAGGGCGCGCAGCTGACCGCTGACAGCCGGCTGACTGAGGTTCAGGGCCTGCGCGGCGCGGCTCACGCTGCCCAGTTGTGCCACGACGCTGAAGGTGACGAGCTGTTCCGGGTTCACGCGCATGTGGGGTGGCCTCCTGCCTGACCATGGGAATGGCCGCAGACATGATATCGGCTGGGCTGATAACGCACCCCGGATACCGCGATAAGAGCTGATAGAATCCTTGAAATATACCCTACGGGGGTATACCTTCAGGTCAGTTTCAGCCCAAGGAGGGTCCCCCATGTTCTTCGAACGCTTCTACAACACCGACCTCGCGCAGGCGTCCTACATGATCGGCTGCCAGAAAACCGGCGAATGCCTCGTGATCGACCCCATCCGCGACGTCCAGCCGTACCTCGACCGCGCCGCCCGCGAGAAACTGCGCGTCACGCACGTCACCGAAACCCACATCCACGCCGATTACCTCTCGGGCAGCCGCGAACTCGCCGCCCGCACCGGCGCCCGACTGCTGCTCTCCGCCGAGGGTGGCCCCGACTGGACCTACGGCTTCCAGGCCGAGCCGCTCCGGCACGGCGACACCTTCATGGTCGGCAACCTGCGACTCGAGGTCCGGCACACGCCCGGCCACACCCCGGAAAGCCTCTCGTTCCTCGTGACCGACACCCCGCGCGGCGACACGCCCGTCATGTACTTCACGGGTGACTTCACGTTCGTGGGCGACATCGGCCGCCCCGACCTGCTCGACGAGGCCGCTGGCGGCGAGGACACCCGCTTTACCGGCGCGCGCCAGATGTTCGCCAGCCTGCGCGACCAGTTCCTGACCCTGCCCGACGGCGTGCAGGTCTGGCCCGGCCACGGCGCCGGCAGCGCCTGCGGCAAGGCGCTGGGGGCCGTGCCCACCACCACCGTCGGCTACGAGCGCGCCATGGCCTGGTGGGCGCCCCACGTGGCGGCCGGCGACGAGCAGGGCTTCACGGCCGAGCTGCTCAGCGGCCAGCCCGACGCGCCGCTGTACTACGGCCGCATGAAAACCCAGAACCGGGCCGGCCCAGCCCTGCTGGGCGAGGTCACACCGCTGGCGCCTCTCGGCCCGGACGAACTGCGCGCCCTCGTGACGGCCGGCGCCGTCCTGATCGACACCCGCTCCAGGGAGGAGCATCAGGCCGCCGCGCCGCAGGGCAGCGTGAACATCCCGGACGGCAACACCTTCGAGACCTGGGCCGGCTGGCTGCTGCGCCCCGAACACACCCCCTACGTCCTGCTGGCCCGCGACGCCGCGCACGCCGACACACTGCGCCGCCGCCTGTGGATGGTCGGCCTGGACGACGTGACCGGCTACGTGACCAGCCCCGACGGTCTGGACACCACGCCCGCCCGGCCCTTCCCAGCCGCCGAACTGCCCCGCCACGCCGGCGCCCTGATCCTCGACGTGCGCAACAGGACCGAACATCAGGCCGGCGCCATTCCCGGCGCGCAGCAGCTGCACGCCGGACGGCTTGCCTGGAACCTGGGCACCCTGCCGCGCGACCGCGAGATCATCGTGCACTGCCAGGGCGGAGCGCGCAGCGCCGCCGCCGCCAGCCTCCTGCGCGCCCAGGGCTTCCGGGTCAGCGAACTGGCCGGCGGCTACGAGGCCTACGCCCGCGAGCAGCAGGCGCCGCCCGTCTCCCCGGTCTGATACGGATTCCGTTTGTTTCGCCGACAATCCGGAACTTCACCGGATTGCCAGCTCCACGTCCGGAACCCGTATTGCTCCCACTCGCTCCGCTCGGATTGAACGGGCTTTGCAGCCCATTCAATCGGAGTCCGTATGAACCGGATTCCGCCTGAACCCTCCGCTCTCGCAGCCGTCCGGGTTGAACGGGTGCCCGCCCGTTCGACCGGCGTCGGCACGGCCCCTTTCTCCGGGCCGTGCGCCGACACCCCCGCCTCACCCCCCAAGGAACCAACTGATGACCTACACCGACCTCTTCCCGAACGAGCTGGACAGCCGCCGCCGCGCGGGCGCCGCCCTGATCGACGTGCGCGAAGCCGACGAGTACCGCGCCGGGCACATTCCGGGCGCCGTGAATCTTCCTCTCTCCGAGCTGCCGGGCCGTGAGGCCGAGGTGCCTGGCGGCGCGGTCCTGATCTGCGCCAGCGGCAACCGCTCCTCGCAGGCGGCCGGGTACCTGAGCGCGCTGGGCCACCCCGGCCTGATGAACCTGATGGGCGGCACCGCCGGCTGGCAGCGTGAGGGCCGGACCCTGACGACCGGCGACCGCCCGTGATTCTCGCGTGGATCGGCGCGGCCCTGATCGGCCTGAGCCTGGGGCTGCTCGGCTCGGGCGGCAGCATCCTGACCGTGCCGGTCCTGGTGTATCTGGTGGGCGAACCCGAGAAGCTCGCCATTGCCGAGAGCCTCGCCATCGTGGGCGGCATCAGCCTGTTCGGGGCCATTCCCTACGCCCTGAAACGCCAGATCGACTGGCGCAGCGTGGGGTACTTCGGGGTGCCCGGCGTGACCGGCACGTACCTGGGCGCGGCCCTGAGCGTGCACCTGAGCGGCGTCGTGCAGCTGCTGCTGTTCGCGGGCGTGATGCTGCTGGCGTCGGTCATGATGTTCCGCCCGGCCAGGGCCAGTGAAGGGCCGGCGCACGCCCGCTCACCACTGAAGATCGCCGCCGAGGGCCTGGGCGTGGGCGTCCTGACCGGACTGGTCGGCGTGGGCGGCGGGTTCCTGATCATCCCGGCGCTGGTGCTGCTGGGCGGCCTGCCCATGAGCCTCGCGGTGGGTACCAGCCTGCTGATCATCGCCGCCAAGAGTTTCGCCGGGTTCTACAAGTACGTGCAGGTGCTGCAGGAACAGAACCTCGCGGTGCACTGGAACCTGATCCTGATCTTCACCGTCATCGGCGTCGCCGGGAGTTTCCTGGGCGCCCGCCTGGGCAAGAGCGTCTCGAACGACGCCCTGAAACGCGGCTTCGCGTCCTTCCTGGTCGTGATGGGCCTGTACGTCCTGGCCACGAACGTTCCCAGGGTCCTGAATCCCCCCGCGCCCGTGGAAAGCCGCGCGCACTGATTTCCGCCCGTCGGCCCCTCTGTCCCGCCCCTCTCCCCCGCCCGGCCAGACTCCCCCGTGGTCTCGCCGGGCACCCTTCCGAGGTTGCCCCCATGACTGAACTGCTCGACCTGTTCCGCTCTCCCTGGCCCTGGTGGGTCGGTGGCCCCCTGATCGGTCTGACCGTGCCGCTGCTGCTGCTCATCGGCAACCGCGCCTTCGGGATCTCCTCGAACCTGCGCCACGCCTGCGCGATCCTGCTGCCCGACGCGGCCAAACCCGGCTTCTTCCGCTACGACTGGCGGGCCGAACGCTGGAACCTGCTGTTCGCCGCCGGATTGATCCTGGGCGGCGTCCTGGCCGGAATGATTCTCGCCAACCCGGAACCCACCCGCCTGAGCGCGGCCGGCGCGGCGTCCGTGCAGGAACTCGGCGTGCAGGTCCGCCCCGGACTGGTCCCGGCCGAACTGACCGACCTGAGTAATCCCGGCGTGTGGCTGCTGCTGGGCGTCTCGGGCCTGCTGGTGGGGTTCGGCACCCGCTACGGCGGCGGCTGCACCAGCGGTCACGCCATCACGGGCCTGAGTACCCTGCAACTCCCCAGCCTGATCGCCACCGTGTCCTTCTTCGCGGGCGGGATCCTGAGCGCCAACCTGCTGCTCCCGCTGTTCATGGCGGTGATCCGGTGAGCGCCGGCACCCGCATTCCCGGCGTGCACGGGCACTCCGCCGCCCGCACAGCGGCCCTCCCGGCATACCTGCTGATGGGCGTGTACTTCGGCGTGATCCTCGTGAAGTCCGAGGCGGCCAGCTGGTACCGCATCCAGGAGATGTTCCGCTTCGAGGCTTTCCACATGTACGGCCTGATCGGCTCTGCCGTCCTGACCGGCATGCTGACCACGTGGCTGCTGCGCCGCAGCGGCGCGCGCAGCCTGGACGGGCAGACCATCACGGTCGCACCCAAGGAACGCGGCTGGACCCGCTACGTGCTGGGCGGCGCGACCTTCGGCGTCGGCTGGGGACTGGCGGGCGTCTGCCCGGGGCCGGTGTTCACGCTGCTGGGCGCGGGCGTGTGGCCCATGCTGGTCGTGCTGGGCTTCGCGCTGATCGGGACGTGGCTGTACGGGGCGGTCCGCGAGCACCTGCCGCACTAATACGAACTGCCGTTTGTTTCGCTGACTCCGGAACTTCACCGGATTGCCAACTCCACGTCCGGAACCCGCCCCGCTCCCACTCTGCGGGGCAGCTCTACGAGTCGCATCCGCTCCGATTGAATGGCTTGTAAAGCCGTTCAATCGGAGTCCGTATCACAGGGTCTGCGCGGCCCGTTGATGCGCGGCCGGCAGCGTGGGAGGCATGAAAGCCCTTCTGGGCCTCACGGTCCTGCTGAGCCCCACCCGGTCGGAGGCAGGCAGATTCCGTCCACTCCGCTCAGGCATCGTCGGGCTCGTAGCCCCACTCGAGGAGTTCCTGCCCGGTGGGCGCGCGTTCCTCCGAGTGCTGCACGCGCCCGTTCAGGATCCGGACGTGCACGTACAGTTCGTTGCCCGGCTCGATGCCGCGCAGCTCGAACCCGAGTGCCGGCCAGGCCGTGGCGACCGCCTGAAGCCACGCCAGCGGCGGCCCCCACGGGGTCAGAAACTCAAGCGTGAGCCGCTCCGGGAGGGAGGTCAGAGTCACGTGGGCGGCGTCACCTGAGCAGCCCCAGTGCAGGATCCGCCACGACACGCTGTCCAGCGGGAGGTCGGGGGTCGGGTCGGCGTGGCCGGTCAGCAGCAGGCCGAGTCGCTGCGTTTCGTCGGACGAGCGCCTCGCCCGGTGCGGGCCGGGTGCGTCCGGGGGCGCAGGCAGCTGCGCGTGGAAACTCAGAGCCTGACTCCGGCCCCCGACCTGCCCGGGTGAGGCACCCTGCTGGGCCGCACGCCAGGCGCCGAGCAGGGGTGTGGGGCCGCTGACTTCAAGTCGGTTCTGGCACCAGTTGGTCATGGGGGATCCTCCAGACCGACCTTACTGCGTGCCGGGGGGCCCGGATACCCCCGAGGTGAGAACCCCGGTTCGGCCTCCTGAGGACACTGCATTTATCCTGTCGGTAAACCGCGCGGGGCGCGGGGCAGGAAAGGTACGTCGGGGCGGGAATGAAGAGGTTCCGGCGTGTTCCCGGAGTCTCGCACTGGTGGCTTCAACGTCCTTAGCGTTCGCCTGCGCCTCGACGGGGCCGAGCCGGGCGGCTCCGGGGGGCGCAAAGGCCAGCGCCCCAGCTGCTGAGCCTGGGGCGCTGATCTGTGGTGGAGATGGGCGGAGTCGAACCGCCGTCCGAAGACCCATTGCGTTGGTCTCTACGAGCGTAGTCCATGATTTAGATCTCAGGTATCAGTCGCGCAGGGACACGCTGCTTTCTACCCCAGCTTCTTAAATTTCGCCCGCGCTTAGAAGCGTCGGCTCAGGCTAGCCATCTTTTGGAAGTTCGCAGGACGCCAATGGCCGGGCTTCCTGGTCACTGCTTCGCTTAAGCAGCGAAGGCGTAGGTGGTGCTGTTGTTGTTGCCAGTTAAAGGCTTTGACCGATGATTAACGAGGCCCACGATCATCCTCGGCTCGCAACGTCCCGCTCAGCGATCCCCGTCGAAACCGGGTCATCCCCAAATGGGACGTTCAGTCTACCACGGACGCGCAGAAACGTCCACGGGCGCGGCGTGTATTCACCCGCGCCCTCCGGTCTGAACCTCGGGTGCCGCTGTGCCGCTCAGTGTGCGGCGGCCTTGCGGCCCGGCAGCAGGTGCAGCAGCGCCACGATCAGGCCGCCCACGACCAGTCCCACGACGGCCGAGCCGAGCGTCTCGACCAGCCACTCGATCAGGCTGTGCAGGGCGGGCAGGGCGTTCCCGGCCGCCACCGCCCAGTCGTGCAGCAGGTGCGCGGGGCCGCCCACGCCCAGTTTGTCCAGGCCGTCGATCAGGATGTGGCCGCCGACCCACAGCATCGCGGCCGTTCCCACGACCGAGAGCGCGCCCATCACGACCGGCATGCCCTTCACGAGGCCCCGGCCGAAGGTGCGCGCCGCGCCGGACCCGCTGCGGGCCAGTCGCAGTCCCAGGTCGTCCATCTTCACGATGATGCCCACCACGCCGTACACCAGCGCCGTGATGACCAGCGCAACGACCACCAGGATCAGGGCGCGCGACACGAACGGTTCGTTCGCCACCTCGGCCAGCGAGATCGCCATGATCTCGGCCGACAGGATGAAATCCGTGCGGATCGCGCCGGACACCATCTTCTGCTCGTGTTCGGCGCCACTCAGGACCGCTTCCTCGGCCGCCGCTCCGTGATCGTGGTGGGTGAGGGCCTCGTAGACCTTCTCGGCCCCCTCGAAGCACAGGTACGCGCCGCCGACCATCAGAATCGGCGTCAGGGACCACGGCAGGAACTGACTGAGCAGCAGCGCCGCCGGCAGGATGAACACGACCTTGTTGCGCAGCGAGCCGCGCGCGATCCGCCAGATGATCGGCAACTCGCGGTCCGGCGTGAAACCGGTAACGTACCGGGGCGTGACGGCCGCGTCGTCCACGACCACCCCGATGGCCTTCACGCCGGCCCGGCTGGCGGCCGCGCCGATGTCGTCGATGGACGCCGCCGCGAGGCGCGCGATGGCGGCCACGTCGTCGAGCAGGGCAACCAGACCGCCGCTCATGCGGACGTCCGGCGGGGAGAGTGATGGTCAGGGCAGGCAGGGTAACGGGCAGGCATCTGTCACGCAGGGTATCAACCGCGCCGGTTCCCCGTCACCGGGGGATCCATGGGTTTTCTTGAGACCTGCCGCCCGGCGCCCGCACAGCAGCCCAAAAGTCTGCATGAACCTGTTGAAGCCCGCAGCCGGCAGCGTATGGTACGGGCGAACGCCCTGCCGGCGCGGGCCTGCCCGTCCCGGCTTCAATCTCACTGCCGGCCTGACTTTCCTTTCCGGCCTGACCTTCACTGGAGGACCCCATGAACGCACTCGAACAGCTCAAGCAGATGACCGTCGTCGTCGCCGATACCGGCGACCTGGAAGCCATCCGTCAGTACCAGCCGCAGGACTGCACCACCAACCCCTCGCTGATCCTGAAGGCGGCGGGCCTGAGCGGCTACGCGCACCTGCTCGACGAGGCCCGCGCGCTGGGCGACGTGGAAGCCGCCATCGACCAGCTGACCGTGCGGATCGGCACGGAGCTGACCCGGCTGGTACCCGGTTACGTCAGCACCGAGGTGGACGCCCGCCTGTCCTTCGACGCGGACGCCATGGTCGAGAAGGCCCGGCACCTGATCGCGCTGTACGCCGAGCAGGGCGTGGGCCGCGAGCGCATCCTGATCAAACTGGCGACCACCTGGGAGGGCGTGGAAGCCGCGCGCACCCTGGAAGCCGAGGGCATCCGCTGCAACCTGACGCTGGTGTTCTCGCAGGAGCAGGCCGTGGCCGCCGCGCAGGCCGGCGCGTACCTGATCTCGCCGTTCGTGGGCCGCATCACCGACTGGTACAAGAAGCACACCGGCACCGCCGAGTACACCCCCGAGCAGGACCCCGGCGTGCAGAGCGTGCGCGGCATCTACCGTCACTTCAAGACGCACGGCTACCCCACCGTGGTGATGGGCGCGTCGTTCCGCAGCGCCGCGCAGGTCCGCGCGCTGGCCGGCTGCGACCGCCTGACCGTCAGCCCCGCCCTGCTGGGCGAACTGGCCGCCGACACTGACCCGCTGGAGCAGGCCCTGACGCCCGTTCCCGCCACCGCCACCGAGCCCACCCTGACCGAGGCCGACTTCCGCTGGGCGCTGGCTGCCAACCCCATGGCGAACGAGAAGCTCGCCGAGGGCATCCGGGGCTTCCACGAGGACACCGAGAAACTGCGCGCCCTGCTGCGTACCCAGGCCTGAGGGCCCAGCACGGCGGCCCAGACGTGACGGCCCGGCACGGAAGGCCCAGCAGGCGCTGAGGCTGGTAGCTCAGGGGTCACTCTCATCTCTCGACGTGAGTGGCCCCTGCCCGCCTTGAGGTTCGGCGTCACAGAAGTCCCCACCCGTGACAGACCGCTGCCGCTGGACACGCAGAACCTCTTGTGGCCCTCTCTGGGAAGACCCGCCCAGAGAGGGAAAGGGGCCTGTGCTACCTGCTCAGCAGCGTGGCGGCCTGCTCCAGGGCGCTGTCGCGGCCAGTTCGGGCGAGTCCGGCGAGGTCCACGCTGGCTCCCACCTGCGGCGTGATACGGGCTCCCAGCGGTTGCTCTGCGGCGTCCAGCATCCGGGCGAAGGTCAGTTGCAACCCCGAGCCATCGGTCAGGGGAATGAAGCGGGTCGCGGTGTCGCCCACGCCGGCGGTGGCCTCCCCGATCACCTGGGTGGAGGGGCGGCCCAGCAGGGTCCGGGTGAGGAACTCGGCGGAACTGGCCGTGCCCTCGTCTACCAGCACCGCCAGCGGCCCCGTGTACCGGACCGGCGTCTTGATGCTGGGCTGTTCCTGCGCCTTGTCGTTCACCAGGTAGCGGCCCGCGCCGTACCCGATCTTCGCCGTATCCACGCGGGTCTTCAGGAACAGCGGCGCGGGGTCGGTGAACGCCCCGGCACTCAGCATGAACTCGTCGACGCGTCCGCCACTGTTCCAGCGCAGGTCCAGGATGACACCCTTCATTCCCGCCGCCTGCACTTTCCGCAGGGCGTCGTGGACCTGCTGCCCCACGCCCGGCGAGTTGAAGTGTCGCAGACGCAGCACCGCCAGACCATCGGCGCGCAGGCTCAGGCTGACCGGCGTCACCTGAAGGGGAGCCGCCGTGAGCGTCGTCTTCACCGTTGTTCCCTGCCGCGTTCCCTCGAAGCGGGCGGGTGTCCCCCGGGCCGACGCCCGGCCCAGGGCGGCCTGTCCGGCCTGACCGTCCAGCACCACGCCATTCACCCGCCGCAGCACGTCCCCGGCCTTCCACCCGGCCCGCTCGGCGGCCGAGCCGGGCAGCACCTCCAGCACCACGCGCCCACCCGTGCCTATAGCCTCGGTGACGGCCCCGAAGGTCCGGCGCTGTCCCTGTTCACCCAGCAGGAGCCTGCCGACCTCCTCCAACTGGGACGGCGTGTAGAGGTTGGTGTGCGCGTCCTTCAGGTCGCCCAGCAACCGCCCCAGCAGGGGGTACGCCTGCGCCGCCGCACAGTCGGGCTGGCCGCCGCAGAGCTTCTGCACCTCCGGCAGGTATTTGCGGCGCAGGTCGCTGGCCCGCACATCGGACGGCCCGTTGTAGAAGGAGGCGAGCTGGTAGATCACCTCGTCGAACAGGTCCTGGGCGGTGACGGTGGGCGCCGGAGCGGCCTGCACGCTGGTGGTCAGCGCGAGGGCCAGGACCAGGGCCGCTCTCTTCACTCCGGGACCTTGAAGGTGTCCGCGGGCAGCGTCACGTTGAGCTTGGTCTCCAGGTCCTTGGCAACGAAAAGCAGGACACCGTTTGGCGCGAAGCCCAGCGTCGTCCCTGGCACCTGCACGCCGCCGATGGTCCGGAAGTCGCCGTAGACCGAGATGACCTCACCCAGCCCCGCGACCGGATACCGCTCGGCCACGATCAATCCCTGCGAGTTCAGCAGGTAAGTTGCCTTCACGCCCCTGGTCACGACTTCCAGCACGGTGCCCTTGATCTCGCGGCCTTCCACTTGAAGCCAGGTCTGTTCGCCCAGGTTCTTCACCGAATCGCGGCCCTCGCCTCCCAGTCGCAGGCCGGGCGCGCCGTAGAAGAAGGCGTCGGTGAGGCTCCGGGCCTCCTGGCGGGGCAGCGGCACCGTGCCCGACTGGGGGGTGGACGCGAACGCTCCCTCGGGCGTGAGGAACTGCTCGTTGACGACCTGCTCTCCCTGAAGGGTGGTGGCCCGCATCCAGCCGTTGGCGTAATCCACGCTGACCAGTACCAGCACCGGCTGGCCCTGCGCGTCCACGAAGGTCATCTCGGAGCGCTGCTGCATGGTGCGCAGCCCCCGGAGAGAGTCGCCGCCATTGGCCTTCAGCGCCCTGTCCAGCAGAGCGCGGCCAGCCTGGGCCTGACTCTGGGCAGGTTGTACAGCGGGGACAGCGGGGCGGGCCACGGGCGGCGCACCGGCTCCCCCGGCCTGCACGGCGCCGGAAAGCAGCAGGGCGGAGAGGGTAGCGACGGACAGCCATTGACGGGGGACAATCTTCATCCCCTGACGCTACCGGGCCATGCACGCCCCGCCTATGCACCAACGGCCTATATCGAAAGACATAGGCCGTATGCAGGTGCAGTGGAAATGAGCCGACCTCAGGGGCGGTAGAGGTACGTCACGCTCAGGCCGGTGGTCGTGCGGCCCCCGGTGACATTCAGGGTTGTGCGGGCCTGGAGGCTGTTCTGCTCGTCGATCTTGTACGCCCCGCCCAGTCCCAGGGTGGTCGAGGGAACAGTCAGGGTGCCGAAGGTCAGACTCTGAACGGCGTCGGTCCGTAGCGTCACGGCCTCGTTCACCACGAAGCTCACACCCGCACCGGCGCTGACGGACGCGGCGCCTTCCGGGCGCCAGGTCGCGGCCAGCGTGCCGTCCAGAATGACCGGGTCGCGCAGCACAGAGGCAGAGGCGCTGCCCGTCACAGCCCAGCCGCCGCCCGCCACTGGGAGAGACACGTCCAGTCCCAGCGCCGGAGCGTAACGCCCCTCGAAGGTGTACTGCGCGCCCACGTCCAGGCCATTCCAGTTCAGGCGGGAAGCCGCGTCCACGGTGTCACCGTTCAGGGTCTCGGTTCTTGCCCCGCCGATGCCGGTGGAGGCCGTCACCACGAAGCGTTCCGTCACGTTGTAGCTGGCGCTGAGTCCCAGCCCGCCCGAGACGTTGGAAGTCAGGCCCTCCGGTGTCTGCCGGAGGTCAGGGGCGTATCCGGCACTGACGCTGAAACTGGCGCTGCCCGCGCCCGTCCGGGGCCGCTGGAGGGGGTCAATGGGTTGCAGGTTCTGAGCGCCCGCTCCACTGAAACTGACGAGCGAGGCCAGTAGCCCCGCCCGCCATCGGTTGTTCTTGAACATGGTCAGGCTCCTGTCTTGAGGCGTTCGAGGCGTTCTCTGTACTTACTGAGTTGCAGTGCCACCTGGGTCCGGGCCTGAGTGACTTCGGATTCCGAGGGTTCTGGAATCAGGACGACGCCGTTCCAGGCGTTCAGGAAGTTGCGGATGGGTTGCGACCGCACGCCCCAACTGGGGTCGGCCAGCAGCACGTTCTGGTCGTCCACCGCCAGCACGAGGTAGTAGTGCCCCTTCGGATAGACGACGTTTGCTACCACCGGCAGCCCTTGCGCCAGCACGACGCGCAGTTGCTCCAGCGTGAGCTTGTAGCCCGCTGAGGAAATGGATTCCGACCCCAGGGCGTTTCGTAGTGAGAGCAGGGTGATGCCTTCCACCACTTCTTTTCCGCGTGCCTGCATATCGGCCACCGAACGCTCTGTGAGGGTCTGCTCGGCCACGGGTCGCCCGTAGTAGTGGGTCAGCAGGGTAGCGAGGGCCGCCGGGCCGCAGGTAAAGTCGGAGGTCTGGCCAACGACGGAAGCGTAGCGGAGGGTGCGGTAGTCGGCGGAAGCAGAGGAGAAAAGGATCATCAGCGCGACCACAAAACGCTTACGGAGCAAGCTTATCCCTCCCGATGAAGGCGACTAGGGCTGCGAACATGGAAGGCATCACGCCATAGCTCAGTACGCTGCGAATGACTTCGGAAGCGCTGAGCGCCGTTGGGAGGACCAAGATCAAGGTAATGAAGGCGGCCAGAGCGAGCTTTCGGGCACGTGTATGGGCCCGCAGATGATAGGGAGCCTGCTGGGGGTGGATACGGTGCGCGAACAACTGATAGCTGAGTGCCATAGAAGTCGTGAGAATGAGCGCCTGAGCAATGTTCTCCATGTATTCACCGGGAGAAACTCGCTGCGCCAAAAGAAAGATCACAGGAAGGAAGATAACTCTGCCAATGGCGACAGGAAGAAAGCGACGAGGGTTCACATAGTAGACATTGTTGTATGACTCCCAAAGAATGAGCATAGGGGTCACAAACAGAGATACGATGATAAAGACGAGCAACTCCACAAGATCCTCCGAGGGCAGCGGACACTATCGTGCAGACGCCGGAGTACAGCACATGGCGGTATGGCTGTATTCCGGCTTCAGAACTCACCTCCGAGATATATCAGCACTTCCATATTATAAAGTATTCACTTTATGATAATGTTCGGCGGCAGATAACGCAGTCGCTGCCGACCTTATAGAGACGATAAGGCCTGCTAATTCTATTTACTCTTCCTTTAAATCTCGACCTATAGAAATACTATCTTCCCTCATAAGTCCCTCTATGAGATAGCCAACAATGTAATCAATGTTAGTAAATAGTTTTACGTCCTGATTGTTAATGAGTTTTTCCAATCTATGTTCTATTATATCCCATTCCGGCAATTCTCTATATTTCTCGTAAGGCGTCATTTGTTTTTGTTCTTTGGGCCGCCAGGCCAGATTTGATTGCCATTAAAATCTACCTCTTTCACCTTCTCTCCCTTACGATCAGAATATCCCAGTGATCTTTGTGAAGCTGGTCCTTCTTCCATGTCAAGCCAGTATCATTTTCCTTATAACCCTGTCCTCCACGAAGTTTTGTGAAGTCGCTGGGATCGCTATTGGGAGTGGGCTGAGGAGCAGGCTTAGGCGCTTCAGAATCCGATTTTAATACATTGCCCAACCAGCTTCCCACCGCTGCCCCTGCTGCCACAGCCGCTGCACCCGCAGCCACTGCCCCTGCTGAAATAGGTCCCGCCGCCGCCGGAGCAGCAGGGAGAAGCACCACAAATTCTCCCTTCACCTCATCCAGTTCCTCATCGCTAAGCGCCTGGGGCAGGTTGGACTTGACGAAGATGGCAGGCGTGGTGCTCAGCGCCGCGTTGCCATAGCTCACGCGGAGGTCCTGGGCAGGAGCCGCCAGAGCCTTATTGGTCTGCCCCCGGAACTCCTGTGCGGGAGCGGACTGGACAGCGGCAGCGCCAGCAGAGGGAGCGAGGATCAGGGCCGACAGGAGCAGGGCTTTCGTTTTCATACGTGAGCAATCTACTCATCTTCTCCCCATCTGCCATCTCCCAGAAGATATAGTCAGCCTATATCTTTCGACATACGCCCCTGGCAGAGGCGCGGCCTCATCCTGCCCCCCTACACTGTCCTTCATGCTGTCTCTTCACCTCTCTGAAACACCATGACGGCGCGTGCGTATCTGAACCGACCAGAGGTCCGGGCGTTTCTCTATCGGCCCCGCGTGACACCCATCGTGCTGTTCGCGGGGCTGGGCGTCCTGACCACCTTCCTGCGCAGTCTGGTCATCAGTCCAGTGGACACCAGCACGCTGCCCCTGCTGGACGCCGGACATGTGCTGCTACGCCTGCTGGTCGCCGGACTGGGATTCGTGGCGGTCCTGTGGGCCATCCGGCCCGGTCAGCGGGGACGACCCGAGATCGTCCTGCTGCTCCTGGCGACCCTGGTGTTCTCCGTCCTCGTGGTCTGGGCCGACCGTCCGGCGGCGGTCCTGATGGTCACGCCCATCGTGGCGCGTTACTGGCTGACCCTGCGGCAGACCCTCGGTCTGTTCGCGGCGCTGTTCGTGGGCAGTCTGCTGACCTACATCCTGATTCCCCCGCTGCCCACCTTCACCAGTCCGGACGAATGGTCTGGGCTGCTGGGATTGGTGGTCGTCACCCTGACCCAGGGCGGCTTCACCTACGCGGCCTTCGAGTTCATGCTCCAGAACGAGGAGAAGCAGGAGGCCCTGCGCCGGGCCTACCGCGAGTTGCACGCCTACCAGGCGCTGGAGTTGCAGCACGCGGCCCTGGAAGAACGTGCCCACCTCTCACGCGAACTGCACGACACGCTGGGTCATCAACTGACGGCCCTGCGGCTCGAAGCCCAGCGTGTCCGCAAGCTGCAGCAGAGGGCAGGCGGCACCGACCCCCGGATCACGGTGTCCCTCGACAACGTGATGGCACGCAGCGGCGAGGCCCTGGAGCAGCTTCAGGAGGTGGTGTCTACCCTGAAAGCACCGCAACTTGACGGGACGCTGTACCAGGCCCTGCGTGACCTGGGCCAGACCTGGCCTGACCCGGTGACGCTGACCCTGGAAGGTGAGGAACCCGCCCTGCCGTCCTCGCACAAACTCGCCCTGTACCGGGGGTTGCAGGAAGCCCTGACGAATGCCCACAAGCACGCGCCCGCTCAGCCTGTGGCTGCCCGGCTGTCCCACGACAGGCGAGACCTCCGCCTTTCGGTCCGCAATCCGCGCTGCCCCGCCCACGCCGGCTGGACGGCGTACCCACGTGGGGGCGCGGGGCTGGCCGGGTTGCGTTCGCGCCTGGAGGCGCTCGGCGGTTCGCTCCAAGTGACTCAAGACGAGGAGGTCTTCGAGCTATGTCTGACCCTACCCCTTCCCACCCGACCGTGACGCCGCTGCGGGTCCTGATCGTGGACGACCAGCCCCTCGTGCGGCAGGGTCTGGCCTCGCTGCTCGACCTGGAAGACGACGTTCGGGTACTGGCCCAGGCCGAGAACGGACGGCAGGCGCTGGACCTCGCGGACGAGTTGCGTCCCGACGTGGTGCTGATGGACGTGCGCATGCCGGTGATGGATGGCATTCAGGCCACAGCGGAATTCCGCCGGAGGAATGGTCCCCCGGTGGTGCTGCTGACCACCTTCGAGGAGGTGGAGGACATGACGGGCGGTCTGAACGCCGGGGCGGCGGGTTACCTGTTCAAGAGCGCGGAGATTGACGAGATTCTGGATGCACTGTGGCGCGTCCACCGGGGCGAGAAGGTCATTCACGCCAGGGTCGCGCAGGCACTCGCGCAGCAGTTGCGGCTGCCGGCCCACCTGGAACCCAGCGGCGCCCTGACCGGGCGCGAGGTGCAGGTGATCCGGGCCCTGGCCGCCGGGCAGCCCAACAAACGCATCGGGCAGCAGATGGGCATCAGCGAGGGAACCGTGAAGGTCCACGTGAGCAACATCCTGGCGAAGCTGGGCGCAGGCAACCGCACCGAGGCGGTGCGGCGAGCGATCGATCTGGGGCTGCTGGGTGAGGACACTGGAGGCTGAAGCAACAGGTGGGCCGTTGCTCGTCCGCACGAGGAGAGCGGCGGGTGGTGCGGATGAGACCTCGATGGTTCCGTCAGCGAACCGGACGCCCCTACCCATCCTGTGGCGGATACAATCAAGTCCCGTTCCGATCTGCAGGGCGGAGCAAGAGGGTCGCGCCACCGCCACATCCATGCCGTGCCGGTCACGGAACTCACGCGCTGGGGACGGGCGATCATACCGGGAGATTGCCCGGGAATTGAGTCTGAGCCACAACACCGTCATGGACATCGTGAACCGCACTTCACTCCCTCCAGATCAGGTCAGGGCTGCGTAGCTTCCCGTGTACGCGCCTTTAAGTACACTGCGTTGATCTTGTAGATCAACCGCGCGGAGCGCATAGCAGGAAAAGTACGTTGGAGCGGGAATGGGGAGGTTCCGGCGCTTTCCCGGAAACTCGTCATGTTGGCTTCAACGTGCTCAGGACTGTCGGCAGCGTCTTCATGAAGTCGGGATACAGCCCCTCGCTGCGCCGCTTAACGTCAGGTATGAATTCCCTGAATTACCTGGCCCTGGGGTCAATCGACATGTATCAGCGCTGGCTCTCCCCCCTCAAAGGATTCCGTTGTGCGCACGCCGCGCTGTTCGGAGGCGAGTCGTGTTCAGCCGCCGTTCGGCGGCTGGTGAGTGAGCAGGGACTGCTGGGAGGCCGTGGGGAAATAGCCGCGCGGTTCCAGACATGCCGGCAGGCGTACGGTCACCTGGCTGCTGCCAGGACGGCAGGGGGAGGCGTGCAGGGCGTGTGCTGCTGCGGTCCTGTGCCCATTCCGTTCCGCTGCGGCTAACGCGAGTTGAATCCGCTGCGCTTCAGCAGGGCAGTCCGAAGTCTGGCCACCAGATGGTCGCAACGTGGTATCAGGATGCGCTTGAGTCTGTGCCCGACCCTCTCTCATACGGACTCCGATTGAATGGGTTGCAAAA
This sequence comes from Deinococcus sp. LM3, assembly GCF_002017875.1. Taxonomy (NCBI): domain Bacteria; kingdom Thermotogati; phylum Deinococcota; class Deinococci; order Deinococcales; family Deinococcaceae; genus Deinococcus; species Deinococcus sp. LM3. The sequence continues at coordinate 126,207 of NZ_MUFV01000003.1, read as the reverse complement.
CCCGTTCAATCCGAGCGGAGCGAGTAGGAGCAAAACGGGTTCCGGGCGTGGAGCTGGCAACCCGGCGATGTTCCGGGTTGTCGGCGAAACAAACGGAATCCGTATCAGTCGGCGCTGGCCAGTCCTGCGAGGGCGCGGGCGTGCAGGCGGGCCAGGTCAGCCCGGTCCGTCCAGCCCAGCGTCTGCAGGCCCAGGAACGTCGCGTACTCCAGTTCCGCCAGTTCCCTGGCGTGCGCGTGGCCCAGCCGGACGTGCACCTGCCGCAGGTGCTCGGTTCGCCGGGCGTCCACGCGGTTCAGGGCGGCCCGCACCTGCCTGTCACGCACGGCCCAGGCGCGCATGGCCAGTTCCAGCGGGTGATCCAGTGGGCCGATCGCCGCCCGGAGTGCGTGCAGGGGATCGGCGGCTCCCTCGCTCTGCTGGATGGGCGCGTTGGTCTGGGTCTCCTCCCAGCAACTCAGGAGGGCCGCGCGGTAGGCCTCGACATGCTGGAAGTGATGGTAGAACGACCCCTTGCTCAGGCCGACGGCGCGGCACAGGCGTTCGATGGTCAGGGTGTGTTCGCCCTCGTCGCGCAGCAGGGTCAGGCCGGCGGTGAGCCAGTCGGTGCGGGTCCGGCGCATGGTCAGGCAGTGTAGAGCATCACGCGGGCTGCCCGGTCAACGGAGGCTCAGGAGGACGGCGGTGCCCAGCAGCAGGCACAGCGGGGAGTACAGGCGGGCGTTCAGGCGGACGAACGGCGTGCCCTGCATGGAGGGGACGAGGGTCGGCAGGGCGTACCCGGCTGATCCTCGCAGCAGCAGCACACCGGCAACCGTCTGTGCTCCGGTGCGGATCAGGGAACTGCCGGGAGTCGCGGGAGCGGTGAGGACCAGCGCCGAGGCGGTCAGGAGCGCGGCGGCCACGACCAGACAGGCGGTGGGGGGCGGCAGGTCGCGGGCACCGTGGCCGCCGATGACCTGGGCGCTGAGTTGAGCGGCGTTGCGGGCCGGCCAGGGGTTCCCGGTGGCCCACAGGGCGTGCAGGGCCGCCAGTCCGCTCAGGGTGAGGGCGGCACCGATGGACCAGCCGTTCAGGTTTTCCATACCAGACAGTATGGTATGTTTTATGCAGCTGGTCTACTCCCCCAACCACCGGACCGTGTGAAGGAGACGGTGACGCATCAGCCGCGCCGGCCGGAACGGCCTTCTCTCTCCGCCGTGCCGGACTGTGGCCAGGATGCAGTCGATTTCCAGGGACGCGTCAGACTGTCTGTCATGCCCGCCTCCCCGTTCCAGTTCGACAACTCCTACGCGCGGGACCTGCCCGGCTTCTCCGTCCCCTGGCAGCCCGCCACCGTCCCCGCGCCGGACCTGCTGTACTTCAACCGCGCCCTGGCCCTCGAACTGGGCCTGGACCCTGACATGCTGGATGGCCCTGACGGCGCCGCGATCTTCGCCGGCAACCGGGTCCCCGAGGGCGCCGAGCCGCTCGCGCAGGCGTACGCCGGCCACCAGTTCGGGGGCTTCTCCCCACAACTCGGCGACGGCCGCGCCCTGCTGCTCGGCGAGGTCATCAATCAGTGCGGTCAGCGCCGCGACCTGATGCTCAAAGGGTCCGGCCGCACGCCCTTCTCCAGACGGGGCGACGGTAAGGCCGCCGTCGGACCCATGCTGCGCGAAGTCCTGATCGGTGAGGCCATGCACGCCCTCGGCCTCCCCACCACCCGCGCCCTCGCCGTGACCGCCACCGGCGAGACCGTCTACCGGGAGCGTCCCCTGCCCGGCGCAGTCCTGACCCGCGTGGCCGCCAGTCACCTGCGGGTCGGCACCTTCGAGTTCTTCAGCGCCCGCCGCGAGCCCGACCGCGTGCGGCAACTCGCCGATTACGCCATCGCCCGGCATGACCCCGACCTCGTCGGCACGGACGACCGCTACCTCGGTCTGCTGCGCCGGGTCGCGCAGCGGCAGGCGACGCTGGTGGCGGGATGGATGAACGTCGGGTTCATCCACGGCGTGATGAACACCGACAACGTCGCCATTTCCGGAGAGACGATCGACTATGGCCCGTGCGCGTTCCTGGAGGCGTACGACCCGGATGCGGTGTTCAGCTCCATCGACCACGGTGGCCGCTACGCCTACCGCAACCAGCCGTCCGTGACGCGCTGGAACCTGGCCCGGCTGGCCGAAACGCTGCTGCCGCTCATCGCCGGACAGGACAGCAAGGAGGCCATGTCGGAAGCCATCGGGCAGGCGACCGGGGTGATCGACGCGTTCCCGGAGTGGTACGAGGGGGCGCTGCTGACCGGCCAGCGGGCGAAACTGGGCCTGCACGGCGGGGACGACGCGACCGACCGCGCGCTCGCCGGGGACTGGCTGACCCTGCTGCACGACCACCGGGTGGATTTCACGCTCGGGTGGCGCCGGCTGGCCGAAGCGGCGGACGGGGACGAGGGGCCGCTGCGGGCGCTGTTCACCGACGCGCAGGCACCGGATGCCTGGCTGGCCCGCTGGCGGGCACGGGCGGGAAGTGAGGGCAATGCCACCGCAGACTGGAGCGAACGGGCCAACCTCATGCGCCGGGTGAACCCGGCCGTCATTCCGCGCAACCACCGCGTGGAGGAGGCCCTGGCGGCGGCGTCGGACCACGGGGATCTCGGGCCGTTCAGGCGGCTGCTGGCAGCCGTTCAGCGCCCCTACGACGAGACGCCGGAACAGGCGGAGTATCTCGAACCAGCCCGCGCGGAGGTGACGGCCTGTTACCGCACCTTCTGCGGCACCTGACCGGGGCTGTTCGCTCCCTCGTCCTGACAGCGGGAACCACACCATGGACCGCGATGGTGGTGGCGACATGAGCGGGCCAGAGAGGTGGGCACCGCGGCCCCATCGGGCGGCCGCGGCGCCGATGCGTTCACTGCCCGAGGACGGCTGCAGTGGCGTCCAGGCCACATTTCTCGTCGATCATCCCGCTGGGGGCGCCGCCGACGCCGACGGCACCGACCACGGCGCCGTTCACGCGGATGGGCGCTCCGCCCGCCAGGATGAGGTAGCCGGGAATGTCCGCCAGGCCGGGGTTGCCGGGCAGGTTCCTGGCGATCTCACTCGTCAGGTTGCGGGCGCTGGCACTGGTGAACGCCTTGCCGAGGCTGGCGCCGAGGGTGTGCGGCCCCGCGCTCTCCGAGCGGGCCACAGCCAGGGTCACGCCGCTGCGGTCGACCACGGTGACGCTCACGTGGTACCCGAGTTGCGCGCAGTTATTCACGGCCAGCGTGGCGATGCGGGTGGCGGCACTGAGGCTCAGGCTGGCCGGTGAGACGGTCGGGGTGGTGGCCAGGGTGACCGGCGCGGGAGTCGCCGGTGCAGCGGTCGCGGGGGCAGGGGTCGTCTGAGCTGGTGTCGTCTGAGTTGGTGTCGTCTGAGTTGGTGTCGTCTGGGCGGCGGCGAGCGAGAGGGCAGAGACGGTCAGCAGGGCAGTGAGACGTTTCATGCCCCCATGGTGCGCCGGCCGCGCCAGCCGTGGTATCCGGGCAGTACGCACGCGACCTCCGTAGTTTCACGGAGGCCCGGCGCGGGTCGCCGGGCGGGTCAGACGGACTCCGGTTGAAAGGATTGCAAAAGCTTTCAGCCGAAGCGGGCTCGTAGAGCCGCGCCGCGGAGCGAGCAGGAGAGGCACGCTCCTCCGGGCGTGGAGTTGGCAACTCGGCTCGTTGGTGGGTTGTCGACGGGACAGACGGCAGTCCGGATCAGCCGTCTTCCCCCGCCAGCGCGATGCGGATCACGCCGGCGAGCGAGTCGGCTTCCAGTTTCGTGAAGAGGCTGGCCCGGTGGGTTTCCACCGTCCGTGCCGAGATGCCGAGCGTGCGGGCGGCCTGCTTGCTCGTCTGCCCGTCGAGCAGGCTGCGCAGCACGTCGTGCTCCCGGGCAGTGAGGCGGCCGAGCCGCTCGCGCGCCTGCTGGCTGGCGGCGTGACGCGCCCGGCCGCGCAGGTGCTGCCGCACGGCCCGCTGGACCGCTTCGAGGAGTTCAGTCTCGTCGACGGGTTTACTGAGGAAATCGGCGGCGCCCTGCCGGAACGCGCGGCGGCACAGGTCCACGTCGGCGTGGCCGGTGAGCAGGATGACGGGAAGGTCCACCCCGCGGGCCTGCAGGCGAGCCTGGAGGTGCAGGCCGCTGATGTGAGGCATGCGGATGTCGAGCAGCAGACAGCCGACGTCCGGCGGGCCCTCGGCGTCCAGGGCACGTTCCAGGGCGAGTCCGTCAGGGAAGGTTCGGACGGTCAGGCCGACGGTGCTCAGCAGGAACGCCAGGGCGTCACGGACCGCGTCGTCGTCGTCCACGAGGTACACGGCGGGTTCAAGGTTCGGTGTGGGCACGCCCGTCATGGGTGGCCTCCAGGGTGGGCGGCACCAGCGCCGGCGGGTTGCGGTTCAGCCCGGGGGATCCTCAACTGGAAGGCCGCGCCCGTCGTGGTGTTCGCGCCGTGCAGGTCGCCGCCCATTCCCTGCGCGAGCGTCTGGGACAGGCTCAGGCCCAGACCAAGACCGCCGTCCTTGCTGGTCGTGAACGGCGTGAACAGGCGCCCGAGCACCTCGGGGGCGACGCCGGGGCCGTTGTCGCGCACGGTGAGCGTCCACTCGCCGCCCTCGGGCTCGACGACGAGGGTGACCTGTGCGTCCGGGGTCCGTTCGAGCGCGTCGATGGCGTTGCGCAGCAGGTTGAGGATGATCTGTTCGAGGTGAACCGGGTCCGCCTGCACGGATGCGACCGGCGGGACGTGGGTGACGACCCGGATGTCCAGTCGCCGGAGGTCGGCGTGGCAGAGTGTCAGGACATTCTGCGCGGCCTGCACGAGGTCGGTGGCGCGCACCTGGCTGGGCGCACGCCGCACCCACTCGCGCAGCCGCGTGATGATCTGCGCCGCGCGGCCCGCCTGGTGGACCGAGGCGTTCACGGCGTGCCGGACCCGGCCGAGGTCCGGTTCAGGCTCGTCGAGGAGTCGCGCGGCCGCCTGGCTGTAACTGACGATGGCAGTGAGCGGCTGGTTGAGTTCGTGGGCGAGGCCCGCGCCCATCTCGCTCAGGGTGGAGAGGCGGGAGACGTGAGCGAGGGTTTCCTGGTGTTCCCGGACGCGGCGTTCGCCCGCCTCGAGCTGCTCGAGCATCCGGCGGTGCAGGGCCCCGACTTCCCGCAGGATCAGGACCCGGCCGCGCGGTTCGCCCCGGGCGCCGCGCAGGGGCGCGAGTGACCCTTCGACCGGCGTGGCCTGCGCGCCCTGCACGAGTGTCAGGCCGTCCGGGAGGGGCGTGGGGTCACCGTTCGCCCAGAACGCGTCCGCGTCAAACGGCGCGGGTGAGAGGGTCGCGCGGAAGGTCGTCACGGCCCGCAGGTCGGTGCCGGGCGTCAGCGGATGCGCGAGCGCCACGCGGGCCGCCGGGTTCGCGAGGGTCACGCGGTGCTGGTCGTCCACGGCCACGATGGCTTCCGTGGCGGCCTGCACGACTCCCGCCGCGAGGGCCCGCTCGTCGAGCAGGGCGCGCTGCGCGGCCCGGCGGCTGCGCAGCAGGCCGGTGATCAGCGCGGTCAGGCCGCCGGTCAGCACGGTCCAGACGGCGGCGCCCAGCCAGGGCCACGCGCGCCACGGCGCGGCACGGGTCACCTCCAGCGGAAAGGCTTGCAGGTCGGTCCCCAGGAGCTTCTGCACGCGGAACGTCCGCAGCGCCGCGCCCGGCGGAGTCGCCCGCGAGACGAGCACCGCCCCGGTGTCCGGGCGGATGACGGTAAAGGCCAGGGGCGCGGATCCCTCGACGAGCCGGTCGGTGAGGCGCCGGGCGTCCACCCAGACGCGGACGGACCCACGCGACAGCGCGTAGAGGGGCCCGCCTCCGGCCGGCCAGCGGACCGCGGCCTGGGGCGCGGTCACGGCGGGCAGGTCGGGCAGCGGCACGTCCGCCGGGCCCAGCGTGCGGCAGCCGCCGGAGGAGCAGCGCTGCGCCGCCACCACCTGCGGGTACTGCCGGCGCAGGGTGGTCAGGGCAGTCGTCAGGGCGGCCTCATCCACCCCCTGTGAGGCGAGGGCGTGGGCGGCGTTCAGTACCGCTTCCTGCTGCTCCATCCGCTGCGAGAGCACCCGGTGCAGGATCCGCGCGTCCGTGCCGAACGCCTCGTTAAGGCGCGCACTGGCCGAGGCGAACAGTGCCGTGACGCCCGCACCGGCCAGCAACAGCCAGAGCAGTGCGGCGGACAGGGAGGGGGTCATGCCGTCATTGTGGCGGGTTTACAGATAAAACGCCCGTCAGCGGACGCCACTGGGCCGGCGCCGGGGAGCACGCTTCATACGGACTCCGATTGAATGGCTTACAAAGCCGCTGGGTCCGAGCGGATGCAACTCGTAGAGCTGCCCCGCGGAGTGGAAGAGAAACGCCCCTCCGGGCGTGGAGTTGGCAACCCAGTGCGGTTCCGGGGTGTCAGCGAAACAGACGGAATCCGTCAGACGGGCCAGTGGGTGGCCGCGCGCGGCGAGACGGCGCCATGTTCCGCACCGTGCCCTGGCGCTGCCCATCGACACGTGACCGGCACGGCTGTCCAGTCGCGCGTCAGAGTCAACATCTGCGCCCCGACGCGGCGGACGCCCCGTGGCTTCCTCAGCTCGACTTCGGCTATTGAGGATGCGCCCACGGGGGTCAGCCGGACACGGGGCCCGCGGTGCCCTCCGGCCGTGCCAGGCAGGTCCGGTTCCGCCCCTGCTGCTTGGCGCGGTACAGCGCCTGATCGGCGCGTTCCAGGGCGCCCGGGTCGTTCACGCCGTTCAGCAGGGCCGCGCCGATACTGACCGTGACGGTCACGCCGGGACCCGGCACCGGCCCGGCCACCACCGCCTGCCGGATGCGTTCGCTGACCTCCAGCAGGAAAGGCTCGCCCACACCGCGCAGCAGCACCGTGAATTCCTCGCCCCCGTAGCGGTAGGCGCGGTCGCTGCGGCGCAGCACACCCCGGACCCGGGCGGCCACGACCTGCAATGTCACGTCGCCTGCCGCGTGCCCGAAGGTGTCGTTCACTCGCTTGAAGTGGTCGATGTCGATCAGCAGCACGGCGTCACCGGGCTCCAGCTGCGCGCGGTGCTGCTCGAACTGCCGGCGGTTGCCCAGTCCGGTCAGGTCGTCGGTGCTGCTGAGTTTCTCCAGTTCCCCGCGCAGCACCTGCAGTTCACGCAGGTGTTCGCGCAGGTGCTGCGCCGCCCGCTGCGCCTCGCGGGTCTGCTGCACGGCCAGTTCCGTGCGGTGCAGCACTTCCAGCTGTTTGACCTGCGTGTCGCGTTCGGCGGCGTGCCGGGCCTCCGTGACGGCCAGCAGTTGCCGCGCCGTGCGGTACGCGGCGGCGTGGTCCCCGCCCGCCGCCTCGATCCGGGCGCGCAGATCCAGGAATTCCGGCACCAGTTCGGGCCGGACGTTCGGCCAGTCCTCCAGCCCGGCCAGCCATTCCAGCGCCCGCTGCGGGTCGCCCGCCTCGAATTCCAGGTGCGCGGCCGCGGCGTACAGCAGCTGCGCCGGCTCGGTGAGCGGCGGGCCGCGCGGGTCAAGCCGCTCGCCCAGCCGGGCGAAGGCGTCCCGGATGAGCTGCCGGGCGTCGTCCAGGTGGCCCTGGCGGCTCAGGAGTTTCACGCGCAGGGTCACGTAGCCCGGCCAGAACGTCCAGGCGCGCGCCTGCTCCAGCAGTTCGCCGCCGCGTCCGGTCATGGCCTCGCCCTCCGCGTCGCGGCCGCGCAACAGGTGGATTTCCGCGATGTTCAGCGCCGCGATCCCGTGAATGCCCGGATGTGGCGACGCGCCGCCGGACAGCGCCCGCTCTTCCAGCAGGTCGAAGGCCCGCTGGTAGTAGGTCAGGGCGCGTTCCGGGTCGTCCCAGCCGATCTGCACGCCAAAATCGTTGTACGCCGAGGCCTGCATCTCCACGTCCCCGAGGCGGCGCACCAGTTCCAGCTGCTCCTGCAGCAGGCGCAGCGCCCGTTCCGCCTGCCCGCTCTCGCCGGCCAGCACAGCCAGCATGCTCAGGGCGCGGGCCAGCCAGCGCTCGTCTCCGCGTTCCCGCAGCGTGACCTCGGCCTGCATGACCTGATCGAGCGCGCCCACCAGTTCACCGGCCCGCCAGCGCAGGAAGCCCAGCACGACCTGCGCGCAGGGCCGCAGGGTCGGGTCCGGCAGCGACGCCTGCACCCACGCGTCCGCACCGGCCGGGTCCGTGAACCGGGCCGCCCAGGCCTGCTCGGCCTGCCGGTCAGAGTCGGTCCGCCTGTCAGAGAACGTCATACGGACTCCGATTGAATGGGCTCCAAAGCCCATTCAATCCGAGCGGATGCGAGTAGGAGAAAAACGGGTTCCGGGCGTGGAGTTGGCAACCCGGCGACGTTCCGGGTTGTCAGCGAAACAGACGGAATCCATATCACACCTGCAGTATGGTCAGCGGGTCATACAGTCGCCTCACAGCGCGCGAGGTTCAGAAAAGGGCCGCAGCCGTCAGGCGGCGCGGCGGGCATTGTGCGCCCGGCATGATTTGACGGGAGCGGGCGGCCGTAGCCTTCCGGGCATCGCCGGAATCGTCCCTCCCCCCACCCCCCAGCCAGGAGTTCCCCATGACCACTGTTCACGCCTACGCCGCCCCCGACGCCACCTCGCCCCTGCAGCCGCACACCATCGAGCGGCGGGAACTGCGCCCCACCGACGTCATGATCGAGATCCTGTACAGCGGCGTGTGCCACTCCGACCTGCATCAGGCGCGCAGCGAGTGGGGACCCAGCCTCTACCCGCTGGTGCCGGGCCACGAGATCGTCGGGCGGGTCACGGCGGTCGGTGAGCAGGTCACGCGCCTGCGCGTCGGGGACCTCGCCGGGGTGGGCTGCATGGTGGACTCCTGCCAGCACTGCGAGTCCTGCGCCGAGGGCCTGGAGCAGTACTGCGAGAACGGCGCGACCTGGACGTACAACTCCCGTGAACGCGACACGCAGGCTCCCACGCACGGCGGGTACTCCACCGCCATCGTCGTGACCGAGGGCTTCGTCGTGCGCGTCCCCGAGAGCCTCGACCTGCGGGGGGTGGCGCCGCTGCTGTGCGCCGGGATCACCATGTTCTCGCCGCTGAACCACTGGAAGATCGGCCGGGGTCACCGGGTCGCCATTGTCGGCCTGGGCGGGCTGGGCCACATGGGCATCAAGCTGGCGGTCGCCATGGGCGCGGACGTGACGCTGTTCACGACCTCGCAGGGCAAGGCCGACGACGCCCTGCGTCTCGGCGCGCACCACGTGATCCTCAGCGGCGACCGCGCCGCCATGAAGGCCGCGCGCAGCAGTTTCGACTTCATCATCAGCACCGTTCCCAGTGGGCATGACCTGAACCCGTACCTCGCCACCCTGAAACGCGACGGTCAGCTGGTCATCGTGGGCGCCCTGGAACCCGTGGGCCTCAGCGGCGTGCCGCTGGTCGTGCAGCGCCGCAGCGTGGCCGGCAGCAACATCGGCGGGATCGCCGAGACCCAGCAGATGCTGGACTTCTGCGCCGAGCACGGCATCACCGCCGACGTCGAGATGATCCGCATGCAGGACATCAACAGCGCCTACGAGCGCATGCTGAAGAACGACGTGAAGTACCGCTTCGTGATCGACATGGCCGCCTTCCGCGCCGAGCAGGAACAGGCCGCCGACTGATCCAGGGGCCCGTGACGAGGCAGACAGAGCGGAAGCTCAGGTAGGCCTACCAACGGGCTTCCGCCGCACCAGTCTGCTGTGACGGACCTCGTCACGATCATCTGCGTCCACGTCAATGACCTCAAGGCCCCTACTCGCAGCGGCCTGTTCACGTTGCCTGACGAACCCGACCAGAAGGCCAGTGACGCCGGGCTCATGACCACTGCACTCGTCGGTGAACTCCTCCACCAGCCCTCGGCACAGCAATGGTTCATTGACCGCCACAGCGCGCTCTTACGATGAACCCCCGACCCGGCGACTGAACGCCGCCCTTGTATGGCCGGTGGGCAGGCCACCTCTGTGGTCGCCCTGACGCGCTTGATGGGGGTTCTGGAAACGGTGGAGAGTCGCTGGGCACGACACCGTGGGGCCAGGCATCCGGCTGGCCCCGGTGACCGTGCTGGTCAGGGTTGTTGCGCCCAGGCCTGGACGGAGACCCCGCCGAAGACGGCGCGTTGCAGGCCGGGCGAGAAGAAGTCGGGGCCGGGCGAACTGACCCGGTTCAGCGTGTCCAGGTGCTCTGGCGTGAGCTGCACCTCCAGCGAGGCGAGGTTCGCCGCGAGCTGCCCGGGTGTGCTGGCCCCGATCAGGGTGGACGTCACGCCCGGTTGCGCCGCCGCCCAGGCGAGGGCCACCTGCGCGGGCGTGTGGCCGGTCTGCGCGGCGACTTCCCGCAAGGTGTCCAGGATGACCCAGTTGCGGTCCGTGAATTTCGTGAACGGACCCTGGAACGGGTTGCTGCCGCTCAGGCGGCCCTGGCCGGCCGTATCGGCGCGGGTGTACTTGCCGGTCAGGAACCCGCCGGCCAGCGGACTCCAGGGCACGAGCCCCATGCCGCTGTCGGCGGCGGCGGGGCGGTGCTCGGCTTCCAGTTGCCGGGCCACCAGCGAGTACTCCAGCTGACTGGCGACCGGCCCCGGCACGTGGTGCGCCTGCGCCAGCGTGGCCATCTTCGTGGCGTACCAGGCGGGGATGTCCGACAGCCCGAAATACCGGATCTGCCCCGAGCGCACCAGATCACCCATGGTCTGCAGGACTTCCTCTGCGGGCGTGACCATGTCGTACACGTGCAGCCAGTACAGGTCGACGTAGTCGGTTCCCAGGCGCCGCAGGGACGCATTCAGGGCGGCGTGAATGTGCTTGCGGCCGTTCCCGCCGGCGTGCGGGTTGCCCGGCTGGACGTTGAAGCCGAACTTGGTCGCCAGGACCACCTGATCGCGGACGCCGCGCTCGGCGATGAACCGGCCCACGAGTTCCTCGCTGCGCCCGCCGGAGTACACGTCGGCCGTGTCGATGAAGTTCCCGCCGCCCTGCAGGTAGGTGTCGAACACCTGCCCGGATACGTCGTCCGGGGAGCCCCAGGCGGCGTTCCCGAAGGTCATGGTGCCCAGCGCCAGTGGGCTGACGATCAGGCCGGAGCGGCCCAGCGTGCGGCCGTAACGCAGCTTCACGCGCGCCGCCTGCGAACCGTGGTGAAGGCGCGCATCAGAAGCGCAGCCGGGTGTGGCTGATGCCGCCGTCCACGTCCAGAACGCTGCCGTGGATGAAGGCCGCCTCGTCCGTGAGCAGGAAGCGCACGGCGTGGGCGACATCGACCGGGCGCACGGGCCGGCCGGCGACCGTGGCGGCTGTCATGGCGTCCAGGACCGCGCCGTGCGCGGCGTTGCCGGGGGTCAGGGTGACGCCGGGCGCGACCGTGTTCACGCGCACGCCGCGCGGCCCGTACTCGGCGGCCCAGTTGCGCCCGAGCTGTTCGGCAGCGGCTTTAGAGGCGGTGTACAGCGCGCCGCTGGCCGTGCCGGTCCGGGCCATCCACGACCCGATGTTGACGATGTGACCACTGCCGCGCGCGGCCATGCCCGGCGCGATGGCCGCCACCAGCACGTGCGGAGCGCGGATATTGACGTTCAGGATCGCTTCGAGGTCGTCGTCGGTCAGGTCCTCGGTGGCGGTGACAGGGTACACACCGGCGTTGTTGACCAGGATGTCCACCTGCCCGCCGAGGGCGTCGGTGGCGTGGCGCGCGAAGGTGCGCACGTCGTCGGGCGTGCCGGACAGGTCGGCGGTGACGGCGGTCGCCTGCCCGCCAGCCTGCACGATCCGGGCGGCGACGTGCCGGGCGCGGGCAGCGTCCCGGCCGCTGACGATCACGTGCGCGCCCGAGGCGGCCAGGACGCGCGCGGTGGCCTCGCCGATGCCACCCGTGGACCCGGTGACGATGGCGGTGCGCCCGGCGAGGCGGGTGTCGGTGGGAAGGCTGGAGAGCAGGTCGTCGTTGGTGGGTAGGGTCTGCATGGGGGCGCCTCCTGAGGCAGTTGCCAGAGCGGTTGTATTGTGCAACTGGTTGCACGCTACCCTAACTGGTGCGATCATGCAAGCAGTGAAACCGGCTGCCCCCCCACCCCCCACCGGAACGCCCCGGTCAGGCTGCCCCGTCAGCCTCGGCCTGGACATCTTCGGAGACCGTTGGACCCTGCTGATCGTGCGCGACCTGATGTTCAGCGGCAAACGCCACTACCGCGAGATGCTCGCCTCCGACGAGCACATCTCCTCGAACATCCTCGCCGACCGCCTCAAGACCCTGCTCGGCGAGGGCATCATCACCAAAACCGCCGACCCCACCCACCAGCAGAAAGTCATCTACAGCCTCACGGAAAAGGGCGTCGCACTGCTGCCGGTCCTGATGGCCATCAGCGACTGGAGCCACGCCCACCGCCCCGTCAGCGACGCGTACCTTCCCGCGCCCGCCCCGGCCGCCCTGCCCCCCACCTGGCAGCAGGAACTGGAAAAAGTCCGGCGCGCACATCAGCTCACCGGCCGCCCCTGATCAGGAAATGTCCTGCCTGGGCACCGCGCTGCGCGGGCAGTTGAGGCGGCGGTCAGGCCTGGCATCCGTCAAAACTGGTCAGCTGGTGCGTATGCGCCCGGCACCTTCCTGCCAGCGCCAGTTCCTGACTTCGGGCAGGTCGTCCCCGGTGGCGCGCACGTGGGCGTGGTGGGCGGCGAGCCTTTCCAGCAGGAAGCGCGTGGCGGCCGCGCCCGCCTCGGCCAGCCGGGGTAGGCGCGCGATCACGTCCAGCGCCAGATGGAAACGGTCGATCTCGTTGAGGACCGTCATGTCGAAGGGCGTGGTGGTCGTGCCCTGCTCCTTGAAGCCGCGCACGTGCAGGTGGGCGTGCCCGGCGCGGCGGTACGTGAGGCGGTGAATCAGCCACGGGTAGCCGTGGTACGCGAAGATGATGGGCGTGTCGGCCGTGAAGATCCCGTCGAAGGCGGCGTCCGTCAGGCCGTGCGGGTGCTCGCTCGGGGGTTGCAGGGTCATCAGGTCGACGACGTTCACCACCCGGATCTTCAGGTCGGGGAAGAAGCCGTGCAGCAGACTCACGGCCGCCAGGGTCTCCAGGGTGGGCACGTCGCCCGCGCAGGCCATGACGACGTCCGGCGTCTCGCCGTGATCGCTGCCCGCCCACGCCCAGATGCCCAGGCCGGCCGCGCAGTGCGCCGCAGCCTCCGGCATGGTCAGCCACTGCGCCTCCGGCTGCTTGCCGGCCACGATCACGTTCACGTAGTCGCGGCTGCGCAGGCAGTGGTCGGCGACCGACAGCAGCGTGTTCGCGTCGGGCGGCAGGTACACGCGCACCACGGCGGGGGCCTTGTTCACCATCAGGTCGATGAACCCCGGATCCTGGTGGGACGAGCCGTTGTGATCCTGCCGCCACACGTGCGACGTGAGCAGGATGTTCAGCGACGACACGGAGCGGCGCCACGGAATCTCCCGGCACGTCGCGAGCCACTTGGCGTGCTGCCCGACCATGGAATCCACGACGTGCATGAACGCCTCGTAGCACGAGAACAGGCCGTGGCGGCCGCTCAGGGTGTAACCCTCCAGCCAGCCCTCGCACAGGTGCTCGCTCAGCACCTCCATGACCCGGCCGTCCGGGGACAGGTGCTCGTCGGTGGGCCGCTGCGGCTCCAGCCAGGTCTTGCCGGTCGCGGCGTACACGGCGTCCAGCCGGTTCGAGGCCGTCTCGTCCGGGCCGAACAGGCGGAAGGTGTTCGTGTTGCGGGCCAGCACGTCCCGCAGGAAGGTGCCCAGCACGCGGGTGGCCTCGCCGTCCACCGCGCCGGGCCGGGGCACGTCCAGGGCGTACGCGCGGAAGTCCGGCAGGTCGAGGTCGCGGCGCAGCAGGCCGCCGTTGGCCACCGGGTTCATGCCCATGCGCCGGTTCCCGGTGGGGGCGAGCGCGGCCAGTTCCGGGCGCAGCACGCCGGCCGCGTCGAACAGTTCCTCGGGTCGGTAGCTCCGCAGCCACTCCTCCAGCTGGTGCAGGTGCTGCGGGTGGTCGGCCAGTCCGGCCAGCGGCACCTGATGGGCGCGCCACGTGCCCTCGACCGGGAGGCCGTCCACGACCTTCGGGCCCGTCCAGCCCTTGGGGCTGCGCAGGACGATCATCGGCCACGCGGGGCGCTCCACCACACCCTCCGCCCGGGCGCGGCGCTGGATGGCGGCGATGTCGGCGTGAACCTGCTCCAGCGTGCCGGCCATCCGCTCGTGCATAACTTGCGGGTCGTCGCCCTCAACGTAGTACGGCGTGTGGCCGTAGCCGCGCAGCAGGGCGTCCAGTTCCGCATGATCCAGGCGGGCCAGCACGGTCGGGCTGGCGATCTTGTAGCCGTTGAGGTGCAGGATCGGCAGCACCGCGCCGTCCGTGCAGGCGTTCAGGAACTTGTTGCCGTGCCAGCTCGCGGCCAGCGGCCCGGTCTCGGCCTCGCCGTCGCCGATCACGCAGGCGACCAGCAGCTCCGGGTGATCGAAGGCCGCGCCGTACGCGTGCGCGAGGCTGTAACCCAGCTCGCCGCCCTCGTGGACCGAACCCGGCGTCTGCGGCGCGGCGTGACTGGGAATTCCGCCGGGAAACGAGAACTGCCGCATCAGTTTTCGCAGGCCGTCCTCGCCGGGCCCGATATCCGGGTACAGCTCGGAGTAGCTGCCCTCCAGGTACGTGTTCGCCACCAGCCCCGGGCCGCCGTGACCGGGCCCGGCGACGTACAGCACGCTCAGGTCGTGCTCTCGGATCAGGCGGTTCAGGTGCACGTAGACGAAGTTCAGACCCGGCGTGGTGCCCCAGTGGCCCAGCAGGCGCGGTTTGACGTGCGCCAGCGTCAGCGGCTCCCGCAGCAGAGGATTGGCGAGCAGGTAGATCTGCCCGGCCGACAGGTAGTTGGCGGCGCGCCAGTAGGCGTCCAGCAGCCCGAGTTCAGTCGGCTTGAGTGTGGCGGGGGCGGTGGTGGGTGCTGTCATGGGGAACCTCCAGGGATGGGGCAGGATGCGCGTCGGAGTCATGCGGATTCCGTCTGTTTCGTTAACAACCCGGAACTGCGCCGGGTTGCCAACTCCACGCCCGGAATCCGCTCTGCTCTCACTCGCTCCGCTCGGATTGAATGGTTTTTGCAAACCATTCAATCGGAGTTCGTATCAGGTAGGCCGGGAACGCCCGATCACGCGCCGGGTGCAGGTTCCTGAGTGATCGGGGGGCGGGGCCACGCGCGGCCGGCGGCCTTGAAGCCCTCGATCCAGCCGACGCCGAGCAGCGCGGCCAGGGCGCACCAGCCCAGCGAGGCGGCAGGCACGGGCGCGAAGCCGAAGAGCCGCTGGGCGGGGCCGAAGAAGAGCGTGGTCAGCAGCAGCGCGAGCGTCAGTCCCAGCAGGAGCCACAGCACCCGGTTGGGCGTCCGCAGCGTCCGCACCGCCGAGAGGGTGAACGAGCGGCTCACCAGCACGAGCAGGATGTTGCTCAGAACCAGGGTCGTGAAGACCAGGGTGCGCACCACGGGCGCGTCCTGCCCCTGGGTCATGGCGGCGAGGTAGATCCCCAGGACGGCCAGCGTGATGCCCAGGCCCTGCGCCACGCTGCGGCCCAGCTCGCGTCCGGCGAGGAAACTGGCGTTCAGCCGGCGCGGCGGGCGGCGCATCTGCCCGGGCTCGGCGGGTTCGTTCTCGAAGGCGACCGAGCAGGTCGGCCCCATCACCAGTTCCAGCACGATGATATGGATGGGACTCAGCAGGTTCTCCAGCCGCCAGCCCAGCAGGAGTGGCGCGGCCACCGTCAGGATGATCGGAATGTGAATGGCGACGATGTACGCGACGGCCTTCTGCAGGTTCGAGTAGATGCGGCGGCCCTGCGCCACGGCGTCCACCATGCCGCCCAGGTCGTCGCGCACCAGCACCAGGGACGCGGCCTGCCGGGCGACCTCACTGCCGCGCTGTCCCATCGCCACGCCGATATGGGCCGCCTTGAGGGCCGGGGCGTCGTTCACGCCGTCGCCGGTCATGGCGACCACCTCGCCCGCAGCCTTCAGGGCCTCCACGACGCGCAGTTTCGCTTCCGGGAACATCCGGGCGAACACGGCGGTGGCGCCCGCCTGCCCCCGCAGGGTGTCCGGCTTCATGGCCATGACCTGCTCGCCGGTCAGGACGGTGCCGGCCGCCGGAATCCCGACCTGCCGGGCGATGGCCTGCGCCGTCTCGGGCGAGTCGCCGGTGATCAGTTTGACCACGATCCCGGCCTCCCCGAACGCGCGGATCACGGCGCCGGCATTGGCCTTGGGCGGGTTCTCCAGCGCGATCAGGCCGGACAGCGTCCACGCGAAGTCGTCCTGCCGCTCCGGGAAGCCGCCCGGCGTGGGCGTGGCCTGCGCGACGCCCAGCACGCGGTACCCCTGCGCCGAGAGTTCCCGGGCCACCTCACGGACGCGCGCCGACGTGGCGGTGTCCGCGCGGCACACCCCCAGGATGCGCTCGACCGCGCCCTTGGCCGTCACGGTCATGGCCTGACCGGCCGCCTGCCGGACGTGGGTCATCATCGGGGGCACGCCGCCCAGCGGGTACTCATGGATCATGGGCGCCAGCGTCTGCGCGCCGGCCGGACCGGCGGCCACGTACGCCACGGCGATGGCCCGCTCCATCGGGTCGAACGGCGCGGTCTCGCTCGCCAGTCGCGCCGAGACGAGCACCGCACTCGCGGCGCCCGCACCGGGTACGGGTAGCAGGGTCTGCGTGGCCGCGTCGTAGACCTGCCGCAGGGTCATGCCCTCCTGGGTCAGGGTGCCGGTCTTGTCCGTGCAGATCACGGTGGCCGAGCCGAGGCTCTCGACCGTCTGCGGCTGCCGGGTCAGCACGCCCAGCCGGCCGAGGCGGGCGGCGCCCAGCGCCATGAAGGAACTGAACGCCACCGGGATCTCCTCGGGCAGCACAGCCATGGCCAGGGTCAGCCCGAACAGCAGGGCGCTCACCCAGTCCCCGGAGCGGGCGTAATTGACCCCGCAGACCAGCACGAAGGCCCCCACCCCGATCCACGCCATGCGCAGCACGAAGGTGTTGATCTGCACCTGCAGGGGCGTCTTCACGGTCTGGATGGTCTCCAGGCTGCGCCCGATCCGGCCCAGTTCGGTCTGCGCGCCCACGGCCGTCACGGTCATCCACGCGCGGCCGGTCGCGGCGCCCGTCCCGGCGAACACCGCGTCGCCGGCCGCCTTGCTGACCGTTACCGATTCGCCGGTCAGGACTGCCTCGTCCACCGTGAAGTCGTTGGGGTCGTGCACGGTGCCGTCGGCCGGCAGGCGGCTCCCCTCGGTGACCAGCAGCACGTCCCCCACCACCAGATCGGCGATGGCGAGGGTCACGGGCGCGCCGTCCCGCCACACCTGCGCGGTGGGCTGCGTCAGGTCTCGCAGCGCTCCCAGGGCCCGGTCGCTGCGACGCTGCTGGTACACCGAGATCCCGCCCACCGCCACCAGCGCCGCCCCCAGCGTCGCCCCCTCCGTCGTCTGGCCCAGCCCGAGGTACACCGCGCAGGTCAGCAGCAGCAGCAGAAACATCGGTTCCGTGAACACCTGCCGCAGCGTCACCAGCACGCCAGTTCGGTGACCGGCACTGAACACGTTGCGCCCGTGCGCGGTCCGCGACTCCGTGGCCGCCGCTGTGGTGAGGCCGCGCATGGTCCCGGCCGTGCCGTCCTGCGGCGGGTTCATTCGGCCGCGCCCGGCCTGAAACTGTGGCAGGTCAACCGCGCCGTGCGGGAATGGAGGGCCGTGCCCCCTCATGCCCGTAGCCTCCGCCTGATGGACTCAAATTCCTCGGCGGTGATCTCGCCCCGCGCGAAACGTTCCGCAGCGACGCTCAGCGCGCTCCGCTGTGAGTTCTGACCGACGTCGTGGTCTACGCTGTTCGAGAACCAGCGGGAGAACACCACCACGCCCACGCTCAGAAGGATCAGAAACAGCACGGTCAGGACAGGCCAGAACCAGCTTTGATACGTGTTCCACATCATGGGGACCTCCAGTCGGGTCGTGCCTGCGGGGCGGGTCGCGGCGTGCTCGGGGAAACCCTTGTCTGGGATAAGACCGGACTTCATGGGATTGCCAGGGTGACCGGACGCTGCCTGCCCCGCATCAGGAACAGGCCGTAGAACGCGAAAGCCACGGTGAGGCCGATACCGGCGGCGGCGTCCCACGCGGGCGCGGCCCCGTCGCGTCCAGCGAAACTGGCGAAGTCGATCAGGGCGTGCACGGGCACCAGCGGCCAGATCACTGCGGTCCGGACGGCGACGGCGGCGAAGCAGAAGCCCACGGCCAGCGCGTAGGCGACCTGAACCAGGATCTGTGAGCCACTCTGTCCCGAGAGCAGGTTCAGCACGTGCGACCCCCCGAACAGCACGGAGGTGACGATTACCGCCGTCCACACTCCCCGGCCCCGCAGGGCGGTGAGCATCAGGCCCCGGAAGATGGTTTCCTCCGTGAAACCGATCAGCAGGGCCGAAACCAGCAGTCCCGCCGTGCTGGTCAGGCCCCGGAACTCCGTGCCTGCCGCGACGCTGAAGGCGACGGGCAGCAGCAGGGGCAGGAACCACAGCAGGTCACGTGACCGGACCGGGCGCGTGTATCCGGCCGCGCCCCACCAGCCCAGTCGGCCCAGCAACCCGGCCGCCAGCAGTCCCAGGACCACGTTGGCAGTGACGCTCACGAACCCTTCCGGCAGACTGGCGATCTGCGCGGCGGCGCCGGTCAGTCCG
This sequence comes from Deinococcus sp. LM3, assembly GCF_002017875.1. Classification (NCBI taxonomy): domain Bacteria; kingdom Thermotogati; phylum Deinococcota; class Deinococci; order Deinococcales; family Deinococcaceae; genus Deinococcus; species Deinococcus sp. LM3. Next base: position 107,425 of record NZ_MUFV01000003.1, on the reverse strand, counting down.
TACACCACCGTCACGGCGAGTTGCAGTAGCGCCACGAACCATAGCGGGTGCCGCTCGGCGAACGGGCGCCGTTTCATGGGGACTTCCCCCGTGGAATGCCGGGAGTCCGGGGCAAGGCAAGGGCCGCCCGCACGTCCGGCCGGAAGGCCAGCACCACGATCAGCACGCCGAGCGAACCGTATCCCACCTGCAGCCCGTCCACGCCGCGCACCATCACGACCTGCGTGACGATCCACACGAGCTGTCCCAGACCAAGCGCGACCGCGGCGCTCCAGGACCAGTGCTCACCTGTGAAGCGCGTGAGGCGTGTGCCCGCCGGCCAGACCGGACGCTGCCGCAGCGCCAGCACCGCGCCGAGCGAGCCGAGCCCGAAGACCGATCCGAGGAGCGCGCCGGGAATCAGGAAGTCACGGAACGGCGAGTATTGCAGCACTGACAGCGGGATGTGCAGCCACGCGCCCGACGGACGGCCGACCAGCCCGACCCCACCGATCAGTGCGCTGACGCCCAGGAAGAGCAGGCAGCCGAGAAGCCAGCGCAGGCTACGGGGTTGGGGAAGCTGTGTCTCTCCGGCTCGCTCTGCTGGGCCCTTCTCCGAGTCCGCCCGGGTTGAATGCTCCTGCAGACGGTTCAACCGGAGTCCGCCTGACAGCTCCAGCACCGATCCCACGAGCGTTCCGGCCGCGGCGCCACACAGCAACCCGAACACGAGGTCGCCGAGCAAGATCCCGGCTGTCATGCCCACGCCCGCGCCGAGGCCGATCAGGGTTCCCAGCGACAGGAAGCGCTGGGCCCGAACCGGCTGTGACGGCGGGCCAGACTGGGCAGGGGAACGCTGGCCTGAGGCCTGATCCCGGCCATTCATCCGGGCTCCTGAAGGCCGCACGTGGAAGCCTGTACCCGGTGTGGAAGAGCCGGCACCGCCGCGCGGGGCGCCCGGAAGGCGATCACGCGACCTGCGGCGCGCCGACCCGCGGAACGCCCGGCCGCCGGGGAGGGCCACTCAGCGTCAGCCAGAACGCCCCCAGGCTCAGAAGCAGGGCGCCCAGAGTCAGGAGCGCGCCCAGCACCGGAATCTGAAGCAGCAGGGCGACCAGGACCGCGCCGATGAGCGTGGCGGGGACCGGCGTCGCGGCCGCCTGGGGCCGCAGGGCATGCATGAGCCACGTGCCCATCAGGTACGCCGCGAACCCCTGCGCGCCCAGCAGTGAAGCCCAGGCGATCAGGGCGGCGCCGCCCAGCACCACGGGTGTCCCGAACAGCGCCAGCGGCACGCCCAGGCCACCCAGGCGCAGCAGGGTCAACGCGCCGGCCACCAACCCGAGGACCAGCAGGGCCAGGAAAGCCCCGACCGGCAGGCCGATCACGCCCAGCGTCCCGAACCCGAGGCTCGCCCCGGGAGCAGCGCGCAACCGGTCCCACACGACCTGCAGCCGGGGCCGGGCCAGCCAGAGCAGCAGCAGTCCAGCAAGCACAACGCCGGCAAGGGTGCTCAGGAACCCGGCGAACACGCCCGGGCGGGCCTGAACGGTCACGCCTTGCACCGGGGCGTACACGACCTGCCCGCCCACCACCCCGGCAGGCAGGGCCTCTGCGTTCGCCCCGGCACGCTGGAGGGTCAGGTCACCCGCGATCTTCCCGGCCCCCGTGAAACGCAGGCCGGGACTGCCGGACGCCATCCACCGGCCTGGATTGACGACCGTGTTCCCGACGGCCATCCTCGCGTTGCCGCCGATCACGCCTCCGACCTCGATTCCGTTCGCCCCGACGTACGCGTTGCGGGTCACGCGGCCGTCCAGCCGGGCCTGCGAGGCGCCCACGGCCACGTCCCGTCCGATCACGGCCCCCGGAGCCGTCACGACCTCGGAGCCGGCAGCGAGCAGGTCCCGCCCGATCCTGGCGCCCTCCCGAATACGGACGGTCGAACCCGCGAAGCGCGCCGACTGCGACACCCTGCCCGACAGGCTCAGCGTCTCGCCGGCACCAGACACGTTGCCGCGCACCTCGCCGGTGATGGTGACGGTGCGGCCACTGACGAACAGGTCGCCGTTGACGGTGCCGTCGATCCGCACGTCGTTCCCGGCCACGTACAGGTCGTCCTGAATGGTCTCGGACCGGGCCACAGTGACGGTGTCGCCGCTCCGCCCCTCGACAGCCGACGCGCCGCCGCCGAGGGTCAGAGCGATCAGACCGGTCGCGGCACTTCTGAACAGATCACTGGTTTGCATGGTGGACCTCCCGGTGGTTCTGGTGCGGCGCCGTCCGGTGAATGGTTCGCAGAATCCATTCAATCCGGACGGCGCGAGTGGAAGACGGGCGGGTTCAGAGCGTGGAGTTGACCACCCGGCGTTCTTGCGGGTGGTGAACGAAACAGACGGCAGTGCATATTGGCCGTGAACTCTGGACGCAGCCGTCAGCGCTCGGGCCGCGTGACGGTGACCGGCCCGACGCCACCCTGGACCCGCAGATCAATGCGGCTCCGGCCCTCCGCGTAACCGGGCGACGTGTAGGTGTCGCCGCTGCGCCGGAAATCGCCCAGTACCGTCACGGCCCCCACGCCAGGCGTGACCTGCACGTGGGCTTCCGTTCCGGCGGGCACCGTGACGCTCAACGGGCCCACGCCGCTGCGCAGGGTCGCTGAGAAGATCCCCCGCCCCGGGAGACTGATAGCGGCGCGTCCAACCCCACCCGCAAACGTGAAGTCAGTGACCTTCAGGCTGGAGAGGTCAAGTGTGGTGTCTCCAACGCCGCCCGTGACCCTCAGCACCAGTGGCACGTCCGGTGCGAGCGTCAGAAGCCAGCGCGCGGTGTCCTGGCCGAGACGACCGAAGAAGACAACATTCGCCCCGGCCCGGCGGACACCCAGGCGCACCATCTGTGCGTCACCGCTGACCGTGACGCTGCGCTCCAGCCGCTCGCCACGGTTGAGTTCCAGCGTGCCGGCGATCAGGGTGCCAGGCTGGCCGGCGCCCACATCCAGGCGCCCCACGGAAGGAGACAGATCGATCTCGGCCAGAGTCGCCGTGACCGGCAGATCGAGGGTTTCGGTCACCGCGACGCCGCCGACTGCCGGGCGAACGACGTACCAGGCCCCCGCCACCAGCAGCGTCGCACCGACCAGCCCGAGGGCCAGTTGCCTGCCCCAGGGGTAAGGGCGCGTGATGAGGGCCACGCCGATCACGATCATCACCAGCGGCGTGCCCCAGCTGTCAAGGCCGAGCACGTCGAACAGGGACAGCGTGCCGATGACGAGCAGGACGTAAGCCCAGCGACTGACGTTCGGTGGCTTGCCCACCCCGGCCAGTGGAGCCGTGATTCCCGGTGGAGGCGGTCCGGCGGCGCTCACTGGACTTCCCTGGAGCAGGCTCGTCCGCTGGAACGGGGCGTTCGTGGGTTGTTCCTGTCTGTTCTCGCGCCTGAATCCAGCAGGGCGCCCAGGAACACGATGAGGAGGGCGGAAACGAGCGCTGTGTCCATGGGGGGCCTTCAGTGCCGGGAACGTGTGCCTGACGGGGTCGTGCGGAGCGCCGCTTCAGAGGACGGCCCTTGCGCGGAAGATCGGACCGCTCCCCTTTCCGGAACGTCTGGTGAGGTCACTCCGGCCCCCACGTCTACATGCCCCCGTGTTCGCCTGCGGGTAGCTTCGCCAGACGCCCGGATGCCAGATGCCCGGCTGCCAGACACCCGGATCGCAACTGCGACGGCGACCGCCAGGATAAAAATGACCGCGACGCTCACGGGCTCTTTCTCTGTTCGTTGAAATCAGCGGGGCAGGTGGGACTGGCCGTCACGCCGAAACGGGCCAGCACCCAGCGGTCCAGACCCCACCAGAATGATTTGCAAAAACCGTTCAATCCGAGCGGACTCGCAGAGCTTCGCAGAAGAGCGAGTAGGAGCAGAGCGGATGCCGGGCGTGGAGTGGGCAACCCGGTGGTGTTCCGGGTTGTTAACGAAACAGACGGCATTCCGTATTAGCCCGGCGCAGAGGTCTGAAGGGGCCGCGCGGCAGGGGCAACTCACGTCGGGATTTCAGATTCCAAATGACAACATGGAGCCAAGAAGGCAAGAGAAATCTCCGCGATTTCTGGATGTTGCTGCCTGTCTCCCGATCGATCTGCCTTACGTTTGAGAAATCCTGCTCTCATTTTTGGGCGACGTGAGTTGCCCCTGGGCCGCGCGTTCACGCGCTGACCTCTGACAGGACGGCTTTCTGTGATGTGACGTGCCGCTCTGCCGGGGAGGTTGCGGGTCTCGGTGCGCGTACCAGCAGCACCGGCACCCCGACCCGGCGCATGACACCCTCGGCCACGCTGCCCAGGAAAAAATGATCCAGGCCGCTGCGGCCGTGGGTGCCCATGACGACCAGCGAGCTCCTTTGCTGCTCAGCCACATCGGCGATTGCCTGCGCGATGCGCGGATCGCCGCCCTCCACGCACAGCAGGCGGATGTTGGGAGAGCCCAGCGACCTGCGGGCATCCTCCAGCAGGCCCTGACCCTCGGCTTTTGCGCTGCTGCGGGCAGCGGCCGGGTCGAAGGTGACGGCCGGTTCGCCGTAGATCACGGGGACGGGAGGCACGACGTACAGCACGGTCAGGGTGCCGTGGTGGCAGCGGGCCATCTCGGCGGCGACCGGCAGAGCGAGCGCGCTGAGGGGGCTGCCATCAATGGGAACGAGAATCTGATCGAACATGGGGATCTCCTGATGGCTCCGGTTGAATGGTTCGCAACAACCGTTCAAGCTGCCCGGCCGGCGACTGGTTGAACCCCGTCACACTAGGCGCCTGGCGCTTGAAATCGTCATCGTGAACCGGCATGTTCTCGCCGGGGCGTGCGCCCCGCATGTGCAGAGTCGCGGTTGCCTGCCAGCCTGGCACCGTGCCCTCATACGGACTGCCGTCTGTATCGTTGACAGATCGGAACATCGCCGGGTTGCCAGCTCCACGTCCGGAACCCGCCCTACTCCCACTCTGCGGGGCTGCTCTACGAGTCGCATCCGCTCGGACCCATCGGCTTTACAAACCATTCAATCGGAGTCCGTATCAATGGCCCGGCACAGGCGCGGGGCGTCTGCCGGTCGGGGCAGCGCATGAAGACCGGCTCTGGTCACCAACGCCGGGCTTGGCGACAGCGGCCAGGGCTGGTGAAGCCGGCCAATACGGACTGCCGTCTGTTTCGTCGACAACCTGGAACGGCACCGGCTTGCCCACTCCACGCCCGGCATCCGCTTTGCTCCCACTCGCGCTGCGGCGCAGGTCTACGAGGCCACTCGGCTTGAGCGAAGTTTGCAAACTATTCAACCGGAGTCATCGCGGACATCCACTGCCCCGGGAGCGGCGCCGGAAGGTGGGATGCGCCGGCTCAGTTTCCGTCCTCGCGGAAGCGGTAGCCGACGCCCCGCACCGTCTCGATGAAGCGGGGCGTGTCCAGCGTGTCGCGCAACTTGCGGCGCAGACTGGTGATGTGCACGTCCACGACCCGCTCGGTGCCGGGAAAGTCGCTGCCCCACACGCGCTCCAGCAGGCGCTCGCGGGACCAGGCCATGCCTGCGTGCTGCGCCATGGTGGTCAGCAGGTCGAACTCCAGTTTCGACAGTTCCACCCGCGCGCCGGCCAGCCGCACCTCGCGGGCCCGGAGGTCCACGTGCAGCTCTCCGACCCGGAAGGCGGTCTGCACCCCGGCCCGGCGCAGCAGCGCACGGACGCGGGCCGTGACCTCACGCGGGCTGAAGGGCTTGACCACGTAATCGTCCACGCCGCCGTCCAGGCCGCGCAGTTTGTCTTCCTCCTCGCCGCGCCCCGTGAGCATCAGCAGCGGCACGGTCAGACCGGCGCGGCGGGCGTCGCGGGCGAGCTGCACACCGGACAGGCCGGGCAGCATCCAGTCGATGACCGCCACGTCCGCGCGGGCCAGCAGGTCGCGGGCGTCCGGTCCGGTCCGCGCCTCCAGGACCGTGTGGCCCTCAGCACTCAGGTAGGTGCGCAGGATTTCCAGGATGGCAGGGTCGTCGTCGACGATCAGGACCGTGGGCATGGAGTCACTCCGGGCCGGGGTGGAGCGGGCCGCGCCTGGACTCTACCGTGCGGGCGGGCGTTCATGGCGCCGGCTTACAGGCCCCGTTTGCTGAGCCAGGTGCGGTAGTCGAGCATCTCGGCGGCCTGCGCGGTGATGATGGCCTTCGAGAGACTCAGGATGCGGGTGTCCTGTCCGCGTTGCAGGGCGAGGTTGGCCATGTCGATGGCGGACGCGTGGTGCGGCAGCATGCCCTGCACGAACGCCACGTCCGGGTTCCGGGCCTTGCGGACCAGATCACCCATGCCGCCCATGCTGCGTTTCATGGTGGCGGCCATGTCGGTGTCCGTGCCGCCCAGTCCCTTCAGGAGCGTGTTCATCTGGTTGATCTCACGCTGCTGGTCGCGGATCACGGCGTTCGCCCAGGCTTTCACGGTCGCGTCGCGGCTGACAGGCAGCGCGGCGCGGGCCATCTCGACGGCCGCCTGGTGGTGCGGGATCATCATGCTCAGGTACGCGCGGTCGAAGGCGCGGCCCCGCAGGGCGCCCAGTTCGCTCAGGCCGGTCATGGCGTGACCCGCGTGGGCCGCGCCGGACTGGGCCGCGCCAGACTGGGAGGGCATCGTGTGACCCGCGTGACCCGGCATGGACTGCGAGGAAGCGGGGCCGGACAGCGACAGGGCCACGAGGGTCAGCGGAATCAGGGAGGTGCGGAGCGTCACGTTCATGCTCCTACCCTAGAGAGCGCGTGTTCAGCTTGTGTAAAGCTGCGCGCCACCTGCCAAGCCCTCCCCTGTTCGCCCCTCTCCCGTTCGACAGGGCCGGGCCGCTGGAGTAGCGTGGCGGCATGCGCCTGTTTCCCCGTCTGCTGCTCAGTCACCTCGCGGTGATCACCGCCATGGGGGCCGTGCTGGTCCTGACGGCAGAACTGGCGGCCCACCCGTTCATTCAGCGGCACGTGGACGAGATGGTCCGGCAGATGGGCGGGGCCGGCGCGGGCATGCGTGACGACCTGAGCCACGGCATGCGCGAGACCCTGACGCGGGCGCTGCTGACCGCGCTGCCGCTGGCGCTGCTGGTCGCGACGGCCACCGCCTGGATCGCCGCGCGCCGCGTGACCGACTCGGTCAGGACCTTGCAGGCGGGCAGCGCCGCGCTGGCCAGCGGCGATTACGGGCGGCAACTGCCGGAAGGCGGACAGGACGAACTGGCGGAACTGGCGCACAGTTTCAACGTCATGGCCGGCACGCTGGCGCAGGTCGAGCAGGGCCGCGTGGAACTGATCGGGAACGTCGCCCACGAGCTGCGCGCGCCCGTATCCGCCGTGCGCGGCTACGTGGAAGCCGCGCAGGACGGCCTGATGGACAGCCAGGATGCTATGGGTGCCGTCCACCGGGAGCTGGGCAGCCTGGAACGCCTGGCGCGCGACCTGAGTCTGGTCAGCCGCGTGGAGGCCGGGCAGGTGGACCTGCGGCCACAGGTAACGGACGCGCGGACCCTGCTGGAGCACGCGCAGCAGCGCTTCGCCCTGCCCTTCGAGGAGCGGGGCGTGACGCTGCGGGTCGGGCCGCTCTCCTCCCCCATCCCAGTCTGGACGGACCCGGAACGCGCCGCGCAGATCCTCGGCAACCTGCTGGGCAACGCCCTGCGGCACACGCCGCAGGGCGGCCGAGTGCAGGTCACCGCGCACGCCCACGCGGGCCGGGTACAGATCACGGTGCAGGACACGGGGTCCGGGATCGCCCCGGATCACCTGGAGCGCGTGTTCGAGCGGTTCTTCCGGGCCGACGCGGCCCGCACGCGCGGCGAGGGCAGCGGCGTGGGCCTGACCGTGGCGCGCGGACTGGCCCGCGCCCTGGGCGGCGACCTGACCGTGCAGTCCACCGTGGGCGAAGGCAGCACGTTCAGCTGGACCCTGCCCGCGCTCCCGCCGGGCGAACGCGATCCCGGCTGAACGGTTCTCCCGGCGTCATACGGACTGCCGTTTGTTTCGCCGACAATCCGGGACTTCACCGGCTTGTCAGCTTCACGTCCGGAACCCGTGTTGCTCCCACTCGCATCGCTCGGACCCAGCGGGCTTTGCAGCCCATTCAATCGGAGTCCGTATCAGGCCGGGTCGGGACCGAGCAGGCCAGGGTCGTCGAGGAGGGTCTGCACCCGGCCGAAGTACTCGGCGACGTGGCGGCCGTCCATCAGGGCGTGGTGCACCTGCACGGACAGCGGCATGGTCAGCCGCCCGTTCTGCGGCGTGAAGCGCCCGGTCGTGAGGCGCGGAATGGAGTCCGGCGGCGTCAGGGACTGCGCGTGGGTGATGCCGGTGAAGGCCAGCCAGGGCAGGCTGGACAGGTACAGCAGTTCGTCCTGGCCGGGCGTGACGCTGACGTGCGGCTGTTCGCGGCTGGCGCGCAGGGCGTCGGCCGCGCCGCTCAGGAAGGTGGGGGCGTGCGGGCTGTACGGCAGGGCGCAGAAGCGGAACAGGTCGTCGTGTTCCTCGGCGGCGGTGACGGAGGGATGCACGACGTCGTGCTCGACCACCTGCTCGCCACGGATGCGCCAGCGGAACGGCTGGAACTCGTTCGCGGCGCGCGCCAGGACGTAGGTGGTGGCGACCATGAAAGGCGCGCCGCGCTCCCGGACGTGGGCGTGGAAGGCCGTCACGTCGACCGGGGCGGTCACGTTGAAGTCCGGCTGGGTGTAGGTCCTGAACAGGTTGAAGTGATGACGGCGGGGCCAGGTATCCAGTTCCAGAATGCGCACGGGGCGTAGCGTAGCGCGCCTGCGGGCGTGCGGGCCCGGTTGAGCAGGTGTGTACACATGTGTACACTTCAGGCATGACGTCGAAACGGGTGGGTGTGCGGTCCCTGCGGGAGGAACTGCCGGAGGTGCTGCGTGAGGTCAGCGAGACGGGTCAGCCGGTCACCGTGACCCGGCATGGGCAGCCGATGGCGACCATCGTGCCGGGCGTCCCGGCGCAGCTGTCGGCGCGGCCGCGCATCATCGCGCTGACCTCGCTCAAGGGCGGGGTGGGCAAGACGACGCTGACCATGCACCTCGCGGCGGCCATCGCGCAGACCGGCGAGTCGGTGGTCGTGCTGGACGCCGACGAGGAGGTCAGTGCGCTGCGCTGGCAGCAGCACGCACAGGCCGAGGGGGTCACGCTGCCGTTCCGGGTGCAGGCCGCCGACCGCAACAGCCTGATGCGGCAGGCGCGGCAGCTGGCGCAGGCGGGGCAGACGGTGGTGATCGACACGCCCCCGAACAACCGCGAGGTGCTCAAGAGTGCGGCGACGGTCGCGGACGTGGTGCTCGTGCCGGTCCTGCCGACCGGGATGGACATCGACCGGCTGGCGACCACGCTGGAACTGCTGGCCGACCTGGAGGCCGCGCTCCCGCGCTTCAACTACGCGATCGTCCTGAACCGCTTCGACGCCCGCAAGGGCATGGCGCACGAGGCGAACGCCGCCCTGAACAGCCACCCGCGCCTGGACACGGTCGTCCGGTCCCTCAGCGCCTACGAGAAGGTGTTCGGCGGATCACCCACCGAGCTGGCGCAGTTCCGGGAGATCTGGGACGAGATCCTGGGCGCCATGGGCGGTCCGGCGTGAACGCCTTCGGGCGCAAGGGCCCGCGCCTCACGAACCTGCTGGAGCGCGCGCAGTCGTTCACAGCGCAGGACGGGGCCGGCGCCGCCCCGGCAGCCCCGCAGACGCTACCGCTGGACCTGATCGTGCCCAACCCGCGCCAGCCGCGCCGGCACTTCGATCCGCAGCAGCTTCAGGATCTGGCGGTCAGCATCGCCGAGCGGGGCGTGCTGCAGCCGATCATGGTGCGGCCCTCCGGGGAGCGGTTCGAGATCGTGTTCGGCGAGCGGCGTTACCGTGCGTCCCGGCTGGCCGGGCGGCGCGAGATCCCGGTGATCGTGCAGGCCGTCTCGGACGAGGAGTTCGAGGTGATCGCCACGCTGGAGAACCTGCAACGCGCCGACCTCAACCGCTTCGAGGAGGTGACGGGCAAGCTGACGCTGCTGGCCCGCACGCTGAGCTTGGACGTGCAGGACGTGCCCGCGCACCTCAAGCAGATGCGCGCCAACCCGCAGGCCCACCCAGAGGACGTGCAGGTCGCCGAGCAGCTGTTCGCGCAGCTGGGGGGCGAGCAGTGGGTGTCGTTCGTGGTGAACGGCCTGCCGGTCCTGTCCCTGAAAGAACCGATGCGCGCGGCCGTCGAGCGCGGCGAACTGGCGTATTCCAAGGCGCTGCTGATCGCCCGCGCGCCCGCCGCCCTGCACGCGGAACTCGTGGCGGAGGCGATCGCGCAGGGCTGGACCCAGGCGGAGGTCCGGGCGCAGATCCGCGCGCGGCAGAGCTCCAGCCCAGCGGCTTCCGGCCCGGCCACTTCCGGCGATACCCTGCGGGAGCTGCGGCGTCAGCTGTCGCCGGCCCGGCTCGCGGCCCTGCCGGAGAAGCAGCGCGCGCGGGCCGAGCGCCTGATGGCCGAACTCGGTCAGCTGCTGTCCTGAATATCGATATTCAGGGAGGCGGGCCGGGCGGGCGGTTCTGTCATGCCGGCAACACACCCGCCCGGCCCGCTGCGGCATCCTGACGGCACCCATGCCGACTGAACCGGGCGTAACCCGCGCCGCCGCCTCCCCGCCAGCTGGCCCCGTGACGCTGCGCGCCGCGCCGCAGGGCCAGCTGGCCGCGCTGCGCTACGCCCTGCGCGGCCAGGGGCTGCTGTGGTGGGAACTGAACCGGCTGGCGCGGTTGCCGCCGGACCTGTCGCCCACGCGCCGTTACGGCGTCCAGCGGGCGTTCAGCGCGCGGATCCTGCGGCACCTGCGGGTCCGGGCGGAGGTGCGCGGGCCGGTTCCGGCAGGCGGGCCGTTCCTGATCGTCGCGCTGCACGAGAGCGTCACCGATCCGCTGTGTCTGGTGCGGGCGCTGCCGCTCCCGCTGCGCTTCGTGGCGCGCGACGAGATCTTCGGCTGGCCGGGCGTCGGACCGGCCGTGACACGCCTGGGGCACGTCGCCATTCACCCGGAAGCGCAGCTGGGTGGGTACCGGACCCTGCTGCGGGCCGCGCGGGACATCCTGGCGGGCGGCGAGAGCCTCGTGGTGTTCGCGCAGGGCACCGTGGCCGGTATCGAGAGCGACTTTCAACGCGGCGCCTTCGAACTGGCGCGGCGGCTGGCCGTGCCGGTCCTGCCGGTCGCGCTGAGCGGCACGCACCGCATCTGGGAGCATCCCTTCACGCCGGCGCTACGGTACGGGCAGCGGGTCACGGTGCAGCTCCTGCCGGTGGTGGGCGTCCCGGAGATCCTGTCCACCGACCCGGACGTGCTGCGCGTGCGGGTGAGGCGCGCCCTGAAAGCCGCCGCGACCCGCCCGGACGCCGCCCCGCCCCGCCATTACCGCCCGGAGCGGGACGGCTACTGGGACGGGTACCGGCTGGACATCGATCCCGACTACCCTGAACTCGCACGGCACATGGCCGATCACCGCGCGGCGCGCGCCGCACAGCCCCCCTCTTCTTCCCCCCTTCCGGAGTGACCATGACCCGAATTCGCCCGACCACCTCTTCCTCTACGATCATGGCGCCGCTGCTCACGGCGCTGCTGTTCACGGCGACCCCACAGGCGGCGGCCCAGGCAGCCGCCCCGGCGAAACCGTCGGCGGCGTGGACGGCCACCGAGCGGGCCGCGCGCGGGCAGACCGTGAACTTCTACATGTGGGGCGGGTCGGACAACATCAACCGCTACGTGGACACGGTCGTGGCGCCCGCCGCGAGGAAGCTGGGCGTGACGGTGCGGCGCGTGCCGGTCACGGACACCGCGCAGGCCGTGAACAAGGTGCTGGGCGAGAAACGGGCCGGGAAGGTCCGGGGCGGCAGCGTGGACCTGATCTGGATCAACGGCGAGAACTTCCGCACGGCGCAGCAGGCGGGCCTCCTGAAGACCGGCTGGGCCGAGTCGCTCCCGAACGCGCGGTACGTGAACTGGAAGAGTCCGGCAATCCGCACGGACTTCGGGTTTCCCGTGAACGGCAGCGAGTCCCCGTGGGGCAGCGCGCAGTGGCAGTACGTGTACGACAGCGCCCGCGTGAGCCCCTCGGAGTTGCCGCGCTCGTTCGCGGCGCTCGCCGCGTGGGCGCAGCGCCACCCGGGCCGCTTCACGTTCCCGGCCCCGCCGAACTTCTACGGTAACCGCTTCCTGCGGCAGGCGATGTTCGAACTCGGCGGCGGGCCGCAGGCGTTCGCCGGGCCGTTCCGCGAGGCGACGTGGCAGCGGGCCTCCCCGAAACTCTGGTCGTACCTGGACGGCCTGCGCCCGAACCTGTGGCGCGGCGGGCGGACCTTCCCGGCGGACCTGCCGCAGCTGTACACGCTGTTCGCCAACGGCGAGGTGGATTTCGCGTTCGTGCAGAACATCGGCGGCGTCGCGGCCGAGGTGCAGCGCGGCCTGCTGCCGAAGACGGCGCGGGTGTACCTGTTCGACGCGGGCACCGTCTCGGATACGCATTTCGTGGCGATTCCCTTCAACGCGGCGCACGCGGCGGGCGCGCAGGTCCTCGCGAACCTGCTGCTGCGCCCGGACCTGCAACTCGCCAAGCTGTCCGGCGACACCTGGGGCGACGGCCTGGGCATCGATCCGGGCCGGGTGGGTCCGGCGTTCAGCGCGCAGGTGAAGGCCGCCCTGAAGGTCGGGCCATACACGCTGGACCCGGCGCTGCTGGCCCGCCGGTCCTTCAGCGACGTGGACGCCACGTACGACCGCCGCGTGCAGGACGGCTTCCGCGCGTGGCTGAAGTAGACCGGAGCGGCGGGACGGGGCGCCGGGCGTTGATGGTCGCCCCGGCGCTGCTCGTCACGGCCGGGCTGTTCGGGGGCGGCCTGATCCTGACCGTCCTTCAGAGCGTGGGCGTGGACCCCGTGCTGGGCGGGCAGGAGGTGAATTTCGCGGCGTACCGGACGCTCATGGCGGACCCGGCGGTGCGGGCCTCGCTGCTGCTGACGCTGGGCGTGGCGACCCTGAGCACTGGCCTGTCGGCGGCGCTGGGCACGGCGCTGGCCCTGCTGCTGAGGCGCGCGGGCCGGGCGCGGCTGCGCTTCCTGGCGGGCCTGACCCTGCCGGTCCCGCACGTGCTGGCCGCCACGCTGGTCCTGCTGACCCTCTCGCAGAGCGGCCTGCTGTCACGCGTGACGGCCGCGCTGGGCCTGACGCGCGGCCCGCAGGACTTCCCGGCGCTGCTGTTCGACCCGCTCGGCGTGGGCGTCGTGCTGGAACTCGTGTGGAAGGAGACGCCGTTCGTGGCGCTGCTGGTCCTCGCGGCCCTGACCCGCCTGGACGGGCGGCTGCACGACGTGGCCCGCAGCCTCGGGGCCGGGCGGGCCGCGCGGTTCCGGCAGGTGACGTGGCCCGCGATCCGCCCGGCCCTGCTGACGGCCTGCGTGCTGGTGTTCGCGTTCGCGCTCGGGACCGTCGAGGTGCCGCTGCTGCTGGGCGCGACCAGTCCGACTACCCTGAGCGTCCTGGCATACCAGGCGTTCACGGACACCGACCTGGGCCGCCGCCCGCTCGCCATGGCCCTGAGCACCGTCCTGGCGGCGCTGGGCGCGCTGCTGCTGTGGTCGTACGTGCGGACAGGGCCGTCCCGGTGAGCGGTCTGAGCCGCCCCGTGCCGCGCCGCTGGACGCCGGGCAGCGTCCTGCTGGGCGCGCTGCTGCTGGCCGGGGCGGTGGGACCACTGCTGCTGCTGGGCGTGTGGTCCCTCGCGGGCGCGTGGTTCTACCCGGCGCTGCTGCCCGGCGAGTGGAGCCTGCGGGCCTGGGCCTCGGCGCTGTCCCCCGACACGCCGCTGTGGGCGTCGCTGTGGGGCAGCGTGTGGGTGGGAACCGTGACCGCCGTGACCGCCACCGCCCTGGCCCTGCCGGCCGCCCGCGCGCTGAACGGCTGGCCGGGCCGGTCGCGGGCGTGGGTGCACTCAGCGCTGCTCGCGCCGCTGATCCTGCCGGCCTTCGCGGGCGTCATGGGCATTCAGGTCGTGTTCATCCGCCTGGGACTGGCCGACACGCCGGCCGGCGTGGTCGCCGCGCACCTGATCGTCGCGGTGCCGTACGCGGTGGCCGTGCTGAGCGCCACCTTCGCCGGGTACGACGCCCGCCTGGAGGACGCGGCCCGCACGCTCGGCGCGTCCCGCGCGGCGGTGTGGTGGCAGGTGACGCTGCCCGCCGTGCGCTCCGGCGTGCTCGTGGCGCTGCTGATGGCGTTCCTGGTGTCCTGGAGCGAGTACCTGCTGACCCTGATCGTGGGCGGCGCGCAGGTCCGGACACTGCCGCTGCTGCTGTTCAGCGCCGTGCAGGGCGGTGACTACGCCCTGAGCGGCGCGCTGGGACTGGTGTACCTGCTGCCGCCGCTGCTGGGCTTCGCGCTGCTCGCGCCGCGCCTGAGGAGCGCCGCGTGACCCGCCTGGAACTCGACGGGATCAGCGCCGCGCACGGCGGCCACCCGGTCCTGCGCGGCGTGTCCCTGAGCGTCGGCAGCGGCGAACGCTTCGCGCTGCTCGGCGCGTCCGGCAGCGGCAAGAGCACCCTGCTGCGCGTCGTGGCGGGCCTGCACCCACCCACGCAGGGCGACGTGCGCCTCGGGGGCCGCAGCGTCCTGAGCGTGCCGCCCGAGGCGCGGGACGTGGGACTGGTGTTTCAGGACCCGCTGCTGTTCCCGCACCTGAGCGTGGCCGGGAACCTCGCCTTCGGCCTGCGGCAGCGCCGGGTACCGCGCGCCGAGACCGACGCGCGCGTCGCGGACATGCTGACCCGCACCGGCCTCCAGGACCTCGGGCCGCGCCGCGCGGGGGCGCTGTCCGGCGGGCAGGCCGGCCGCGCCGCGCTGGGGCGGGCGCTGATCACCCGCCCTCCCCTGCTCCTGCTGGACGAACCCCTCAGCGCCCTCGACGCCCCGCTGCGCCGTGACCTGCGCGAGTGGCTGGTGCGCGAGGCGCAGGAACGCGGCACGACGCTGCTGCTCGTCACGCACGACCAGGAGGAGGCGCTGGCGACCGCGCAGCGCATCGGGTTCCTGGACGGCGGGCGGCTGGCGCAGGTGGGCGAACCCGCCGAACTGTACGCGCGGCCCGCCACGCTGAACGCCGCACGGTTCTTCGGCATCCGGAACTTCCTGCCGGGCGTGCAGGACAGCGCGGACGTCATGACGGCGCTGGGGCGGCTGCGGGTCGCCCGGCCCGGCCACGGCCCGGTGACGGTCACCGTGCGGCCCGAGGCGATCCGGCCCGGACCGGCCGCCGTGAACACCCTGCGCGCCCAGGTGCGGCAGGTGTCGTTCGCGGGAGCGTTCTGGCGCTGCGAGCTGACCGTGCCGGCGCCGGACATGGAGGGACCGGGCATGGGTGGACTGGGGGGCCAGGAAACAGGGCTGGTCTGGCACGCCCCGCCGGACGCCCCGCCCCGCGCCGGGGAGACCGTCACGCTGCACCTGCCGCCCGCCGCCTGCTGGACCGTCCCGGAACACCCTGAGGACCGCCCCGGCGCGTGACGTTCAGCGTGGGTCGGCTCTACCGTCCGGCCGGAAAGTCGGTGGGGTCACGGCGCAGGAACCGGCGCAGGGCCACCGTCACGGCCCGCGCGTCCGGACCGGCGGCGCGGACCGTACCGGACGCAATGGTCCGCGCGCCGGGCAGGCCCACGAAGTACAGGCCTGGCACGCCCAGGCTGACGCCCAGCCGCTGCCGGGGTTCCCCCGCCCGGTCGAGGGCCGACTCCGGCAGGAACGGCGCCCCGAAGCGGTAGCCGGTCGCGAGAATTACGGTGTCCACCTGCTCCTCCTGACCGCCGGGCCAGCGCACGCCGCGCGGCGTGAACGCCGTGAACACCTGCCTGACGGGCACGCCCCGCAGCGCGGCGCGCAGGCCCGGCACGGCGATCACGGGCTGCGCGTCCGGCACGCGCCCCAGTGCGCCCAGCGGCAGGCGTTCCAACCCCGACCACGCCAGCCAGTCGGTCAGGTCATGGCCCAGCGGGCGCTGCGGGATCAGGTGCGGCACCCGGCGTACTGCGAGCGTCACGTCCGCCACGCGCGCGAGGTCCGCCGCGATCTGCACGGCGGAGTTTCCCGCGCCGACCACCACGACCCGCTGCCCCGCGAACGGTTCCGGGTGCCGGTACGTGGCGGCGTGCCGGATCTCCACCGCCGTGCCCGCCTGACCGGGAAAGTAGGGCGTGACCGGCGTGCGGAAGGTGCCGGTCGCCACGACCACCGTCCGCGCCGCCCAGGTGCGGCCGTCGCGCGCCGTGACCTCGAAGCCGCCCGGCTGGCCCCTACCCAGCTCGTCCGGTCGCGGCGTGACGCGCGTGACGTCCGCGCCCGTCTCGACCGGCAGGGCGTGCGCGTGGGCGTAGGCGCGCAGGTACGCGGCCATCCCGTCACGGGTGGGCGCGCGGTCCGACTCGCCCGGAAAGAGCAGGCCGGGCAGCGCCGAGTGCCGCGCCGGCGTGAACAGCGTCAGGCTGGCGTAGTACGCGGGCCAGGACCCCTGCGGCGCTGGCCCGGCCTCCAGCACCCGGAAGCTCAGGCCGGCGCGGGCCAGCCAGTACCCGGTGGCCAGTCCGGCCTGCCCGGCCCCGATCACCAGCGTGTCCAGCAGGGTCGGGGCGGGTGTCACCCGGCGTCCGGTCGGGCCGGGCGGGACCGGCCGAAATGCTCGCCCTGCGTGAACAGCCCCAGGTAAGTCTGCCGGACGGCCTCCGCGAAGGTGGGGTACGGCGCGGGCAGCAGCGCCGTCCGCAGCGGGTGGATGCCCAGCCGGGGCGTGACGCTCAGCAGCTGGATCAGTTCCCCGGCGCGGCGTCCGACGACCTGCGCGCCCACGACCTGCAGGCCCAGCGGCGAGCCGAGCCGGTCACGGACCGCCACCAGTTTCACGAACCCCTCCCCGGCGTTCTCGGTGGCGGCGCGGTCCAGGTGCGAGAAGTCGTACTCGACGACCACGGCGCGCCCCCCGTGGGTCTGCGCGGCCTGCGCCTCGGTCAGACCCCACTGCGCGGCCTCCGGGTCGGTGAACGTGACGTGCGGAATGCGCTCGGCGCGTCCGGCGGGGGCGCGAAGCCGCGCCGCGACCCGCCCCAGCGGTCCCAGGCTGCCCAGCCCGGCGAGCGTGCCGCGTTCGGTGGCACCATGCGTGAACATCGGGCCGCCAACCACGTCCCCGGCGCCCCACAGGTACGCGCAGCCGACCGACTGCATGCTGGGCCGGACGGTCAGGCCGTCCTCGGTGAAGGGCGCGCCGATCACCTCCAGGCCCAGGCCCTGCACGCGGGGCCGTTTGCCGGTGGCGAGCAACAGGTGGGTGCCGAGCACCGCTTGGCCCGGCAGTTCGACCTGCACGCCGTCCGCCTGCCCCAGAACCCGCCGCGTCTGGACCTGCCGCGCGTGCGCGTTCAGGTGCACGGTCACGCCGTCCGCCCGCAGCGCCTCCAGCACCGCCGCCGACGCTTCGGGCTCGTCGCGCGGCAGCAGGCGGGCGCCGGTGTGCAGCAGCGTGACCCGGCTGCCCAGCCGCGCGAACGCCTGCGACAGCTCACACCCGACCGCGCCGCCACCCATCACGATCAGGTGCTCGGGGCGTTCAGGCAGCTCGAAGACCGTCTCGTGCGTCAGGAACGGCACGCCCCGCAGGCCCGGCACGTCCGGCACGCGCACCTGCGAACCGGTCGCCAGGATGAACTCGGCGGCCGTCACGGTCCGCTGCCCGCGCGCGTGCGTGACCTCCAGTACGTGCGGCGACACGAACACCGCCTCGCCCGCGATCACATGCACGCCCGTCGCCGCCAGGGCGGCCGGGGCGTCCACCCGCTCGAAGGAGTCGATCACGCGCCGCACCTCGGCCCGCACCGCCGCCCAGTCCGGCTGGCCCGTCACGCTCAGGCCCAGTGCCTGCGCCCCGCGCGCCGCGTGTACCCGGCCCGCCAGGGACAGCAGCGTCTTGGACGGCACGCATCCCGTGAACAGGCACTCGCCGCCCGTCCGGTCCCGCTCGACCATCACGACCCGCCGCCCCTGCGAGGCCGCCACACCCACCGCCGTCAGGCCCGCCGATCCGCCGCCGATCACGACCACGTCCGCCGTCAGGGGGGTCAGGTCCAGATCCGTGGGTCTTGCCCAGTCGTGCCCGCCCGCGCTGCGTTCCGTCATGCTGCCCTCCCGTGGCGCCCCCACCTGCGGGCCGCGTAGACCGGCAGTGTAGGGGCAGCGGGGGCCTTTGGGGTGTCGTTCAGCACACGGACTGTGGATCAGTGGATCAGGTGTGGGCGCGGCGCCGGGCCCACCACGAGCCGGCCATGAGCAGCGCGGCCGCGCCGAGCAGTCCGGCTGATGCCAGCACGGTCACGAGGCGCACGGTCTTCTCCTGCAGTGGGTGCAGTCAACGCATGGTGGAACCTCCGGATGAATGAGGGCGTCGGGAGGCGGGGCAGGGAAGAGGGCGGGACTCTGAATATCGATATTCACAGGAATGTCCGGACAGGCGTTGCGGCGGGGTGTCCTCGGTCCGTGCAGATCCTGGTGTCGTCTGAATATCGATCAAGAGTTTCCATTTCACTGCCGATGACGTGTCACGCGGCCTCAGGCAGGGGTCCATCCTGCTCAAGGCCGGTCAGGACGTACTTTTCTGCATTCAGAGCCGCCTGCTGTTGTGCGGCCCTCCACGTCACTCCTGGTACTTCCCGACGCACCCGTAACACCGCGTGAAAGGCCTCCACCACGCACCACACCCAGTTCTCCTGCGCCTGGATCGTCCGGCAATGACAACGTCCCAGCCCCAGGTTCTGCTTGAAGAACCGGTGAATCACCTCGATTCCCCAGCGGGCCTTCCAGGCCCGCAGCAGCGAGCGAACCGTGACGTCACCACCAAACGTGCTGAACAGGAAAAAGCGCGTCCACTCACCGTGCACTTTGCGCCACACGATCAGGACATCGAACCCACCGACCTCACGGGCGACCGGCAAGCGGCGGACACGCCATCCGAACTCCGCGTACAGGTGGCAGCGGTCCGGAGGGAATTGTTTGCTCAGCGCATTGAGGGTGAGGGACTCACCCTCGAACTGCACCGTCATATTGGCTTTGGCACGGATCAGGACCGGAATCTGATGCTGGCGACTGAAGGTCATGGCTGCATCCCTCCCGAACTCTCCATCCAACAGAAGACCCGCCATGGGGATGCCGGCCGTGAGGCAATCCTGGACGACGTGGATCATTTCCTGAGTCGCTGTACGGTACGGATAGCGCTCTGTATGCAGGGCCTGTGACACTTTGAATCGCTCCAGGAGTGGAACTGGATCTTCACCGAACCTGACCAGAGCAGCGGAGGTGAACTGATGACCGAGACGGGTCTGGGCCTGACCACTGTAGTGGTAGTTGACGCCTTCCATCGTCCGTCCAGCGTGGGGCACCATGACGAAATCAATGGCCAGGAACGCGCCGTCCGGCGCGTTCCTGGCGCGGCGCTGGAGGTCTTCTGTCGATTCGAAGGAGTTCCGCGCCATCTCCTGGGAGATGGCGCTTTTGCGCAAGGTGCTGTAGGGAACGAGACCGCTGAGGCTGGTGACTCGGTTCAGCTGAGCGGTGATGATGCTTTGCGGTAGGCTGGGTGTGCGAGGCATAGTCACTTCGCATAAAGGCCCATGAGACCGGGGAATTTCAAGCCCCTGCCTCCTGGGCCTTCGTGCTGGTCGCTATTCCCTCGCCTGTGGAAACTCTTGATCGATATTCAGCCCTGGCAGGGGAAGCGATAGGCAGGGTGATCAGGTTGAGCGGGCGGCCTGAATATTGATATTCAGAACCCTTCCGGTACTGGAACGGTCGATCGGGCTCAGGGAAGCTGCTGGCGCTGCAGCTGCTGCTGCACGGCGTCCGATTCTTCGAGGAAGGTCAGTTGCTGCAGGGCTGGCAGACGCTCGACCAGCAGGGTCTGCACCTGACGGTCCACGCCGAACACCATGCCCACGGCGAACACCACGAGCACCGCGCCGAATACCTGTTGCAGCTGCCCCAGGCGGCCCAGCAGCGCCGGGCGGTGCAGCAGCCGGCGGCCACCCAGCATGACGCCCAGCATGGGTACGGCCACGCCCAGCGCGTAGGCCAGGGTCGCGGCGAAGGCGAAGCCCGTCACCTGACCGCTCAGGGCCAGGGTGGTCACGCTCGCCAGGATCGGGCCGACGCAGGGCGTCCAGACGACCCCCAGGGTCACGCCGACCAGCACGCCCCCCAGGAACCCGTCACGGTCGCCGGGACGGCGCTGCGGCAGCGAGCGGCTCATGGCCAGCTCGAAGCGGTGCTGCAGCGCCGGGACGGCCAGGGTCAGACCGAAGCCCAGCAGCAGAAAGGTGGCCACCCAGCGGATCAGGTCGGGGCTGAGGTTCAGGGCACTGACCACGCTCGCCAGGAACAGCGTGAGCAGCACGAACGACCCGATGAATCCGGCGATGATCCCCAGCGGCCGCCCGCGCCCGCCGACCGTACCGGACAGCAGGACCGGCAGGACCGGCAGGACGCAGGGCGACAGGACCGTCAGGACGCCCCCCAGGAAGGCCACGAGCAGCAGCAGCACGCCTTACTTCCGGGTGTTCGTGAGAATCTGGTCGAGTTTGCCGCCGGCCCACTTCTTCAGGGCCTTGCCGTCCTTATCGACCAGGACGAAGGTGTGCTGGTACGTGATGCCGTACTGCTTCTTCAGGGCGCCTTCCTTGTCGTAGTCGGTCTTGAAGATGGTCACGCCGGCCGGCACACGCGCGATGTTCTTGACGATGTCCGCGTCGGCGGCGCGGCAGTTCGGGCACCACGAGGCCGCGAAGAACAGCACGCGCTGCGTTCCCCGGGCGGCGTCGAAGGCGGCCTTGGTGTACGGCTGGTACCGGGTCGCTTCCGGGGTCGCCTTGGCGGTAGCGGCGGCGGCAGGAGCGGTCAGGGTGGCGAACAGGGCGGCGCTGAGCAGGGTAACAATACGGTTCATGTTGGACCTCCACTGCTGATACGGACGGCAGGCTCCGGAGGTTCAATGGGCGTGACGCGGCTTTGTGAACGGCCCGGAGGATGGGGGACGCCAGCCGGCCGGAGTCCGTCAGGGACGCGCCGGAAGAAGCTGACCCTGCTGCCCGAGATGCACGGTGGTATGCAGGTCGGAGTCCAGGACGCGCAGGCCCCGGCTGCCCTCGGCCACGGCGAAGGCGCCGCCGGGCAGGGCCAGGACGTCCATCGGGTGGTCCAGGGTCATCTGCGTGACGGCCCCGCCCCCCAGCGGCACGCGCGTGACGGTCCCGGCGCGGTCGCTCAGGAGGGCCGTCCCGCCGCTCACGCTGAACTTGTCCGGGTGGCCCAGCACCTCCCAGCGTTGCAGGATCTCGCCGGCCGTGCTGACGCGCAGCAGGCGGCCCGTCACGTCCAGGACCAGCAGGTCGCCCTCGTAGGGGGCCAGGGCGACCGGCATGCCGCCCAGCAGCAGGCGGCGCTGCACGGCCAGGGTGTCCGGGTCGAGCGCGCACACCTCGCCGGACAGGTGATGCGTGACGAACAGCTGCCCGCCGAACAGCAGGACGCCGTCCATCACGTCCGCCAGGGGCTGCCCGGTCTCCTCGGCCAGCGTGACCTGCGGGCCGCCCAGCACGCCCACCTCGCCGCGCACGCCCTTGAAGTACACGCGCGCGCCGTCCAGTCCGCTGACGGCACTCAGGCCGGCCACGCCGTCCGGAACCCGGTACTGGCGCAGCACCTGTAACGGCCAGGCGCGGACCTCCAGCACGCGGTCGTTCGCGGCGTCGGCCAGGAAGACCCGGTCGCCCAGGCGCACGCCCTCGGTGAACCACGGCGTCTGGCGGCCGCCGACGGTCAGGCTGGCCCGCACGCGGTCGCCGCGCAGCACGGTCAGCGTGCCGCTGCGGTCGTTGCTGGCGACCAGCATCTCCGCGCCGGTACTGACGACCACTGCCGGGTCCGGCAGGACGCTCGCCACGCCGCCCGACTGGTTCAGGAAGGCCGTGAAGGTCAGCGCGCCCGTGAGCATCGCGGCGGCACTCAGCGCGGCCGGCCACCAGCGGCGACGCGGGGCGGTTCCGGCAGGCCGAGCCGGGGCGGCGCGGGCCGCTGCCAGCACCGCTCCGCGCAGTTCCGGTGGGGGCGCAGCGGCGGGGACGTCTTCCAGCAGCGCGAGTTGCAGGTCACGCAGCAGCTGCAGGTCCGCGCGGCAGGACTCGCAGCCGCGCAGGTGTGCCTGCTCGTCGGCGGTGAGCGGAACGCCCTGCTCGACGTGCGTTTCGAGGCGCGCGGCCAGGGGTGTGCAGTCGGTCAGTCCAGCCATGCGCCGCCCTCCTGTCCCAGGTGAATTTTCAGGTGTTTCAGGGCGTAACTCAGGCGGCTCTTGACGGTTCCGACCGGCACGCCCATCGCCTGCGCGATCTCCTCGCGGGACTGCCCGCGCAGGTAGGCGCGCTCCACCGTCTCCCGGTGCGTGTCCGACAGGCCCGCCAGGGCCGCGCGCAGGCGGTCGCGGCGCGCGCCGTCCTCGCTGAGCTGCGCCGGGCCGGGCCGCCCGTCCGGGAGGGGCAGGTCCACGCCGTCCTCGCTGTGCAGCGGCACGGTCGTCCGGGCCGCCCGCAGCCGGTCCAGCGCCCGCGAGCGAGCCATGACCAGCAGGTAGGCGCGCAGTCCGGCCCGCGCCGGATCGAAGGCCGCCGGCCGCTCCCAGAGCCGCAGGAACACGTCCTGCAGAACCTCCTGCGCGGTCGCGTGATCCAGCAGCCGCGACAGCAGTCCGAACACCGCGCCCGCGTGGGTGTCGTACGCCTCGGCCAGGGCCACCTCGTCCCGCCGGACCAGCCGCGCCGCCAGCGCCGCGTCGGACGGCGGCGCAGACAACGACTCCTCCTCCGCAGGGGAGGTGGAACGCAGGGAGAGGAGGGGGAGTCGGGCCATGACCGTGGTCATACCTACCATACGCGGCGCGGGGCGCGGCGGTTCAATGCGGGGCGGGTAGGTGGCGCCGGTCACCAGTTGTGCAGCGACTCCCGGAAGATCCGACCCAAATCCTCGCGGCTGGGCGCGCGCGGCGCGACCGCCAGCAGACGCTGCTGTTGCAGCGCGCCGTCGGTCAGGGCCGGGATGTCAGCCTCGCCGTACCCCAGCGCCGCCACGCCGCTGGGCGCCCCCACGTCCCGCATCAGGTCCAGCAGCGCCTGCGGGAGCGCCTCCCGGTCGTCCGGGGCGTAGGTGCGGCCGGTCAGGAGACTGGCGGCCTGCACGTGCCGCTGCGGCGCGGCGTCGAAGGTGAAGCGGAACGCGGCGGCCGAGGTGACGATCACGGAGAACCCGTGCGGCACGAAGGGCTTCTCGCCGGGGTAACCGGGATCGCGGTAGGTGTGCCGCAACCCCGCGATGGGGTACGCGCAGGCGTGCGGGATGTGTACACCGGCCGACCCGAAGCCCACACCGGCCATGGTGGCGCTCAGCATCATGAACCCGCGCGCCTCGGTGTCGCCCTGCACGGCGCGGCGCAGGAACTCCCCGCCGTACCGCAGCGCCTGCGCCGACCAGAGGTCCGCCACCGGGTTGCTGCCCTGGTAGGGAGGCCGCTCGTCGGGTGTGGCGGGGCGCGGGCGGCTGGTGTACGGGCGGCTCAGGAAACTCTCGGCCGCGTGACACACGACGTCCAGTCCGGCGGCGGCGATCACGGCGGGTGGCGCGCTGCGGCTCAGTTCCGGGTCCACGAGCGCCTGCGACGGCCGCAGCAGGCGGTGGCTGATGCCGGTCTTGATGTGCCGTTCCGGCAGATCCAGGATCGCGACGGTCGTCGCCTCGGACCCGCTGCCGGCCGTGGTCGGCACCGCCAGGAACGGCCGCAGCGGTGACGGTGGCCGCCGGCCCGCGCCGACCGGGGGGTTCACGTAGTCCATGATCTGACCGCCGTGCGTGCACAGCAGGTTGGCGACCTTGGCGGTATCGATGGCGCTGCCGCCCCCGATGGCGGCGAAACTGTCGGCCCCGGCCGCCCGGGCGGCCTGCACGGCCCGCTCGACCGCCGCGATGGACGGCTCGGTCTCCACGTCACTGAACAGCGTCACCTGCAACCCGGCGGCGTCCAGGGACGCCAGGGACGGTCCCGCCACGCCCAGCGCCAGCACAGCCGGGTCCACGACCACGAACACGTGCCGCGCCCCCAGCCGTTTCAGTTCCCAGCCGGCGTCCAGCGCCGCGCCGGGGCCGAACTTCACGGGGGTGGCCTCGATGGTGAACAGGCGTTCGTGCGCCTCAGGCACGTCACCGGGAGCGGCGGGCAGGGAAGGGTGCGTCATGGAACCTCCGGGAAAGGGCCGTGGGGGGCCGGGCAGGGGCGGGCAACGGTTCTGGGTGTCCGTACCGTAGCGCACTAGGCGGGGCGGGCGCGAGCGGGGCGTGCCGGAACCCGCCGCGCAGTAAGATCAGCGTCCGTGGGGGCCGTGACGGCCCCGGACGAGTTCCTGCCTGTCCCCTTCACCCTTTTTCCGCCGGAGGTCTTCATGCGTTCGATTCCCCTTGGTAACAGCACCCTTCAGGTTCCCGTGGTCGCGGTGGGCTGCATGCGTCTGAACTCGCTGGACGCCGCCCAGGCGCAGCGCTTCGTCCAGGGCGCCCTGGACCTGGGCGCCAACTTCTTCGACCACGCCGACATCTACGGCGGCGGCGAGTGCGAGTCCGTCTTCGCGGACGCCGTGGGCATGAGTTCCAGCGTGCGCGAACGCCTGATCCTGCAGAGCAAGTGCGGCATCCGGCCCGGCATGTTCGACTTCAGCCGC
Organism: Deinococcus sp. LM3; assembly: GCF_002017875.1. Taxonomy (NCBI): domain Bacteria; kingdom Thermotogati; phylum Deinococcota; class Deinococci; order Deinococcales; family Deinococcaceae; genus Deinococcus; species Deinococcus sp. LM3. The sequence continues at coordinate 82,591 of NZ_MUFV01000003.1, read as the reverse complement.
GAGCACATCCTGGCGTCCGTGGACGCCATCCTGGGCCGCCTGCGCACCGAGTACCTGGACGTGCTGCTGCTGCACCGCCCGGACGCGCTGGTGGAACCCGACGAGGTCGCCGCCGCCTTCGACCAGCTGGAACGCGAGGGCAAGGTCCGGCACTTCGGGGTGTCCAACCAGAACCCCCGACAGATCGAACTGCTGAAAAAGAGCGTCCGGCAGCCGCTCGTCGCCAACCAGTTGCAGCTGAGCATCACGAACGCCACCATGATCACCGCCGGATTCAACGTGAACATGGAAAACGACGCGGCCGTGAACCGCGACGGGGGCGTCCTCGACTACTGCCGCCTGCACGACATCACCGTGCAGCCCTGGTCGCCGTTCCAGTTCGGATTCTTCGAGGGCGTGTTCCTGGACCACCCGAAATTCCCGGAACTGAACGCGACCCTCGCCGGAATCGCCGAGCGGTACGGCGTGAATACCACGACGGTCGCCATGGCGTGGCTGCTGCGCCACCCGGCCCACATGCAGCCCGTGACCGGCACCACCAACCTGGAACGACTGGGCGACTGCGTGCGGGCCGCCGACGTGCACCTGACCCGCGAGGACTGGTACGCCATCCTGCTGGCCGCCGGCAACACCCTGCCCTGAACAGGGACGCGCCGCCCGGCGCGGCGACCACACCCGGGCGTCCGTGGATGCGTTCGCCTGGGGGATCGGCGACACTGGAGGGGTATGGTCCGGTTACGCACTCCCGACGGACGGTCCCTGCCCGGCCCGGCATCCACGCTGCGCGTGCAGGCACCGGAGACGTTCGCGCCGGACCCGCCGGGCGGACTGTGCGCGCACCCGGCGCTGCTGCGCGGCGCGCTGGGCACCCTCACGGCGCGGCTGGACGCCATGATGGACCGTGCCGAGCAGGACGAGTCGCTCAGCGTGGACGCGCAGGCCGACCTGATCCGGGCCGTGGCGCTGGGGCAGGCGCTCGTGACGGGCCTGGAAGGGTACGCGGCCGCGCCGGACCGGACGCTGCTCGAACGCCTGAGCGACCTGGCGCAGACGCTGACGCTGGTATGCCCGGACGAGGCGCGCTGGGCCGACCGGATCGCCGCCATCGCCGGCCCGGCCGGGTACGCGTGGCTGGAGGGCGTGCCGCTGCTGGCCGACGAGGACGCCGCCATGATCACCCTGACGCTGGACGCCGCGCTCGCCGCCGGCGTGACGGTCGGCGAGCGCGGCGAGGCCCGCCTGACCTGGGCGGGCGTGCGCCGCCCGGCGCCGCTGCGCGACCCGCTGACGCCGCTGCGCGCGGCGCTGACTCCGCCCGCCACCCTGGTCCCCAGTCGCCACGGGACGGGGCAGGCACTGCAACAGCTGGCGCTGGGTGAACGTGAAGGTGAACGTAACGCCGCGCTGCTGATGCTGTTCGTGTGCGGCCGCGACCGGCTCGAGGACCTGCCGCTGATCCCAGCACTCGACCGGGCGCTGGTGCTGCTGCGCGCCCTGCACGCGCAGGAACCCACGCCCGCCACCGCGCACCTGCTGGAACTGCACGCCGCGCTGCACGCGGAACTGGGCCGCCCGGACCTGCTGCTCGCGCAGCGGGAACGTCGGCAGGCGAGCGGCGACCTGAGCGGTCAGGTGCTCGCGGCGCGGCGCACGCTGCGCGCCCTGCGTTTCGGTCGCCTGCGGCCGGTCACGCCCGGCGCTCAGGAGCACCTGAACGCCCTGTGGGACGCCCTGAACGACCTGGACGATGACCTGTCGCGCGGCGTGACGCCCGACCGGGACCCGGACCTGCGCGCCCGGCTGCTGCTGCTGAGCCTGCAGGGCCTGACGAGTACCGCGCGCGCGCCGGGCCTGCGCCTCCCGCCGATGGTGCAGCTGGCCGCGCAGGTGTCGGGCGTGGACCCGCTGTGGGGCTGGGAACGCACGCAGCCGGAACGGTTCACGTCCGTGCCGCTGCACGGGCACCTGGGACGCGCCGCCCTGCCGCTGGAGTTGCTGGCGCTGCGCGGCACGCCCTTCTGGGACACCTGGGGGCCCGAGGTCCGTCGCCTGATCGCGCTGGCCGGCGGGAACCTGCTCGCCAGCGTGCGCCGCGCGGGCCTGCGCCTGCCGGATCAGGCGTTCCTGGAAGGCTACCTGGGTGAGTTCGGGCCGCTGCGCGCCCTGCCGATGGACCCGGCCGCCCTGAACGCCTTTCACGGGGCGCTGCTGCGGCTCCTGCCGGACGCCCGCGCGCAGGCGCAGGCCCTGGCCGCGCCACCGGCGCCGAAGACGGCAGACCTGGAGGAAGGGGTGGCAGACCTCCCGGCGGCCAGACCAGCCTCTGTCTCCAGTTCCGGCGCCGCGACCGCTCCCCCGGACGGACCGGACTGGCCCGCGCACGTCCTGAGCGTCCGGGAGCACCTGCGCGGACGGCGGGTGGTGCTGCTGGGCGGGGTTCCCAGCGCACCGCACCGCGCCGCCCTGTGCGCCGCCTTCGAGCTGAGCGACCTGGACTGGATCGGCAGCGCCGAGTACGCGCACGGCACGCACGCGCAGGCGCACGTGACGCCGGACACCGCCGTCGTGATCCTGGCGATCCGCTGGATGGCGCACGCCCACAACACCCTGCGGGACGTGGCCCGCGCGCGCGGCGTGCCGTACGTGATGCACCCCGGCGGCCTGTCGCCCAGCAGCGTGGCGTGGCAGATCGGGCAGCAGGTCAGTCAGCAGCTCGGGCGGCCGTCCGACCGGGCACTACCGGACAACACAGGCGATTGACCGGCCCGCTCGGGCGCCTCAGCGGCCTGCTACGGTGGGCGGCATGCGCGCCCTGATGTACGAAGAATTCGGAGTGCTTCCCACCATCCAGACGGTTCCCGACCCGGAACCCACGCCCGACGGGGTGGTCGTCCAGGTCGGCGCGAGCGGCGTGTGCCGCAGCGACTGGCACGGCTGGATGGGCCACGATCCGGACATCCGCCTGCCGCACGTCCCGGGCCACGAACTGGCCGGCACGGTCGTCGCGGTGGGGCGGAACGTTACGGCCTTCCGGGTGGGGGAGAGGGTCACGGTGCCGTTCGTGGCCGGCTGCGGCCGCTGCGGCCCCTGCCGCGCCGGGGATCAGCAGGTATGCCACGCGCAGTTCCAGCCGGGCTTCACGCACTGGGGATCGTTCGCGCCGCTGGTGGCTCTGGGGTACGCCGACCAGAACCTCGTGCGCCTGCCGGACCGCCTGGATTTCGTCACGGCCGCCAGCCTCGGATGCCGGTACTCCACGGCCTTCCGCGCCGTGTCGCAACAGGGCCGCGTGCGCGGCGGGGAATGGGTGGCCGTGCACGGCTGCGGCGGCGTGGGTCTGTCCGCCGTGCAGATCGCGCTCAGCCTGGGCGCACGCGTGATCGCCATCGACATCGACGATTCGAAACTGGCCCTGGCTGCCCGCCTCGGCGCCGAACACACCCTGAACGCCACGCGCACCCCGGACGTGCCGGTCGCAGTGGCGGACCTGACCGGCGGCGGCGCGCACCTTTCCCTGGACGCCCTGGGGCACCCGCAGACGCTGGTCAACTCGGTGCTGTGCCTGCGGACGCGCGGCCGGCACGTGCAGGTGGGCCTGCTGCTGGCCGGTCAGTCCCGGCCCGCCGTCCCGATGGACCGCGTGATCGCGCGGGAACTGGAACTGCTCGGCAGCCACGGCATGGCCGCCCACACCTACCCGCAGATGCTGGGCCTGATCGAGCGGGGTCAGCTGAACCCGGCGGCGCTGATCGGGGCGCGCATCGACCTCGCCGGGGCCGCGCAGGCACTGGCGGGCATGGACACCTTCACGGGCGTCGGCGTGACCGTCATCGACCGCTTCTGACGGCGGAGATCACAGCGGTTGGCAGATGATCGCTCTACGTCTGAATGCTGCCGTCAAACCTGGGCGCGCAGTTCGCCCAGCAGGAGCAGCAGGTCGGCCGTGTAGGCGTCCAGGGTGCCGTCCACCTTGGCTTTCGAGGCGGCGCGGGTCGCCTCGAGCGGGTCGGGACGGCCCACGATCAGGCCCATGCGCAGCAGGGCGTACTCGCTGACGCTCAGGCGTTCGCGCAGCAGGAACTGCAGGGTCTTCAGGGCCGAATCCACCTGCGCCTCCAAGGGCTGCGGTCCGTCCACGGCCTCGGCCAGGGTGGGCATGTACGAGGCGCGCCCGGCGCCTTTCGCGTCGCCCACAGGGGCGTTCGCGGCCGGGGTGGTGACCGCGCCGCCCGGGTACGGACCGTCGGGGTACTTGCCTTCCTGATCGCGGATGACGTCTACCAGCAGCGCCGAGCGGCTGCGCACGCGGTACCCGGCGCTGACCAGCCGCTGGAACTTCTCCAGACGCGCCTGCACGTGCGCCTCCCCGAACTCCTCGATCAGGCGCTGCGCGACCGCCAGCGACACCCGGTGGCGCCGCAGTTCCTCGGTGAGGGCCAGCGCGGCTGCCGGCTGGTCCGGCTGGGCTTCACCCGTTCCTGCGAACCGGTACGTGAGTTTCTGGGTGCGGCCCCGGCCCTCGTACTCCACGCCGCTCAGGTACCGCCGTTCCATCAGTTCCTCGTGGGCTCCCTGCAGGGTCGCGCGGATCTTGTTGCTGCGCTGATCGACGATCTTGCAGGCCTCGGCCCAGTCCATCAGGTTCACCGTGAAGCTCGGCAGTGGCACGGTGGGGTCCTCCGGCGGGTACCGGCGGGCGTCCAGCAGGCGGTACAGCGCGCGGGTCAGGGGCCGGTCGAGGCTGGTCAGGAATTCCAGGTCGAGGGGCTTGGTGTACTGCGAGCGGATGGACCGCACGATGGGTTCGGCCAGCCGGATCTTGAGGGTGCTGCTGCGGCTCAGGCCCAGGTCCTCGTCTCCGCTGGTGAATTCCAGACCCTCGAGGTAGTTGAAGGTGACGGTCGTCCAGTTCCCGCGCCGGTGGTCCCGCCACGCTTCCGAGGCGGTGTAGGTGGCGGTTCGCAGCCGGAACAGCGTCTGGCGCAGGTTCTGGTAGTAGCGGCCCGAGTCGTCCAGGCCGGCGCGTTTGAGAATCTGGTAGGCGCTGGTGTTCAGCAGGCCGTCGGCGGGGCAGCCGGTCTCGACGTACAGGTCGATCAGGGCGGTGGCGATGTCGCCGTCCAGCCCGTGCGGGACGCCGCCGTACTTGGGCATGGCGTCGCAGGTGAGCCGGGCGGGACGTCCGTCCACCTTGAAATCCACCGTCCAGGAGGAGAAGGAGTCCGGCACCCGTTCCTGAATGCTGATCAGGCCCAGGCGACTGACGTTCGCTTCCTCGATCCGGCTGACATCGGGCAGGGGAGTGGGGGCTGGTTTCTCCGGGCGCTTTTTTCGCGTCAACCCTCGGTCCTCCTGTGGGTAATACCCTTCATCATACGCCCACAGCTGTCCTGGACGCTATACCGGACAACTCAGGCGATTCGGGACAAGCACTACCGGACAACTCAGGCGATTGAATCGGCTCCAGAAGCGTTTGGCGACGTCCCGGACGAGGAATATCACCCCTTGCAGAATGTCGCGGCAGACTACCGGACATCTCAGGCGATTGGGGCAGAAAGTACCGGACAACTCAGGCGATTTGAAGAGGAGACTACCGGACAACTCAGGCGATTCGGCTATCTCGACTACCGGACAACTCAGGCGATTCGGGCAGAAAGTACCGGACAACTCAGGCGATTTGACCGTTCCAACTACCGGACAACTCAGGCGATTTGCACCCCGAACTACCGGACAACTCAGGCGATTCGGGCAGAAAGTACCGGACAACTCAGGCGATTTGCACTCCAAACTACCGGACAACTCAGGCGAAAAAACCCAAAAACGCCGTGTTTGTCGCTCCTGGCCGCCCGCCCTTGATGATGATCATCAAATATCTTTTAAAATCTTTTCTCAAAGAAAAAGATCATCATCAGCGTCCGCAGTCCGCAGATGAACGGCGAAGTCATCCACCTGGCCTGTCCATCCGATCAGAATGCCCCCGGACGCACCCTTCGGGCCCTTATGGTGAAGACACTGCGAGGTCGATATCCTTTCCGGGCTCCCTAAGGGGTCTACAAGGCCCCACGGTGTCTTTTCTCGACTCCCACTCCGGAGAACGGTCCAGAGGCCCTTTCTGGAACCTCTCAGGCCAAAGTTGGGGAGTCGGATTTTCTGCGCCTTTTGTCTAGACAGATGTGTGATTCGGGATGGTGTCCCAGATGCCTCACCCTCCTGTGGGTCTCCCTGGCATCATGGAGTCCGCAAGAGGGAGGGCCACCGATGCATCAACTCATCTCAGGGGAACGCCTGGATATCCGCCGACAGTTCGGACCCACCGGACTGGAATCCCTGAACCTGCACCTGGGACGCGCGCCCAGTGGCACGCACCTGTGGATCATGGCCGCTGGCCCTTCCGGCTCCCGGCCGGCTCCTACCCAACTGGCCCGCACCGGCCCTGGCACCGCCGAGATCCGGCTCGGCCACGCCCCGGTGGCCGACGTGACCCGCCTGGTGGTCGGCTGCTCGTGGCGTGGCCGAGCCGGCTGGACCGGCACGCTGACCCTCGCCAGCCTGAACGCGTCCCCGGCCGCAGCTGACCTGACTGTTCCGGCCGCCAGCGGTCCCGCCGACCGGGAGCGCACCCTGCTGCTGTGCGAGCTGTACCTGCACGACCGCCGCTGGCGGATGCGCGTGCAGGGCGAGGAAACCCGCGGCGGCCCGGAGGGCGCGGCCACCCTGCTCGGTGTTCCTGCCGCGTCCCTGCGCCCCCCGCCCGTCCCGGTATCACCGCCCGCCGTATCCCCCGACCAGTCGCGACCCGGCCCGGCCGCAGGGGCAGTGCCCCCGGTCGCTGCGGGAACGAACCCTGCACCTCCGCCCGCTGCACAGCCAGCCGCACCGCCCCCGCCTCCCACTTCCGTCACGCGGCCGACGGGGGCCGCCACCCCGCCCGGCAGCCCACCGCCCGCCGCACCCTCCCCGACCGCAGAAGCGACGCAGGATTCCGTCCTGACACGCTTCCAGCGGGCGTGGCAGGCGCTGCTGGGACCAGCCGAGCCCGCGCCACCGACGATCCGCGCCACGCCAGACACTCCGGCCAGTCCGGCGCAACCGGGCGCGGTGACGGCACGCATGCTTCAGGACCTGCGTCGCCGCCTCGACCTGATCGCCCAGGACCTGCGCCCCGCCGCGCCACTGGATGTGACGGCCACGCGCCTGCGCGTCCGGCACGGCCAGCTGCTCGAGACGCACGCCCGCATCCTGAAGGAGGCCCGGGATCTGGAAGAGCAGCGCGGCCGCCTGAGTGCCCTGAATCTGCTGGCCGCGCAGGAACCGTCCCTGCGGGCCGTCGAGAACGAGATCGAGCGGGCCGTACGGGCGCTGCAGGAAGCCGTGGACGCACTGGCGACCGAACTCGTGACCGGACGCCTGGAAGACAGCCGTGCCCGCCTGGGGGCCGAGGACCGTTACCTGCGCAGCCTGCGTCCCGGTGGGGACCGCTCGCTGACGGACCGGTCCCCCGCGCCCGCCACACCGCCCGCCGTGCCGGGGGCCACGCCGCTGCAACCTCCCGCCGCCCGGAAGGCCCCCGCCCCGGACCGGCCGGACCCGGCGGACGACGGGCTGGTCATTCCCTGGTTGAACCGCGACAGCTGAACCGCGCCAGCCGGGTCGGGCCAGCCGGGGCGCGGGTCACGCGGGTTCAGATGGTCACGGTGAGCGTTTCTGCCTTTCCGGCGGCGGTGCTCATGTACCGTGCGTCGGGCTGCATGCCCACGCGCGTCAGTTCCAGGCGGTCGGCGTCCCAGCACGCGCCGATGGTGGGGTCTCGGCTGACCTCACCCAGCTCGTGGCGTTCGCAGGTGCGCGCCAGCAGGTCCACCTGCGCGTCCGAGAGGGGCAGGCGGCCGCGCCACGCCCGGACGAGGGCCGCCGCGCGCGCTCCGTGACCGAGGTCGTAGGACTCGTCGAGGCGCTCGGCGTCATGGAACCAGGCAAAATAACGCGCCACCGTCACGTCCCCGCCGGACGCCAGTGCCAGCCGCTCCGCGTGCGCCTGCACCCGCGCCCAGTGCGCGGGGCCGTGCAGGGAATGCTTCCCCAGTCGGAAGTGGCGGATCAGGTCGGTGCGCAGCGGGGCGTCAGGCATCCGGCCCAGCATAGAGGCCACGGGCGGCGCCGGAGGCCGCAGGTGCCGCCCTGGCAGGCGCCGGACCGCGTGGTCAGGCCGGGCGGGGCGAGCCGCGCAGTGTCAACCCCACGCCGTCCACCATGAAACGCATGCCCTGCGGGGTGCTGCGGAAGCCCAGGAACGCCCCGGCCGGGAATTCCAGCGCCATCACCCCGTAGCGGTCGAACAGGTCGCCGGTCGCGCGGGCGAACTGCGCGGCGTCCTCCTGGTCGCGCCGGCCGGCGGTCGCCTGGAAGGCGGAGGCGTCCACCCGGTACGCCTCGGCGGCCGCGCGGTGGTCCGCCCCACCCATGAACGCGAAGGCGAGGTCCTGGGTCGTGAACACGTCCTGTTCGGTCAGGCCCAGCAGGGCCGTCTGACCGGCCGGGAGGTCCGGACGGGCGGCCACGGACGTCACTCCGCGCTGCGCCATCAGGCGCGTCAGGTCGTCCGTGAACGCCGGCAGGGGAAAGTCGGACAGGGGGTCGGCAGGGGAACGGGTCATGCGTTCAGGGTAGAGCAGTCGGCAGCCTGCCGCCCCGGCTGGCAGTCCCGTCGGTCAGTCCTCCCTGACCGTCACCTCGAACTCGACGGTCGTGTCGCCGGTCGGGGGGAGCGCGCCGCGGAACGCCACGGTATCCGTCTGACGCTCGAACTGATCCCCGGCTGGTCCGCTCACGTTGAGGAGGGTCAGGTAACCCGTCCGCTCGGTCACCTCGAACTCGACCGGTCGCCGGCCGGCGTTGCGCAGCCGGTACGTCACCCGGTACTCCTGTACGGTGCGCGTGACCGCTTTGCCGTGGCGGTCCACGTCCTGCGTGAGCGCGCTGCTCAGGAGCGTCACGGTCCGGTGGTAGGTCACGTTCGGGTCCTGGCCCAGCGTGAATTCCACCTCCTGTCCGGCCGCCGTTTCCCCGACCCGCCGCTGCCCGACCAGGTACCCCTGGTCCCGGACCGTGACCCTGGCCTCCAGCAGCGGCCGTTCCGGCACCAGGCTGTAGCGCCGCTGGAAGACGCCCCGCTGCTCGCTGGCGAACGACATGCCGAGCGACGCGACGTTCGTCAGGCGGGTGCGGCGCAGCGGCACATCCTCGAACGGCACCGTGACGTCCGACCCGCCGGCCAGCCGGGGCGGGTTCAGCAGTTGATACCGGTACAGACCCGCGATCTCCGGGGCGTCCTCCGGATCCTCCCAGGTGGGTGAGGCGTGCTGGGCGAAGTGCATGACTCCGTCACCCAGGGACCTGAATCCGCGCGTGGACCGGTGGCGGCGCACCTCTCCGGCCACGAGCGTCAGGACTTCCGGTTCCAGCGGCAGGTCCCCGCGGTTGTGCAGGGTCGCGTCGGCGCGCAGGACGCCGCCCCCCTGTCCGTCGATGTCCAGCTGGTACTGCGCGGACCAGGTCAGGGACCGGGTCAGGTAGGTCAGGACGCCCTCGCCCGGCCCGCGCAGGGCGAAACTCAGGCTCACCACGCCCCGCTGCCCCTGCGGTGGCGGCGCCTCGGGCAGGAGCAGGTCCTGCTGCGACGCGTGAAAGTACGCGCCGTTCGCGTTCTGCACGACCAGATCGTCGGCGCGGATCAGCGTGACCTCCTCGGTGCCGTGCGGGGTGCGCAGCCCGACGCGCCGCCCCTCGAAGGCGGTCAGCCAGCTCTCGCGGGCCACCACGGTCTTGCTGGCGTACGGCAGGCCGATCAGGGTGATGGACTCGGTATCCACCGACGCCCAGGTGGTCGCCGGGAACGTCAGTTCCAGCCGGTCGGCCTCACTCTGGACGAGGGTGCGGACCTCACTGAAGTCCGGGTAGATGCGTAGTTCGACGGCAGGCGGGCGGGACTCGGTCATGAACGGACTCCGGTGGGGCGCGCAGGAAGAGGCCGGGACTGGCCGGGCCGGGCGGCGCGGCGGCAGTCACGGCAGGAAAGGGCCCCACGGACAGCGTGGCAGAAACGCCGCCGCCGTGGGATGGCAGGTGACGTTACGGCGCCTGCCGGTCGGGCAGCTGCCAGACCCGCCCGTCCTGCGTGCCCAGGAAGGCGCCCCGCGCCGAGGCCAGGACTGCCGAGGACGGAGCGGCCGGGAGCGTCAGCCCGTCCGGCCCGAGGGTGCGCGTCTGCTCCTGCGTGCCGAGCCACACGCCTCCCTGCCAGACGCCCCCGGTGACCAGACGCTCGCCCAGCCGGTGGTTGCTGACCAGGGGCGCCCCGGCCACGGGCGTGGCCGTCAGGCGCGTGCCGGTCAGCGCGTAGCGGTGCAGCGCGCCGCCCAGGTGGGGGGTATGCACGGCGTACAGGTCGGCGCCGTCCGTCAGGGGGGCCAGCCAGCGGCCACCGCGTCCGAAATCCGGCCCGGCCGCCAGTACCCGCAGCGTCCCGCCCTGAAGGCCGACGACTGTCAGCGCCCCGCCTCCCTGCGGGGAGGCGCGCACCACCGCCAGCACGTCCCGCCCCGCCACGCGCAGTGGGCGCGCCTCCCAGTCCTCGAACACCAGCGGGGCGGGCAGGGTCAGGGTGGCCCGCACGGCCAGCGAGACGGGATCCAGCGCGACGAGTCCGGCCGCTTCCACGGCGTCACCCAGCACCCCGTGCGCGTAGCGGGTGGTCGGACGGGTCAGCAGTACCACCCAGGGCCGACCGTCGCCGTTCAGGTCCGCCAGGTGAGGGCGGGCGTCCGGCAGGCCCGCGACCGGTACGCGCCGCGACACGGTTCCGGCGCGGCTGATCAGCAGGGCCTCGCCCGCGCGGCTGATCGCCAGCAACTCGCCTGACGGCGTGCAGAGCGTCCCGGCGCTGACACTCAGGTTCCCGGCGGCCCGGCGCTGGCCCCACCACAGCTGCCCGCCACGCAGCGTGGCAGCCACCTGCCCCGCGCAGCTGGTCAGGGGCGCGTCGGTGGACAGCCCGGCCGCGAGGCGGACCGGTGTGCCCGCCAGATTCCACAGCTCGCCCGCGCGGGTCAGGGCGTGAAGGTCGCCGGTCATGGTCAGCGAGACCGCCGGGTCCGGCAGATGCGCCACCACGCGCTGCGCCCCGGCCAGACCCGCCCCGGCCCACAGGATCACGCACAGCAGCAGGGGACGCAGGAACAGAAAGCGTGAGGAGTGTCGGACCATCCACCCAGTCTGCACGGAACGGAAGCGGCAGGTCTGTCGCGCGGCTCAGCTTGCTAGGCTGGGCGGGGGCCACTGCACACGGAAGCTGGCCCCAACCGGAGGTCTGTGTGATTCTCGTTGCCGGCAGTGCCAACCTGGACTTCATCACCCGCGTCTCCCACCTGCCCCGCCCCGGCGAGACGGTCCTCGGCCCGGCCTTCACCACCGCCCCCGGCGGGAAGGGCGCCAATCAGGCGGTCGCCTGCGGCCGCAGCGGCCATCCCACCCGCTTCTTCGGCGCCCTCGGTGACGATCCCTACGCCGCGCCGCTCCGGGAGTCCCTGCGTGCCAGCGGCGTGCAGGACACCTCCCTGACCCTGGACGCCCCCACCGGTGCGGCGTTCATCACGGTCGCTGACAGCGGCGAGAACGTGATCGCCGTGGCGTCCGGCGCGAACGCCCTCCTGACCCCGCAGCGGGGGCCGGATTTCACGGACGTCACGCACCTGATCCTGCAACTGGAACTGCCGCTGGCGACCGTGCAGGCGTACGCGCGCTCGGCGCGGGAACGGGGGGTGACGGTCGTCCTCAACGCCGCGCCCGCCCCGCAGGAACCCCTTCCGGCGGACCTGCTGGCGAACGTGAACGTGCTGGTGGTGAACGAGGGTGAATTGACGGGGCTGGTGGGACCGGGTGAGCGGATGGAACAGCTGCGGGCGGCGCAGGCACTGGGGCCGGGGACGGTGATCGTGACGCTGGGCGGGGCGGGGAGTGTGGCGGTCAGTGGCGATCAGCGGATCGAGGTGGCGGCGCATCCGGTCACGGTGCGGGACACGACGGGAGCGGGGGATACCTTCGTGGGGGTGCTGACGGGGGGACTGGGGGCGGGGCAATCGCTGGAACGGGCCATGCGCCGCGCGGCTCTGGCGGCCTCGCTGGCGTGCACGCGGGACGGCGCGCAGCCCAGCATGCCCACCCGCCACGAACTCGACCGCGCCCTCGCGCAGGCCGGGCGCGTGGACTGATACGGACTCCGATTGAATGGGCTGCAAAGACCCTTCAATCCGAGCGGATGCGACTCGTAGAGCTGCCCCGCAGAGTAGGAGCGAAGCGGGTTCCGGACGTGGAGTTGGCAGATCGGTGGGGTTCCGATCTGTCAACGAAACAAACGGAAGCCGCATGACGCCGCACTGAACGGCTTCGGCAGGCCGGTATCCTGCGGGCATGCGTTTGCTTTTCTACCGTGATCTGGATGTCAGCCGGGTCCGCCGGCAGCTCGGGAAGGTTCAGGAGGCCATCGAGCGGGACGACTTCCGGACGCCGGACGTCAAGAAGCTCTCTCAGGGACCGTACTACCGCGCGAAACTGGACGACACCAACCGCCTGCTGCTGACCTTCGTGCGCAGCGGGCAGGAAACGGTGTGTCTGGCGCTGGAAGTCATTCACCAGCATGCCTACGAGAAGTCCCGGTTCCTGCGGGGCGCGGTGATCGACGAGGCGAAACTGCCGGATTTCTCGGTCGCCGGAGCGGCGCAGGAGGCGGCGCCCGTGCGGTACCTGCACCCGACGCGCCGTGAATTTCACCTGCTGGATAAGGTCATCTCGTTCGACGACACGCAGGACGTGGTGTACCGCACGCCCGCCCCGGTGATTCTGGTCGGGTCGGCCGGAAGCGGGAAGACGGCGCTGACGCTGCAGAAACTGCGGGACGTGCCGGGGCGGGTGCTGTACGTGACGCTCTCGGCGTACCTGGCGCAGGGGGCGCGCGAACTGTACGGCGCGCACGGCTTCGAGAACGAGGCGCAGGAGGTGGATTTCCTGTCGTTCGCGGATTTCCTGCGGACCATGCGCGTCCCGTCCGGGCGGGAAGTCTCGTTCGGGGACGTCCGGGACTGGGCGGCGCGCCAGCCGGGCCTGAAGTTCACGGACGCGCACCAGCTGTTCGAGGAGTTCCGGGGGGTGCTGAGCAGCGCTCCGGGTGGCCCGCTGTCCCGCGAGGCGTACCTGCAACTGGGCGTGCGTCAGAGCATCTACGCCGCCGAGCAGCGGCCCGCCGTGTACGACCTGTTCAGCAAGTACCTGACCTGGATGGAAGGCGCGGGGCTGTTCGACGCGTCGCTGCTCGCCTCGGCGTACCTGCCGGACGCGGCGCCGACCTACGATTTTGTGGTGGTCGACGAGGTGCAGGACCTGACGGCGGCGCAACTGGCGCTGATCCTGCGAACCCTGCGGACGCCGGGGCAGTTTCTGCTGTGCGGCGACTCGAACCAGATTGTCCACCCGAACTTCTTCTCCTGGGCGGCGGTCAAGACGCTGCTGTACCGCGATCCGGAACTGGCGGAACGCCAGAAGATCAGCGTGCTGCAGGCGAACTTCCGGAATTCCGGTCAGGTGACGCGGGTCGCCAACGACCTGCTGAAGATCAAGCACGCCCGGTTCGGCAGCGTCGACCGGGAAAGCAACTTCCTGGTGCGGGCGGTGGCGCAGGAGCCCGGCAGCGTGACGTTCCTGCCGGACGACCCGCGCGTGAAACGGCACCTCGACGATCAGATTCGCGGGAGTACCGAGTACGCCGTGCTGGTGCTGCGCGACGAAGACAAGGCGGCGGCCCGTAAGGCGTTCGGGACGCCCCTGATCTTCAGTGTGCATGAGGCCAAGGGGCTGGAGTACCCGAACATCATCCTGCACAACTTCATCAGCGGCGCGCGGCAGACCTTCCGGGAGATCACGGAGGGCGTCACGCCGGTCGACCTGGACCGGGACGAGTTGAACTACGCGCGCGCGCGGGACAAGACCGACAAGTCGCTGGAAATCTACAAGTTCTACGTGAACGCCCTGTACGTGGCGGTCACGCGCGCGGTGAACCGCGTCACCCTGATCGAGTCGGATACCGGCCACCCGCTGCTGTCCCTGCTGGGCGTCGGGGTGGGCGACGAGGCCGAGCAGTTACGGGCCAGCCGCGCCAGCCGGGACGACTGGGAGCGCGAGGCCCGCAAGCTGGAATTGCAGGGCAAGAAGGAGCAGGCCAGCGACATCCGCCGCCGGATCCTGCAGCGGAAACCGGTGCCGTGGGAGGTCTGGACCCCGCCGGTGCTGGCGCGGATGCAGGCGGAGGTCCATCAGCATCCCGGTGACGCCAAAAAGGCGCGTGACCTCACGGATTACGCGCTGCTGAACCTGGACGCGGAACTGCTGGGCGAGCTGCGGGACCTGAAGATCAAGCCGGCCCAGTCGTACCTGCGCAATGCCGTCAAGGACCGCCGGTTGCAGCGTCAGGCCGTGCTGGACAAGTACCGGCGGCCCTACCAGACGGGTCAGCTGAAAGCGGTGCTGGCCGACACGGAACGTTACGGCGTCGATCACCGCACGCAGGAGAACCTGACGCCGCTGGCACTGGCCACCCTGCACGGGCAACTGCCGCTGGTGGATGCCCTGCTGGAGCGCGGCGCGGACCTGAACCAGACGGACCTGTTCGGGCGCACGCCGCACATGCTGGCGCTGGAGCAGGCCATGCAGGACCCGGAGTACGCCCGGACGCAGCTGGGACCGCTGTGGGAACGGGTGCGTCCCTCGCATCTGGACGTACTGGTCGGTGACCGCCTGACGCGGCTGCCGTCCGGCGGCGCGGAATTCTACTTCCTGAGCGTCATGCTGGCGCAGTGGCCGCACTACACCTCGCCGCTGGTGCATCCGGATCTCGGGCCGCGTGAGTTGCGTCAGCGGCAGACGGGTTTTTTCGTGGACACCCTGCAACTGAACCTGGCGTTCTTTCCGTTCAACGTGTGGCGCGAGGCCCGCCGCAAGCGCACGTACTTCAATCATGTGCTGGCGCGCGCCGAGGTGAACAGCAGTTACGTCCCGGCCCGCCGGCTCTGGCAGCGTGCCGCCCACGGACTGTACGAACTGAACCCCGAGCTGCGCGTGAAACTGCTGCTCGCGCCGGGCGCCGAGGGCGAGTGGGTGGATCCTGCTCGGCTGCGGGCTCCCCTGGAGCGCGGCCGGGTGGTCTAGGATGGCGGCGTGATCTCCACTGCCACACCGACTGTACTTGATCAGCTCAAGGCCCTGGCCCAGGACACCCGCTTCGAGTTGTTACGGCACCTGGCGGCCGGTGAGCGCTGCGTGTGCGACCTCGAGGACCTGCTGCAACTGCCGCAGTCGAAGGTGTCGTATCACCTCGGCGTGCTGCGCGAGGCGGGACTGGTGGAGTCCGAGCAGCGCGGGAAGAACACCTACTACGCCCTGAACCGCGAGCCGCTGTTCCGGCTGGGCGGCGACCTGCTGGTCAGTCTGATGCCGGATCACACAGCCCTGACAGATCAATCCAAATCGGTATGTTAACGTGACCGTGTGACCCGTGTCCTGATCCTGTGTACCCACAACTCCGCCCGCTCGCAGATGGCCGAGGCCCTGACCCGCGACGCCGCCCGCCGCCTCGGCGTGAACCTGGAGGTCCACTCGGCCGGGACCGAGGCCACCCGCGTCAAGGACGACGCGATCACCGTGATGAACGAACTGGGCCTGGACCTGAGCACCCACACCAGCAAGACCCTCTGGGACGTGCCGGACGCGCAGAACTTCGATTACGTGGTGACCGTGTGCGACAGCGCCGCCGAGGCCTGCCCCGTGTACCCCGGTCAGACCACCCGCCGCCACTACCCCTTCGTGGACCCGTCGGGCGGCAGCCTGGACCGCTGGCGGGCCGTGCGCGATCAGCTGCGGGTCCAGTTCGAGGCGTTCGTGCAGGCCCTGAAAGACGGCCGGGACGCGCCGCCCACCTACGAGGACAGCCCCGCCGTCACGGTGGCCTGACGTGAGCGTTCCCCTCGTGCGCGCCGTCACGGCAGAAGGACTGGGCACCTTCGCCCTGGTGTTCTTCGGGCCCGGCGCCGCCGTCGTGCAGGCTCAGACAGGTGCCCTGGGCCACCTCGGGGTCGCGGCCGTGTTCGGTCTGACCGTCACGGCCGTGATCGCGGCGCTGGCCCCGATCAGCGGCGCACACATCAACCCGGCCGCGACCTTCGCCCTGACGCTCGCCCGGCAGTTCCCGAGAGAGCGGGTGCTGCCGTACGTCGCGGCGCAGCTGACCGGGGCGGCGCTGGCCGCATACGCACTGCTGGCCCTGTTCGGCCTGAAAGGCAACCTGGGCGTGACGCTCCCGGCCGGCAGCCTTCCCCAGGCGTTCATCCTCGAACTGATCCTGACCTTCTTCCTGCTTCTGGTCGCGCTGCGCTCCGGGCTGCCCTGGGTGGTGGGCGGCGTGGTCGCGCTGGAAGCCGCGATGGGCGGACCGATCACCGGGGCGAGCATGAACCCCGCCCGCTCCTTCGGCCCGGCGCTGGCCAGCGGGATCTGGACGGCCCACTGGCTGTACTGGGTCGCCCCGCTGCTCGGCGCGGCCCTCGCCGTCGCCGTCAACCACCTTCTCGCGCCCGCCACGCCCGTCGAACCCCAACCGCAGCAGGCCCAGAAATTCGTGCCTGAAGGAGACCCCGTATGACCGACACGTCCCGCCTGCCCCGCGTGCTGTTCCTGTGCACCGGCAACACTGCCCGTTCCCAGCTGGCCCAGGTGCTGCTTGAACACCACGGCGGCGGCCGTTACGCGGTCACGTCGGCCGGGCTGGAGCCGGGCAGCGTCAACCCGTTGACCGTGCAGGTGTTGCAGGAGTCCGGTCTGCCCACCGGGCACCTGCAGGCCAAGGGCGTCAGACCCCTGATCGCGGAGCACTTCACGTACGTCATCACGGTGTGTGACCGCGCGGAGGCGAACTGCCCGATCTTCCCGAACGCCACGTACCGGCTGCACTGGCCTTTCGAGGATCCGGCCGCCGCCACCGGCAGCGACGAGGAACGCCTCGCGGTGTTCCGGCGCGTGCGGGACGAGATCGAAGCCCGCATTCAGGCCTGGGTGGCGCCGCGCGCATGAGGGTCGCGGTCTTCGGGGACGTGCACGGCAACCGCTTCGCGCTGGAGGCGGTGGCCAGGGATATCGAAACCCACCGGCCGGACGCCTGGGTCAACCTGGGTGACGGCCTGTTCGGCGGCGCGGACCCGGCCGGCGCGTGGGCGCTGCAGCGGTCACTGCGCGAGGAGTTCGGGGTGCTGGAGGTGCGCGGCAACACCGACGAGCGCCTGGGTGAGCCGCTGACGGACACCACCGAGAAACGCGGGATGCTGGCGTGGCTGCATGAGCAGCTGCCCGCAGGCGCAGGAGCGGAGGTCGCGGCCCTGCCCACCTCGGTCACGCTGGCCGGTGGCGAGATCCTGGCGGCGCACGGCAAACCGGACTCCGCCTGGACGTACCTGCTGCGCGACGGGGGGGCCTGGGCCGGTGACGACCTCGTGCAGGAACGCCTGGGGGACGTCGGGAATGCCCGCGTGGTCATCGTGGGCCACTCCCACCTGGAGCACGTGCGCCAGATCGGTCCCGTGACTGTCGTGAACGCCGGAGCAGTCTCCAGACAGAAAGACGGCTCTCCGCTGGCGCGCTGGGTGCTGCTCGAGGGCGGGGACGGGATCTGGAACGTCACGTTCCGGCGGGTGCCCTACAACATCGAGGCGGCGGCCCGGTGGGCGGAGGCGCACGCGTACCACGGTGTCAAGGAGGCGGCGCAGCTGCGCACAGGGCGCGGGTAGGCCCGGCGGTGGGGGAGGGGTGGCCGGACACACTGCCCCCTTCCCCTGAACGCATTGACATTCTTCGATGAATCGGCGACCATACATCCATGGATTTCGATGGAACGGCCGCCGTGTTCCGGGCGCTGGGTGACGTGCACCGCCTGCGGGCCCTGCACTTCCTGGCGACCGCCGACGCCACCTGCTGCTCGACCGGGCAGGGCGTGTGCACCTGCGACGTCCAGGCCATGCTGGGCCTCAGCCAGCCCACCACCAGCCACCACATGAAACTGCTGGTCGAGGCCGGACTGGTCACCGCGCAGAAACGCGGCCGCTGGACCTACTACGCCCTCAGCGCCCACGGACTGCACCTGGCCCGCACCGCCATCGGCGCGCTGCTGGCCGCCGCGCCACACCAGGACGCCGCCTGAACCCCCAGCCGCCCCCACCCCCCAGGAGAACGCCATGACCCAGACCACCCAGCCCCAGCCCACCGACCAGTCGATCCCTGGCCTGACCGGAACGACCACCGCCGCCCTGATCGGCGACCTGCGCGCCCAGCCCCAGCGCCCACTGGAATTCTGGCTGAACGGCGAGGTGCTCGTGCCCGCCGGGTACCACGTCACCGAGGTCAAGGCCGTCACCATCGAGGCGATGGACTGCGGCGGACAGGCCAACCTCTGGCGGGAAACCGTCATCCAGCTGATGGACGGCACCGCGGCCGAGGCGCAGGCCGGATTCATGACCAACCGCAAGTTCCTGGCCATCTACGACCGCGTGGTCCGGCACATCCCCGTGCGCGACGGGGCCGAGCTGCGCTTCGAGTACGGCAACGACCGCGCGCCCGCCCTGCAGTACCACGTCAGTCACCTCGAAAGCCGACCGGAACGGCTGATCATGCACCTGCGCACCCCCGGCGTGCAGTGCAAGGCCGGTGAACTCTGCGGCCTGCCCGCCCCGGACAGCACCGACAGCACCGACAGCACCGACGCTTGCGAGCCCGGCAGCGGCTGCTGCGGCCCGCAGGCCCCCATCTCGCTCGGCTGAAGCCCGAACTGAACGCCGCAACAAAACAGTGACCGCCGGGACGGGTTGAGTTCCCGGCGGTCACTGCCCGGCCTCTGCTGCCCGGGCACACGGACTCTGATTGATACCGACTCCGATTGAAGGGTCGTTGCAGCCCCTTCAATCGGAGTCCGTATCACTCATCCCGCCAGGCGATCACCACCCGGCGGGCCGTGCACAACAGACCCGGAATCCGCGTCAGTCGCGGCGGGTTTGCAGGAGTCCGGCCAGTGCGAGTGGAATGGCGGCGTCCCAGCCCTGCGGGTGGCACGCGGCGGGGTACGGGACGGGCGGGGTGCCGTCCTCGCGGGGGAAGCCGGCGAACAGTTCGCTCAGGCGGCCGTCCGGGGCGGCGCGGGCCGCGTCGAACAGCGCGCGGGTCACCTGCGCCGCCTCGGCGTGCAGGCCCAGGCGGGCCATGCCCAGCGCGGCCAGGGCGGTGTCGTGAGGCCAGACGCTGCCGTTGTGGTACGACACCGGATTGAACCGTGGTTCCCCCGTGCCCAGCGTGCGGATGCCCCAGCCGCTCCAGAGTTCCGCGCCCAGTGCGGTGCGGGCGACCTGCGCGGCGAATTCGGGGGCGATGATGCCGGTACACAGGGTGTGCGCGGCGTTGCTGACCAGCACCCGCAGGGGCCGCTTGTCGCCGTTCAGGCCGTGCACGTAGTACCCGCGTTCCGGCCACCAGAAGGCCCGCTGGAAAGCCCGCTGAAGCTGCGCGGCGCGGTCCTCCCACTCGGGGGCGCGCTCCGCTTCGCCCAGCGTGCGGTACAGGCGGGCGGCGGCGCGGTAGGCGGCGTACGCGTAGCCCTGCACCTCGATGACGGCCACGTGCCCACTGACGTCCTGGCCGTCCTCGGTGAAGGTGCTGTCGCCGCTGTCCTTCCACACGGCGTTCGTGATGCCGCCGGGGTCCGGGGTGTACTCGATGAAACCGTCCCCGTCCGGGTCGCCGTCGGTCAGCAGCCAGTTCAGGGCCGCCTCCCAGTGGGGCCTCAGTTCCCGCGCGAGGTCCGGGTGCGCCTCCGCAAGTTCCCCGACCAGCCACACGAACAGCGGCGTGGCGTCGGCGGTCGCGTAGTACGGCCGGTGCGGCGTGCGGCCCAGCCGCGTCAGTTCCCCGACGCGCATCTCGTGCAGGATCTTGCCCGGCTGCTCCAGCGTGACCGGGTCGTGCCGCTGCCCCTGGTGCGCCGCGAGAAAGCGCGCGACGGTCAGCGCCAGCTGCGGCAGGTGCCGGTGGACCATCAGGGCGATCAGCATGGAGTCCCGCCCGAACGGCGCGACGAACCACGGCAGGCCCGCCGCCGGGAACGCCCCGAAAGCGGTCTCGAAGCTCAGGCTGCGCAGGTCCGCGACGCTGCGCTCCAGGATCCGCTGGTCCTGCGGGTCCGGCAGGGTGAGGTCCGCGCGGACCTGGGCGGTCAGGCGGGCGTACTCGGCGTGCAGGGCGTCCGGGTCGCCGGGGGTGGGCGTCTCGTCACCCTGCAGGGGGTACACGCTGACGCGCACGTCCGTCTGCGCGTCCGTGAGGGTCCAGACGAGCGCCCCGTCCTCCCAGCGGGCGGGCGGGCTGGTCTGAACGCGGGTGCGGCTGTGCAGGCCGTCCAGGGCGGTATGCTCGAAGTCCACGCCATCCGGGCCGGGGCGTACCTGCACGTCCCGCGCGCCCAGTTCGCCGGGCCAGCCGCGCACCTCGAACATGTCCAGGTAGTCGGCGTTCAGGTGCAGCCGCAGTTCGTGCGGGCCGTCTCCCAGGTAGCGGGTGACGCGCAGCGTGTCGCGCAGTTCGGTGGCGGTCAGTTGCAGGTCGCGGCGCAGGCCGACGCGCATGGTGTAGCCCACGTTCGCGTTCGCGCTCTGCTGGTGCAGCCAGTACGGGCCGTGTTCGTGCTGCGCGAGCGTCTGGGGCGTCTCGCCGTCCAGTCGCCACTCGTAGCGGGACAGGACGCGGGTGTCGCGGCGGTACAGGCCGCTCTCGCCGTCCGCGACGCGGTAGTGGGCGTCCCCGACGAGGTACAGGTCATTTTCTTTCAGGACGGTGCGGGTGTTCAGCATGGTGGGAATCCTTCGGTGAAGAGTCGGAGCGGGGAGGAACAGGTGCAGGAGGAATGGGGGAGTGGTGGGCCGGTCAGCCCTTGACGGCGCTGTCGGCCCCGGTGTCCACGAAGTACCGCTGGAACACCACGAACAGCACGATCACCGGAATGGCGCTCAGGACCGCGCCGGCCAGGATCAGGCCGTAATCGCCCTGCCCGCCGTACAGTTCCCGGAAGTTCGACAGGCCCACCGTCAGCGTGAAGCTGGCGTTGTCCCGCAGGATCACCAGCGGCCAGAAAAAATCGTTCCAGGCGCCCTGAAACTGCGTGATGGACAGCGCGATCAGGGCCGGCCCGGCCTGCGGCAGCATCACCCGGAAGAAGGTCGTGAGCGGCCCCGCGCCGTCGATGGCGGCGGATTCCTCCAGTTCGCGCGGCATGCCCTCGAAGAACTGCTTCATCAGGAACACGCCGCCCGCCGCGACCAGCCCGTTGAGCCACAGCCCCCACAGGTTCAGCAGGCCCAGGTCCTTGAGCAGCACGTAATTGCTGACCAGGTTCACCTGACTGGGCACCATCTGCACGAACAGCACGGCCACCAGGAAGATCAGGTTGCGGCCCGGGAAGGTCATGCGGGCCAGGGCGTACCCGGCCAGCGAGCAGAACACCACGGCCGCCGCGACCCGCAGGAACGCGTACAGGAACGAGTTCAGCACCCACGAGAAGAACAGGCTGCGGCCCGAGGCGGGGTCCGCCGTCTCCCGGAACGCCCGGCGGTAGTTGTTGAAGGTGTACCCCAGCACGCCCGGCGTGACGTTCCGGAACGCGAAGGACCGCCCGAAGTCCTGCCGGTCGCTGGGTGGCAGGGTGCTGCCCACGATGCTCTGGCCGCGCTGCACGTCCACCTGCAGCGGCGTGCGCTCGAACACCGGGCCGCGCAGGGTGTACCCGGCGGGGCCGCGCGTGAGTTCCACGGTCTGCCCGGCGTTCAGTTCGTACTGCCGTTCCTGCGCCTGCGGGGTGTCCAGGCGCACGGGAACGGTCTGCCCGTTGCCCAGGCGGGCGCGCAGGTCCGTGTCGGGTTCGGTCAGGGTGGCGCGGACGGTCTCGCCGGTCTGGCGGGTCAGCAGCGGGCTGCGGACGGTCACGCGGTACGTGCGGGTGTCGCCGCGGCGGGCCACCTCGCGGGTGTCCAGGGTGGCGTAGTCGCGCGCCTGCGCCTGCCGGGCCACGGCGACCAGACTGACCGGCTGGTACGGGAACAGCGTGACGGCGGGGGGGGCCTGCGGCGCGCCGGGCGGGGACTGCACCTGCACCTCGAAGGTGACGGTCCGGCCCGGGTGCAGGCCGCCCTGCCAGCCGTCGCCGCTGCCCTGCACGCCCTGCGCCCAGGCGCGCCCGATCACGGCGGGCGTCAGCTGCGGGATGTTCAGGGTGGGCGGGTACTCGTTGGGGTTGTCCTTGAGGCTGCTGAGCAGGCCGGTCACGAACGGCCCCAGGAAGAAGAAGCTCATGACCAGCATGAACGCGTACAGCCACGCGGCGCGCGCCCAGCGGCGGCGGGCCAGCCAGCGTTCCCGCACGGCGGGCGTGACGGGAGGCGGGGGAGCGGCGGTCATGGGGCCTCCGACGGGAAGAAGCGGCGCTGCGCGGCCACCATCACCAGGATGATCAGCGCCAGGATGATCGCCCCGGCCGACGCCATGTTCACGGGCGCGGCCCCGGCCTTGAAGGTGTTCGAGTACACGTAGTACGCCAGGGTGATCAGCGTGTCGCCCGGCGCGGCGCTGCCGATCACGGCCACCTGATCGAACATCTGCATGGTCCCGATCAGTCCGACCGTGATCACGTAGAACGTCACGGGCCGCAGCATCGGCACCGTCACCCGCGTCAGTTTCTGCCAGGGGGTCGCGCCGTCGATGTCGGCCGCCTCGTACAGCGCGCCGGGAATGTTCTGCAACCCCGCCAGGAAGAACAGCATCAGGGTGGGAATGGTCGTGAAGGTGTTCTGGATGATCACGACCAGCATCGGCACGCTCAGCACGCGCACGCCGCCCACGCTGATCCAGCGATCCGCGAAGTACTGGTAGTCGAAGGGCGGCACCTCACGCGCCGTGACCACGCCCGTCCAGGCGAGCGCGGCCGTCACGGCCACCGCCAGCAGCGCACTCGTGGCGGCCAGCGCCGGGTCCAGCCAGCCGGCCGGCAGTCGCCGCGAACGTTCCCACAGCACCTGCGCGACCTGCGCGGCGGCCAGCACGCCCAGAAAGGTCAGGATCAGCGGCTGGAACGCCTGCCACTGCGTGATCAGGTAGTTCGCCACGCCGCGCCGCTGGAACAGCCACAGGAAGATCAGCGTGATCACCACGCTGCTCGTGATGGACGGCATGTACCACGCCGAACGGAAAAAGCCCATGCCGCGGATGCGGGTGTTCAGCGCCACGGCCATCAGCAGCGCGCCCACGGTCTGCAGGGTCGTGGTGATGACCGCGAACACCAGACTGTTCGCCAGCGCCCGCCGGAACGACGGGTCGCCCAGCACGTCCGCGTACGGTTTCACGCCGATCAGGCGCGGATCGTTGAACAGGTTGAAGTCCGTGAACGAGTAGTAGATGGCCCGCCCGAACGCGTAGAAGAAGAAGACGGCGGTGGTGATCAGGAACGGCGCGAGAAACAGCAGCGCGGCGGGCGTCTGGCCTCGTCGGAGCATGGCAGGCCCTCCAGGGGGGGACCGGCACCCGGCAGAGAAAGGCCGGGACCGGACAGGAAGAAGAACGGGCGGGGCGCGGCAAGCAGGGCGCGGCGGGCAGGGGAGAGCCCTCCCGCCGCGCCGGATCATTGCCCCGGAGGTCAGCGTTTCTGGAAGGTGTTCATGTCCGCCTGCGCCTTCTTCAGGGCGTCGGACGCACTCTTCTGGCCGCTCAGGACGGCGGCGAGCGCCTCGTTGATGGGTTTGCTCCAGTCGGCACCCTGCGGGCCGAACGTGAAGGCGCGGACGTTGCCGTCGTCGGCTCCGTCGAACACGAGGCGGCTGTTCTGCGCGCCGGGGTCGGTCTTCCTGAAGTACGCGTTGCTGGTCAGCGCGGTGCGGCTGGGAATGGCGAGGCCCTGCTCCAGGACGTACTGCTGCACCTGCGGGCTGGTCAGGATGTTCAGGACTTTCAGGGACGCCGCGCGGTTCTTCGTGCCGCTGTTGATGGCCCAGCCGACGGTGTACAGGAAGTTGCCGCGCTGGCCGGTCTTCGTGTTCTTCGGCATCAGGGCCGTGCCGAACTTCAGGTTGGGGGCGTTGTCGCGCAGGAAGTTCACGACCCAGTTGCCCTCGATCCCCACGGCGACCTTCCCGGTCTTCAGGCAGCCGCCGGTCCAGCCTTCGCTGACCTCGCTGGGCTGGATGCCGACCTTGTTGCGCGCCAGTCCGGTGTAGAAATTGAACGCTTCCGCGAAGCGCGGGTCGGCGAGGTTGGTCCGGCCCTTGCTGTCGAACTGCGTCCAGCCGGTCGCGAACGCGAAGGCCCCGAAGCGGTCCCAGTTGGGTTGCAGGCAGATCCCGGCGTAGTCCGGCCCGAGTTTCTGCTTCAGGGTGGTCAGTTTGGTCTGCAGGGTCGCCCACGTGTCGGTGCCGTCGGGGTACTTCACGCCGGCCTCGTCGAACAGCGAGCGGTTGTACACCAGGGTCAGGGTGTTGAAGTCCTTGGCGACGCCGTACAGGCGTCCGCCGCGCGTGAAGGCCGCGTTCAGGCTCTTGATGAACGGACTGGTGTTCACGAGGCCGTTCAGCGGCAGGACCTTGCCGGTGGCGACGAACCCGTCGAGCGTCTCGGCCGGCAGGTAGAACACGTCCCCGGCGTTCCCGGCGGCCAGCAGGGTGGTCAGGGACTTGTTGTAGTCGCCCTGCAGGGGTTCGTACACGACCGTGATGCGGTCCTTGGCGAGGGCGGGTTTCACGAAGCGGTTGATCAGGTCGCCGACCACGGCGGGGTCGGTGCCGCCGTACCCGTTGATCTTGATGGTCGTCTGCGCGTGGGCGCTGCCCAGGGCGGCGCAGGCGGCGAGGGTCAGGCCGAGCAGGGTGAGTCGGGGTGCGTTCATGGGGTGCCTCCGGGGGGCGGCGCGACGGTCGCGCCGGGAAGAAGCTGCACGGGAATGAATTCGCCCCTGGCGGGCTGGCCGCTGATGGCGTCCTGCACGAGGGCCAGGGCGGTGGCGGCGATGCGGGGGATGTCCTGCGCGACGGTGGTGAGCGTCTGGCGGATCGGCAGTTCCGGCAGGCCGTCGAAGCCCACCACGCTGACCTGACCGGGGACGTTCACGCCCAGGTCTTCGAGGGCGGCCACGGCTCCGGCGGCGCTCTCGTCGCTCTGGGCGAACAGGCCGGTGAAGCGCGTGCCGGTCTCCCAGGCGCGGCGGACGGCGCGGTACCCGCCGAGAACCGTGAAGTCGCTGGCGATGGCCTGCACGTCCAGTCCGGCGGCGCGGGCGCTGTCGCGGCAGCCGCGCTCGCGGTCCTGGGCGACCTGACTGTCGCCGCGGCCCAGGAAGGCCAGCTGGTGGTGTCCGGCGCGGATCAGGTGTTCGGTGGCGAGGCGGGCGCCGCCCACGTCCTCCGGCGCGACCCAGAACTCGCCGGGCTGATGCCCGATCAGGACGCAGGGCACGCCGCGTGAACGCAGGTACGCGGGTCGGGGGTCGCCCTCGACGGCGTGCATGACCAGGACGGCGCTGGGCAGCCGGGCCATGCGGGTCAGGTCGGCGCGCAGGTCCACGAGCTGCACGCCCTGCGGGGCGGTCTGGCTTTCCAGGGCGCGGCGCAGCAGGACGTGGTAGGGGTGCAGGATGGGGTCGTCGCGGTCGAGGGACAGGCCGAGGGTCTGGCCGGTGCGCCAGCTGAGGTGGCGGGCAGCGGGGTCGGGGGCGTAGTCCAGGCGGGCCATGACGGCCTGCACGCGGGCGCGGGTGCGGTCGGCGACGGTCGGGTGACCGTTCAGGACGCGGCTGACCGTGCCCTTGCTGACGCCGGCTTCGCGGGCGATGTCGTCGATGGTGGTGCGGGTGCCTGGATTCATGAAGTGATTGTGCCGACCTTTGCCGCCTGGCGGGGAGGGGAGTGTGGATGGGTGGACTCGATTCTTTTGTAACCGGTTACAAAGACAGTGCGAACAACATCGCCTTCCGGAACCCGGTGCACCAGATCGGAAGGACATCCGGGCCCGGCGGCCCGAAGAATGTAAGCGGTTACAAAACCACTGTGGCACCCACCCCGCCCTGTGTCAATCCCCACTCACAGCCAGCCGGTTCGAGTCAGACGAACGCTGTTCCAGGCATGGATTTCAGTAACAAGCAGGGGAGAGGTTGAGGCCTCATTGGCAAGAGGGATGAGATGGTCGCAGCCGACACACGTGAATTCATATCCACCCTCAGTTCACCAGAGCGGCGCTGTAAGGCCCGTTAAAGCCCCTGCAAATCCCCATCCCGACAACCCTGTCGAACCTGGGCCCCGGAAGACCCTCCAGTGGCCTGACAGCGCCGCACAGACCCTAACAGGGCCAGCGTACGCTCAGGAATCCGCGACTATCCGTTCCCAGGCTCGTGCGTTTCGCGGAGCCGCTGGGCGAATTCCGGCAGGCGCAGTTCACTGGCCGCGCGGATCACTTCCCGCTGCACCTCCAGCGGGTCGGCCTCACCGGACAGCATGGCGGCCATCAGGCCCCGCAGGTGATGTTCGCGCAGCTCACGGCCCACGAACATCCGCACCTGCGTCAGGGCGCGCGCCGCCTGCTCGTCGCGCGGCAGGGCACTGAACTCTGAATTCATCCGCTCGGTCAACTCGTCGAGTTCCGTGGACTGCGCACCTGCCGCCTTCCTCGTCCGACTGGCCCGCTCTCCCACCGGCGTCTGCGTTTCCAGTTTCCCGGTCAGGGCAGGCAGACCCTGCACCACCGCCGTGTACTTGCCGTCCTCATCCTTGATCACGTCGACCAGCAGCGCCGAGCGTTTCTTGGGGGAGTACCCGCTACTCAGCAGCGACTGGAAGGCCTCCAGGCGGGTCGTGACGTGCAGTTCGCCGTACTGGTGCACCAGCTTGCGCGCCACGGGTAACACCACACCCTCGCGGCACAGCGCCTCGACCAGCGGCGAGTCCGCGATCACCTGCAGGCTCGGTTCGGGGGCCGGCGGATTGACCTGCACGTCACCGAATTCGTACACGATGGCGGTGCTCAGTCGCGTGCCCTCGTACGTGACGCTGCGCAGGTACCCCCGGTCGATCAGTTCCTGATGCGCGCCGTCCAGGTTGCGTTTGATGCGGGCAGGCATGGTCTCCAGCAGCTTGCACTCCCGCGCCCACTGCTGAAGCGGAATGTGCAGGACTGTCACCGGTTCGCTCAGGTGCACCGGATCGTACCGGCGGGCGTCCAGGATGCGGTACAGGCTACGAGTCAGGGACCGGTTGAGGCTCTGCACGAAGGTCATGTCCAGCGGCTTGACGTACTGCGCCCGCAGGCTCTGCACCACCGGCCGCGCCAGCCGGATGCGCAGCAGCGTGCCCGACCCGAACGTCAGACCGCCCGCCGTGTCCGCGTCGATCTGTTCGATGATGTTGAACTTGACGGTCGTCCAGCGGTCGTAGCGTTTGTCGCGCCAGGATTCACTGGCGGCGTACGTGGCGCCCTTGAGACGGTCCAGAGATTCCTGAAGTGCCTGGTAGTACTGGCCGCTGTCCGGGAAACCGGACTTGCTGAGCAGCTGGTACGCAGTGGTGTTCACTTCGCCGGAATCCGGTGAGCCCTGCTCGAGGTACATCAGATTCAGGGTAGTCGCGAAATCGCCGTCCAGACCGTGCGGAACGCCCCCGTACTCGCTGGGCGAGATGCAGGTCAGGCGGGCGGTGCGGTCCTCGACCGTCCACTCGTGGTCCCAGCGGGTGTAATCGCTGGGAATGCGTTCCTGCACGCAGATCAGACCCAGGCGCGCGGAGTTCGCCTCGTCGAAGCGCGTGATCTCAGCGGGACGCTGGGGCGGGACCGTCACTTTCTTGCGGGGGCGTGGCATATCGGGAAGTCCTCAGTCCGCACTCTACCAGCCAGTCACACCCGATTCAGGAACCCAGGTCGCGCCGGCAAGAAGCAACAGATCAGGGCGGTTTCGAGTCCCCTTGTTGTTGGTTGTTTTTGTTTGTTTTTAAAAGATTAAAAAAATGTTGTTAACAACAACAACAAGGGAGCGGGGGCAACCTGCGTGCCAGACGACGTTCTTCAATCGAACCTGCCGAGTAAATCGGGCTTTTTCTGTGGATAACTCTACCGAACCTGCCGAGTAAATCGGTAGTTCTGCCGAGTAAATCGGGCTTTTGGCAGACGAACCTGCCGAGTAAATCGGGCTCTGACCCGGTTCACCAACCACTGAACCTGCCGAGTAAATCGGGCTTTGCCTGTGGATAACCTGCCCAAAAAGCCGAGTAAATCGGGGGTCTCGCACGC
Organism: Deinococcus sp. LM3; assembly: GCF_002017875.1. Taxonomy (NCBI): domain Bacteria; kingdom Thermotogati; phylum Deinococcota; class Deinococci; order Deinococcales; family Deinococcaceae; genus Deinococcus; species Deinococcus sp. LM3. The sequence continues at coordinate 54,151 of NZ_MUFV01000003.1, read as the reverse complement.
CTTCCAAATGCCAACCTGCCGAGTAAATCGGGCTTTGCCTGTGGATAACCTGCCCAAAAAGCCGAGTAAATCGGGCCTGCTACTGCCACGACTACCGATTTACTCGGCAGGTTCAAAAAAGGCGAAAATGTCCCTCTAGAGCGGTATTTGCGCTCGATTCGCCCCGAACAGTCAAAAACAAACTACCGAGTAAATCGGTAGTGTTCCTTTCAGTCTTTTACCTGCTCTGCTCCGCCAAAGCTGCCGAGTAAATCGGGCGAGCCCGGCCGGTCGCCGCGCAGATGTATGGATAGAGTGGCTCCCGTCAAACACGATAGGCGGACCTGTGAATGGGTCCGCCTATCGTGTTTGACAGTTCTGTGGAGGCCAGACTCAGTGGCTGGGCAGGTTCTCCATGGCCGAGGCTTCCTCGTACGGTTGCACGACCACGAACCCGTCTCCCTGGAAGGCCATCTGGAGGGTTTCGCCGCCGCCCCGTCCGAACATGGAGCGCAGATCCTGGTTGACGCGCAGGTCCGGGCGCAGATGTTCACTCCAGGCGATGGTGGCGTTCGGGTCCGTGAAGATCGGTTCGTTCGGCGTGACACGCAGGGTCAGGGGCTTGCCGTGGCTCAGGATGGCGACCAGACCGTGCCCGCGTACCTGCACGCTGAACATCCCGCCGGCCACCATGCCCGCCACCGAGCGCTGCATGGTGATCTCGTGCGTGATGGTGTCCTCGAAGGCCAGCAGGTCCTTGCCGTTCACGTTCAGGGCGTCGCCCTGCAGGCGGATGATCGAGATCTCCTTGCCCTGATCGGCGAGGTAACACACGCCCTGCCCCTCGATGCTGACCAGGGGGCCCATCTCGCCGCTGCCCATGCGCATGGCCGCGCCCAGCAGCGCGCCCATCCCGCCGCCCGACCGCAGGCCCCCCACGAGGTCACGCAGGGTGCTCGACCGTTTGAATTCCAGGCGGCCCCGGTACGCAACCATCGCGCCGATCTTGCTCCAGACGCGGCCGTTGACCTTGACTTCCAGCATCTTGCTGCTTTCCAGTTCGAACACGTCGCCCGGCCGGTCCTGCTCGGCGCTGCGGCGCAGGAAGTCCGCGACGCTGCTGCCCTGCCCGGTGTCTGCCGGGGGCGCAGGCGGGGTGGGCGGCACCGGGGCCGGAGCAGGTGTGGGGGCCGGCGCGGGCGTGGGGGCCGGAGCAGGCGTCGGGACGAAAGGCGCCGCCGGTGGTGGAACGACGGGCGGGCTGGCCGGTGCGGGCGCCGGCTCGCCGGCCACCTGCCCGCCGAAGTACCCCAGCAGCGAGTCCAGTCCGCCCTGGAAGCCCTGCGCGACGCTGCCCAGTCGCCACCCGCTGGTGTGCCGGTACAGTTCCGCGATCATCACGGCCCGCTCCGCCGTGAACTGGGCGCCGCCGAGAACCACGGTGGCCCGCTCCGCGCCCTGCGGGTCCTGCACGCTCAGGCGCAGCTGCCCCAGGCGGCTCATGGGGGCGCTGTCGTGCGAGATCACGAACACCAGCCGCTCTATCCCGGGCGGCAGGGCGGCGAGGTCCAGGTCGAAGGTGGCGCGGCCCCCGTCCAGGTGCAGGGTCACCTCGCGGCCGGGGCTGACGAGCTGGTTGTAGAACACGAAGTACCGGTCGTCACGCAGCTGACGGTCGCCGTCCAGGCCGAACACACTCACGTCGGCCTGCGGCAGGTCGTGCGTGACCTGCACCCGCAGGCGCATACCGGAAATGAAGTCGGACAGGGGGCGTTTCTCGCCGGGCTGAAGTTGCGTCATAAATCACCTCGCAGGAGGAAACAGAGGAAGGAACCGGGGGCAGTCGCGTACGAAGACGTTTCCCAGTGTACGTGGCTCCGGCGCGCCCAACCCTGGCCGGGCGCGCCGTCAGGGCGACGGCTGGAAGGCGAGGTACAGCCGCGCGACGAAGGCCGGGTCAATCAACTGTCCGCCCAGCAGCTCCTCGGCGCGGCGCAGGCGGTACCGCAGGGTGTTCACGTGCACGTTCAGGTTCCGGGCAAGGTCGCCCAGTGACCCCTGGTGCGTCAGGTAGGCGCGCAGGGTATCGGCCAGTTTCCCGTCCGGATCCCCGGCGCGCAGGCGGGCCTGCCAGTCGGCGGCGTGCGCGGCGCGTTCCGGGCTGTCCAGCAGGGGCCGCAGCGGGTCCGGCTGCGTGAACGTGGCGGCCCCGCGCGGCCCGGCGTGCGCGAGGGCCTGCGCCGCCTCGCGCAGCGCGTCCGGTGCGCTCGCCGCCCCCACGTGCGCCCGGCTGACGCCCAGCCGGAAGGAGGCGGTGGTGGCGTTCACCAGCGCCTCGTGTAGACCGGCCGCCCCGGCAGGATCGGCCGTGGGCCACAGCCACACGGCCACGTCACTGTCCCCCTGGGCGCGCACGGCGGTCAGGCAGGTCAGGCCCCTCCGGTAGAAGAAGCCCTCGCCGACGCTGCACAGCACGTCCAGCTGCGCCGTGCGGGCCTCCCGCGTGCGTGCGGAACGGGGTGGCGGGCCGTCCAGGCGCAGCGCGGCGACCGTGAAGCCCTCGCCGGGCGGTAATGGTGAGGCGTCCCCCGCGAGGAGCGCCTCGAACTGCCGCTCACCGACTCGCCGCCGCGCTGCGCCCGCCGCCGCCGCCTGAAGCCGCGCGAGGCGCAGCAACTCCGCGATCAGGGCCGCCAGATCCGCCCAGCCGGGCGCGGCCCGCAACTGCAGCGTCCCGACCGGGCGCCGCTCGAATGCGAGGGGCACCTCGGTCAGTTCCGCGCCGTCCGGGACGTGACCGGCGTGCGCGACGACATCCCCCCAGCTGGCGCGGACCGTGACCTCGCCGCCCGTCACGCCCGCCAGCCAGCGGGCCAGGGTCACCTCCGGTTGCGGGTGGGTCAGGGCGCGCTGCGCGTCGTCCAGCAGGGCGCGCAGGCCCGGCAGGTGTGGCCTGAGCGAGTCCGCCTGGAGGCGCGCGAACGCGGCGCGGACGTCCACTGCGGGAACGTCAGGCAGCGCCCGCACGGCGGCCTCTGCGTCCGGTAGCAGTTCATCGCCTGCGGTGGAGGAGAGGTTCAGCGCCCCGCGCAGCGCCGCCAGGGTCACGCGCATCCGTCCACCATGCGATTGATCATTGTCGGATCATACAAAAGCCCTTGTGATTTCTGTGCATCACGCCGTTGAGTCGCCTCCCCGCGCGGGCCTACGCTGCGGGGAAGCTCAATTCACGACAGTTCCATTCACGACTGGGGCGCATTCCGACGCGCCCTCCCGGAGGGTTCATGACCACCATTCCGTCCCTGTCCCCACAAGGCGCCCTGCACGACCGTCTGCGCGAGCCGCTGCTCCACTTCATCGGCGGCGAATGGGTAGCCGCACAGTCCGGCGAGACCTTCGACTTTCACGCGCCCACGGACAACCGCCTGCTGGGCCGCGCGGCCAGCGGCGACGCCCGTGACATCGACCGCGCCGCGCAGGCCGCGCACGCCGCCTTCCCCGCCTGGAAAGCCCTGAGCGGCAAGAAACGCCGCGCGCTGCTCTACCGCGTGGCCGACCTGATCGAGGCCCGCACGCACGACATCGCCGTGGCCGAGAGCACCGACACCGGGCAGCCCATCCGCTTCATGAAGTCGGCCGCCGTGCGCGCCGCCGAGAACTTCCGCTTCTTCGCCGATCGCGCCGAGGGCGCCCAGGACGGCCTGAGTCTCCCCACCGACGGCTTCCTGAACTACACCGTCCGGCAGCCCATCGGGCCGGTCGGCGTGATCACCCCCTGGAACACGCCGTTCATGCTGAGTTCCTGGAAGATCGCGCCCGCCCTGGCCGCCGGGTGCACGGTCGTGCACAAGCCCGCCGAGTGGAGCCCCGTGACCGCCACAATCCTCGCGGAGATCCTGCATGAGGCGGGCATTCCCGCCGGGGTGGTGAACCTCGTGCACGGCTTCGGCGAGACCGCCGGGAAGGCCCTGACCGAGCACCCGCTGATTAAAGCCATCGCGTTCATCGGCGAGAGCCGCACCGGGAGCCTGATCCAGAAGCAGGGCGCGGACACCCTCAAGCGCGTGCACCTCGAACTGGGCGGGAAGAACCCGGTCGTGGTGTTCGACGACGCTGACCTGAGCCGCGCGCTGGACGCCGCGATCTTCATGATCTACTCGCTGAACGGTCAGCGCTGCACGAGTTCCAGCCGCCTGCTCGTGCAGCGCGGCGTGCATGACCAGTTTGTCGAGGGGCTGGCCGCGCGCGTGGCGAACATCCGCGTCGGCGATCCCCTCGACCCTGCCACCGAGGTCGGCCCACTGATCCACCCCGCGCAGCTGGAGAAGGTCTGCTCGTACTTCGACGCGGCCCGCGCGGACGGCGCGACCATCAAAGTCGGCGGCGAGCGGATCGGGGAGACCGGGAACTACGTGCGCCCCACCCTCTTCACGGACGCCCGCAACGACATGCGCATCAGCCAGGAGGAGATCTTCGGCCCCGTGCTGACTGTTATCCCCTTCGATACGGACGGGGACGCCCTGCGCCTCGCCAACGATGTCCCGTACGGCCTCGCGGCGTACCTGTGGACGAACGACCTGACCCGCGCGCACACCTTCGCGCACGGCCTGGACAGCGGCATGGTCTGGGTGAACAGCGAGAACGTCCGCCACCTGCCCACCCCCTTCGGCGGCATGAAGGCCAGCGGCATCGGCCGCGACGGCGGCGACTACTCCTTCGACTTCTACATGGAAACGAAGAACGTCGCCATCAACCTCAGTGGGCACCGCGCCCAGCAGCTCGGGATGCCGGGACCGGGGGAGCCGTGAGCGAGATCGCGCGCGCCTGGGAGCGCATCGAGGCGTGGTACGCCGCGCAGGACGCCGCCGACCGGCTGCTTCCCGGGGCCACTCCGGAACAGATCACCGCGCTCGAAGGGTTCCTGGGATTTGCGCTGCCCGCCGAACTGAGCGAGTCCCTGCTGCGCCACGACGGTAGCGAAGACACGGAGTGGCCGACCGGCACGCTGCTCGGCACGGCCGGTATCCAGTCCGAGGCGGGCATGTGGCGCGACCTGCTGGGCAGAGGTGCGTTTGCCGAGAACGCCGACCACGACGCCTCGGAGGGCCGGGACGAGATCCGGCGCGGCTGGTGGGCGCACGGCTGGATTCCCCTGGACGCCGACGGCGCGGGCAACGGCGCGGTGATCGACACCACCCCGGGTCCCGCCGGACGGGCCGGGCAGGTCATCGACATGGACCACGAGGCCGGCCCCAGCGGCCCGCAGCACCCCACCCTGGCCGCGTACCTGCACGCCCTCGCCGACCGGCTGGACGCCGGTGAATTCGTCATGGACGCGGGCGACCTGACCGAAGCCCCCGGCACCTGAACGCACACCCCACGCACCCCAAGGAGCACCGACATGGCCCGTACCGGACAGCAGTTCCTCGACCGCCTGCGCCTGAACCCGCCCAACCTGTACATCGACGGGCAGCGGGTGGAGGACGCCACCACGCACCCCGCCACGCGCAACATCGCCCGTTCGCTGGCCGGGCTGTACGACCTGCAACATGACCCGCGCTACCGTGACGTTCTGACCTTCGAGGAGGGGGGCGAGCGGCACGCGACCGCGTTCATGGTGCCCCGCACCAGGGACGACCTGCGCCGGATCGGCGAGGCGCACCGCCTCCGCGCGAACTACTCGCTGGGCACGCTGGGCCGCGCGCCGGACTACATGAACACGAACGTCATGGCCGCCGGGATGGCGAGCGCTTACTTCGACCAGTGCGAGTCCAGCGGCGAGCCGGGATCGGGCCGGAACTTCAGCGAGAACATGCGCCGCTACTTCGAGTACGTGCGCGACCACGACCTGTGCCTCACGCACGCCCTGACGAACCCGCAGGTGAACCGCAGCAAGCAGGCGTCCGAACTGCCCGATCCGTACATCGCCATGGGCATCGTCGAGGAGACCGACGCCGGTGTGATCGTGCGCGGCGCGCGCATGCTCGCCACCCTCCCGATTGCCGACGAGATCCTGATCTTCCCGTCCACCGTCATCAAGGAAAACGGCGACCGCAGCCGCTACGCCATCGGCTTCGGGCTGCCCACGAACACCCCGGGCCTGTACTTCCAGTGCCGCGAGCCCTTCGACCTGGGTCGCGACGTCGAAGACCACCCGCTGTCCAGTCGCTTCGACGAGCAGGACGCCTTCGTGATCTTCGACGATGTGCTGGTGCCGTGGGAGCGCGTGTTCCTGATGTACGACATGACCCTCGCCAACCAGGCCTACGCGAAGACCGACGCCGTGCTGCACATGGCGTACCAGGTCGTGAACCAGAAGGTCAGCAAGACCGAGGCGTTCCTGGGCCTCGCGCAGAGCATCGTGGACACCGTCGGCAGCGGGCAGTTCCAGCACGTGCAGAGCAAGGTCAGCGAGATCATCGTGACGCTGGAGATCATGAAGGCGCTGCAGGTGGCGGCCGTGGAAGGCGCTCAGCTCAACGCGTACGGGGTCATGACGCCCGCGCGCGGCCCGCTGGACGCCGCGCGGAACTACTACCCGGCGATCTACCCGCGCCTGAACGAGATCATCCAGCTCCTCGGCGCATCCGGGATCATCATGATGCCCGGCAAGGCCGACCGCGAGGGGCCGCTGGGGCACTTCATCGAGAAGCACCTGCAGGCCACGAACGCCAGCGCCGAGGAGCGGTTGAAACTCTTCCGTCTCGCGTGGGATCTGACCCTGAGCAGCTTCGGCGCGCGGCAGAACCTGTACGAGAAGCACTTCTTCGGCGACCCGGTCCGCATGCACAGCGCCCTGTACGAGGTGTACGACAAGGGGCCGTACGTGCAGCGTATCCGTGACTTCATCCACCAGCCTCAGCTGGTCGGGGCGGACTGACATGCCGACCCCGAACACCATCCGCATCGCGCACGGCATCTTCTATGTCACGGACCTCGCCGCCTCCCGCCACTTCTACGTGGACCTGCTCGGCCTGAACGTCCTGCACGAGACCGACGGCGCGCTGTACCTGCGCGCCAACGAGGACCGCGAGTGGACCCTGAAACTCGAACTCGCGCCCGAGGCGGGCGTGAAGCACCTCGCCTATCGCGTCGGCACGGACGCCGATCTGGACGCCCTGGCCGCCTTCCTCGACACGCAGGGCATCCCCTGGCGCTGGGAGACCGAACTGGACCGCCCGCGCCTGCTGCGCTTCCAGGACCCGTACGGCGTGCCCGTCGCGTTCTACGCGCAGTCCGTCAGGTACCCCTGGCTGCTGCAGGATTATCACCTGCACCGCGGCGCGGGCCTGCAGCGCATCGACCACATCAACGTCATGACGCCCGACGTGGAGGGCGTGATGCGCTGGTACATGGACCACCTGGGCTTCCGCCTCAGCGAATACACAGAGGACGACCACGGACGCATCTGGGCCGCGTGGATCCAGCGCCGGGGCAGCGTCCACGACCTCGCCCTGACGAACGGCATGGGCCCCAGGCTGCATCACTTCGCGTACTGGATGCCGGACATGGGGAGCATCATCCGCACCTGCGACATCCTCGCGGGCGCCCGCATGCCCGAACACATCGAACGCGGCCCAGGGCGCCACGGCGTCAGCAACGCGTTCTTCCTGTACATCCGCGACCCCGACGGGCACCGCATCGAGCTGTACACCTGCGACTACCTGACCGTCGACCCGGACTTCGAACCGATCCGCTGGTCGCTGAACGACCCCCGCCGCCAGACCCTCTGGGGCGCCAAAACCCCGAAAAGCTGGTTCGAGGAGGGCTCCCTGCTCGAAGCCTTCGACGGCGGCTGGGTGCAGCCCCGCGAGAGCGACCTGAAAGGCCTGCCCGTCCACGTGATTTAAGTTGAGTGGGAAGAACCCCTCCGCCCCCTGAAGGGGGCACCTCTGCTCCGCAGCTCTACGAGTCCCCTTAAAGGGGAGGCTTCAAGAATGTCCGTGCGCCGTTCAGGCTCCCCTCTGAGGGGAGCTGGCCGCGCAGCGGACTGAGGGGTCCGCCCGCGACTCCGTTCCCAACCGAGGTTTCCAATGAAAACTGCGAATTTTATGGCCCGAGGCCGTCAGCACCGTGGCGTGCTGCGAGATGGAATGCTGATCGATGCGGCGGGTGAGGCGCACCACCCGGACGGGGTGCAGTTCCTGCTGCCGGTCAATCCCGGCAAGGTGATCGCGCTGGCGCTGAACTACGCGGATCACAACGCGGAACTGGGTTTCAAGACGCCGGAGGAGCCGGTGATGTTCCTCAAGCCGAACACCAGTCTGTTGCCGCACGGTGGGACGGTGGAGTACCCGCGTGGGGCGCAGTTCATGCATTACGAGGTGGAGCTGGGCATCGTGATCGGGCGGGATGCGCGGCGCGTGAAGGCGAAGGACGCGGAAGCGTACATCGGCGGGTACACCATTGCGAACGATCTGGTGGTGCGCGATTACGTCAGCAACTACTACCGCCCGCCCATGCGCGCCAAGGGCTGGGATACCTTTGGGCCGCTGGGGCCGTACCTCGTGTCGGCGGACGAGGTGCCTGACCCGTACAACCTGGGCCTGCGGGCGTTCGTGAACGGGGAGCTGCGCCAGGAGGGCAACACGCGCGACATGATCCTGCGCGGGCCGGAGCTGATCGAGTTCATGAGCCGCTTCATGACGTTGCAGGCGGGCGACGTGATCCTGACCGGCACACCGAAGGGCGTGTCGCACGTGAAGCCGGGCGACGTGATGCGCCTGGAAATCGACGGGCTGGGCGCGCTGGAGAACCCGGTGGCCTGGGAGTCGGAGGACGCCGAGCCGCTGATCGCGCAGGAAGGGCAGCGGATCTGATGCCGCACCTGACCGTGGAGTACACCGACAACCTGACCGCGCCGCGCGTGCCGGAGCTGCTGCGCGCCCTGAACGGGGTACTGCTGGCCCGTCCGGACGTGTACCCGCCGGGCGGCATCCGCGCGCGGGCGCACCGCCTGACGGAGTACGTGGTGGCCGAGGGCGCGCATGACGACGCGTTCGTGCATGTGACCCTGAAGATCGCCGCCGGGCGCAGCGAGGCCGTGAAGGCCGAGACGGGCGCGGCGCTGTTCGAGGTGCTGAAAGCTCATTTTGCCAGCGACTTCGAATCCCGCTTTCTGGCGCTGTCGCTGGAGATCGCGGAGTTCAGCGAGGCGGGCACCTTCAAGCACAACAACATCCACGCCCGCTACCGGCCGGTGACCTCGTGAGCGGTCTCAGTGACGCGCAGGTCCAGGACGCCGCACGCCGCCTGCACGCCGCCGAGCAGACCCGCACGCCCATGCGCCAGCTGTCCGGCCAGTACCCCGGCCTGACCATCGCCGACGCTTACCGCGTGCAGGACGCCTGGGTGAGCCACAAGCTCGCGCAGGGCCGCCGCGTGATCGGGCACAAGATCGGCCTGACGTCGCGCGCCATGCAGCAGGCCGTGAACATCGACGAACCCGACTACGGCACCCTGCTCGACGACATGGTGTTCAGCGAGCTGCAACCCATCCCGTCCGGGCGTTTCATCGTGCCGCGCGTGGAGGTGGAACTGGCGTTCATCCTCGGCAGGGACCTACGCGGGCCGAACGTGACGGTCATGGACGTGCTGGACGCCACGCGCTGGGTGGTGCCCGCGGCCGAGATCATCGACGCGCGCATCGAACGCGTGGACCGCGAGACCGGCGCGACCCGCCGGGTCACGGACACCATCAGCGACAACGCCGCGAACGCGGGGATCGTGCTGGGTGGGCGTCCCGTGCGGCCTACCGACGTGGACCTGCGCTGGGTGGGCGCGCTGCTGTTCCGCAACGGCGTGATCGAGGAGACCGGCGTGGCGGCCGGCGTGCTGAACCACCCGGCCGAGGGCGTGGCGTGGCTGGCCAACCGTCTCTCTCCGCACGGCGTGACCCTGCGGGCGGGGGAGACGGTGCTGGCCGGGTCGTTCGTGCGCCCCGTGGACGCCTCGCCCGGCGACATCTTCCACGCGGATTACGGCCCGCTGGGCAGCGTGACCCTGAGGTTCGCGCGGTGAGCGGCCCGGACCTGCACAACCCCTTCAAGGCCGCCCTGGCGCGCGGGGAGTTCCAGCTGGGCCTGTGGCTGGCGCTGGCCGACTCCTACAGCGCCGAGATCATCGCCGGGGCGGGCTTCGACTGGCTGCTGATCGACGGGGAGCACGCCCCGAACGACGTGCGCAGCACCCTGTCCGTGCTGCAGGCGCTCGCGGCGTACCCGGTGACCCCCATCGTGCGGCCACCCGTCGGGCAGACTCACCTGATCAAGCAGTACCTCGACCTGGGCGTGCAGACCCTGCTGATTCCCATGGTGGAAAGCGGCGCGCAGGCCCGCGACCTCGTCGCCGCGACCCGCTACCCGCCGCGCGGCGTGCGGGGCGTGGGCAGCGCGATTGCCCGTGCGTCTCGCTGGAATGCCGTGCCCGACTACCTGCACCGCGCCGACGATCAGGTGTGCCTGCTCGTGCAGGTCGAGAGTGCCGCCGGACTGGACGCGCTGGACGACATCCTGGCCGTTGAGGGCGTGGACGGCGTGTTCATCGGCCCCGCTGACCTGAGCGCCAGCCTGGGCCACCTCGGGAATCCCGCGCATCCGGACGTGCAGGCCGCGATCCTGGACGCGGTCAGGCGCACCCGCGCGGCCGGGAAGGCAGCGGGCATCCTCTGCACCGAGGCTCAGGTGCCGCACTACCGCGCGGCGGGCTGCACGTTCATCGCGGCGGGCGTGGATACCACCCTGCTCGCCCGCGCCGCGCGTGACCTCGCCGGGCGATTCCAGCCGGACGCCGGCCAGGACGTGTACTGACCGCGACCCGTGGCTGAAGGGAGGGGAGGAGTGCCGATTCAGGTCACTCCTCCCCTCCCTCATTCTTCGTGCGCCGTGTTCAGAGTTCGGGTTTGCTGCGGCGGACGTTGTAGCTCTGGCTGGCGGCGCGTTTGCGGGCCAGGATCTCGTCGGTGGCGAAGTCCTGGTCGAGGCTCAGGAGTTCGTCCACGTCGCTCTGCAACCCGTGGATGTGCAGGGCACTCAGGCGCCGGCTCTCGCGGGTCAGGGCGGCGCGGGACATGCGGATGTCCCCGGCGGCGGCGTACGCGACGGCCTGTTCGCGCACGCGGGCGGCGCGCAGGCGTTCGGCGGCCAGGGTGACGCGGGGATCGTCGGGCAGCGCGGCGTACGAATCGGCGTCCAGGACCGGGAGGGTCAGCTGCGCGCGGAGGGTCTGCCGGACGCCCTGCCGGTCGTTCCAGGCGAGGCGCACGCGGGTCACGCCGGTGGCGGGGGCGGCGCCCTGCGCGGGGACGTGCAGGGTCAGGACCACGTCGAGCGGCTGCCCGGCTTTCAGGTTCGGGAGTTGCCAGCGGCCGTACGAATTGCGCGGCAGGTCGTTCAGCACGTCGCAGCGCAGGCTGCCGAGCGCCGGGTTGGGTTCTACGCCCAGGCTGACGGTCTGCCCGGTGGTGCGGGTCAGGCCCTGCAACTCGGCGCTGAAGAACGCGGGAAGGCCTTCCTCGTTCTCGATGTGTTCGTAGTTGCCGTCCCCGGCGTCCGCCATGGCCTGCAGCAGCGTCTCGTCGTAGTCGCGGCCCAGGCCGACGGTGCTGGTGCTGACGCCGCGCGCGGTGAGGCCCCGGACGTGCTGCGCGATCACGTCGGCGCGGGTCTCGCCGGCGTTGGCCTGCCCGTCGCTGAGGATCAGGACGCGGTTGAGGGCCTGCGGGTCGAGGTGCTGCGCAGTCAGCATGGCGCCTTCCAGCCAGCCGCCGTAGAGGTTGGTGCTGCCCCGGTCCGTGACGCCTTCCACGGCGCGGCACAGGGCTTCGGGGTCCGTGACGTGCTGCGGGGCGATCACGGTGTCGATGGAGTTGTCGAACGCGACGACGCTGACGCGGTCGTGGGGTTGCATCTGCCGGATGGCGGCCTGGGTGGCGCGGCGGGCCATCACGATCGGCTGGCCGCTCATGGAGCCGCTGCGGTCGATGACGAACGACAGGTTCAGCGGGGGCCGCGCGCCGCTGCCGCTGGGGGCCGGGGCGGGGTGGACGCGCAGCAGGACGGTCAGTTCGCTGTCCTGCCCGGCGGGGAGGGCGGCGCGCAGGGGCAGCAGTTCGAGGGTCGGCGTCTGGGAGGAATAGGTCATGGCGGGCTCCTGTGGGGCGCAGAGGGGTGGACCGGCCGGTCAGGGTCGGGTGGCGGGTCGGACTGGGTGGAACTGATACGGACTCCGATTGAATGGGCTGCAAAGCCCATTCAATCCGAGCGAAGCGAGTGGGAGCAAAACGGGTTCCGGACGTGGAGCTGGCAATTCGGTGAAGTTCCGGATTGTCGGCGAAACAAACGGAATCCGTATGAATCCAGTTTGACTCTGACAACCGTAATTGTCAACAGTCTGGACTGATTACGTTCCGATTCCTGTTCCTGACCTCAGTGTCACCCGCCTACGCGTCATCCCCTGACGCGCCGCGCTGCCGCTCCTGCACGTCACGCAGTGACTCACGCACCTCGTCCAGCAACTCCTCCCACGCCGCCTCATCACGCGGCCAGCGGAACTGCTCTCCCACCAGCACCTCCAGCCCACGGCGCACCAGCACCTGCGAGCGCATCTGCACCGACCGCGCCGCCCGCCGGTCCGGGACCGCCCGCGCCGTCAACGCCGGTGATGACAGGCCCATGCCCTCACCCGTCACGCCGGCCCGCAACCTCCTGAGGTAATCCATCGCCGACCCTCCCTGAACAGAGCCGGACGCATGACTCCCCACCACCACGGCCTCGTGCTGCGCCGCCTCCGCGCCCCACTGCGCCAGCTGCTCCAGGTCCGCCTCCGACCGCCCCGAGAGCGTCCCGAACAGCACCTTCCCACTCAGACCGTCCGCCATCAGCCGCCGCAACGCCAGCAGGTGCAGCAGGTGCAGGCGGTCATACCGCGCCTCACGGCCCTCCCGGCGCGGCGCCGGAATCAGGCCCGACGTGGTGTAATGCCGCACCAGCCGCGCATTCACCTCATCCTTCGGACGCCCCGCCCGGTCCTCCGGCAGCAGGCGGGCCAGCCATCCGTTCGCCTCTGCGACGAACTCATCGATCCCGCCCACCCAGTCCTGCGCAATCGCCAGCATCCCCCCACACTACCAGCGGCCACACATCACTGACAACGCAGGGTGACAACGTCGCCAGCCCTTCGGGCAGAAGGCTGCGCCGATGAGGCGAAAGGGGCACCCCCCGACCTTAGCCTCATTTCTGGTATCGCAGTGGTGGGCCTGCCTGACCCTGGCCCGACTGAAGGTCGCTGAGAAGTTTCTCCCGTTTTCAGTCTAGTAGAATGGACTACTTCACAGAAAATCGGCCGGAATAGATATCTTCTCACCTATTTCCACAAATGAGGCAACGCGCCTGCGTTTTCCAGTCCATACTCCGCGTCATGTGGGCACACACTTCTAATTTTCTCTGTCTGGTCGGGAGGCTGCCGTGAAGCTGGTGCAGGCTGCCGTTCTGTCGGCGGCGTTACTGACCGGCGCGTCGGCCCAGGGGTCCGGGAAGGCGGAACTGGACCGCAACAGCGTCACCCCAGGCGCCGAACGTCTGTTGCAACAGGTTCAGGAGGCCGTCACGACCGCGGGTGGCGACCTGGAACGCTCCCAGGTGAACTGGGTGATCGCCTTCAGCACCGGACACTACAAGGCCGATCCGCTGGGCGCACAGGCGGCGCGGGAACTCGCCACGCAGTTCGTGCAGCGCGTCGCTGTACAGGGCGATCAGGTCACCGCCCGCGCCTGGGAAATGGACATCTGGGAGTACCGCAATCCCAGTGGTCTGACCCAGGTCATCGGGAACGACGCCCAGGCTGACCTGGAACGTACCGCCAAGCTGTGGCCCACCACGCCGTCCGTGGGCAGCGTGGGGGGACACGATACCGAACGCGTGGCCGCAACCCTGACCCGCGAGTTCGCGGGCACGCCGGGAACCGTGCTGATTCTGCTGACCAATACGGCAGCCAGTGTCGGCGCCGCCGGTATCCGTGTGATGGGCACCAACGCCCCGGAATACCAGGAAGTACTGACGGGCTGGACCCGCGTGGCCGGCACACAGGACGGCGCGAGCCTGAATCTGCCGTACGTGATCAGTACGCCCTCCCGCCAGATCCAGGGGCAGATGCAGGCCGTGGTGTTCGTGCCCAAGACGTTCACCGGAGCCCCCCTGACGGCCGGGACCCGCACGGAGCAACGCGCTGGTGCTCAGGCCCCCGCACAATCCTCTGGCGACGGCGGAGCCAACCCGGCGGGACTGCTGGTGGCCCTGCTGGTTCTGGGCGGCGCGGGATTTGCGGCCTGGAAGCTGATAGGGAAGGGTGGCGGCGCGGGGCGCGGCTCGGTGCGGATCGGAGACACCAGTTTCAGCGTGCGGGACATGCCTGCTGGTCGTCCCTTCTGCGTGATTGCCGGGGCCGGGTACGCCGAGGACGGCACGCCGGTCGTGCCAGTCGCCGGACTGCCACCCCTGCCAGTCGCGCAGATCACCCGGGTCGGCAAGGACTACCGCGTGCGCGGCGTGCATGACGAGATCCGCCTGAGCAGCGTTTCCGGGCGGGTCGTGGCGGGAGACAGCGCCACCGTCACGCTGCGCCCGGAAACACCGGACGCCCCGCTGGAATTCACGGGCGAGGTCCGAGGTCCCGGCGGCGTCCCCAAGGAAATTACCCGCAGCGTCGTCATGTCGCTGGATGGAGACAACTGATGAACCTAGCAACTATCTTCGGGCCGGTCGTTCCGCTCTTCACGCAGGTGAACTTCTGGATCACGGTCGCCGTGACCATGCTGCTGTGGTACGGCGTGGCTGTGGGACTGGCCCACATTCTGTTCGGCGCGGGGGGCCGCACGCCCGTCGATTCGGCCAGGCAGGGCATGGGGTTCTCGCTCCTGCTGCTGTTCGCGGGTCTGGCCTGCGCCGTGTACTTCCTGTTCAAACCGGCGGACCTGATGTACATGATCGCCGTCAGCGTGACGTTCCTGCTGCTCACGCTGCTCGTCTCGGCCGTCTTTACCCGCATGGGAGTGGAACGCTAAATGGCAGACAACATGAGAGTCTTCAAGACCCTGGTCATCGGACTGGGCAGCACCGGCACGGAAATCCTCGAGGCCCTGGCCGACCGCATCGACTGGGAAGTCGGCGGTCTGGGCCGCGCCCCCTGGGTGGAATTCCTGGCGGTCGAAACCGACGTGGCCAAACCCAACCGCTTCAACGGCACCGACGACTTCAAGACGCTGGGCGTTCCGGCCACCTCGTGGCGGGACATGCTCGAGCGTCCGGAACTGTACGACAGCAGCATCGCCCTGCGGACCTGGGCGGACCTGGAAACCCTCAAGCAGCTGCCGGCGCAGAGCATCGACTCCGGCGCGGGGCACATCCGCATGGTGGGCCGACTGGCGCTGCTGTACCCGCCGAACTACAACGAGATGAAAAACGCTATCTCGCAGCGGGTCGCGCGCCTGCGCAGCCTGACCGAGGCGCAGGCCAAATCCGCGCTGAACGCCAACAATGCCGGGCTGGAATCGAACGTGCAGTTCGCCGTGAACGCCGCGAGCGGACAGACCGGCGTGCGCGTGATCGTGGTCGGCACCCTGTGCGGCGGCACCTGCAGCGGCACCGCCAGTGACATGGGCATCCTGCTGCGCACCATCCTCGACGACGAGGAAAAGACGCTGGGCATGTTCACGCTGCCGCACCCGGACCTGGGCATCGCGCAGAAACCCGACGCGGAAATCTGGAAGACCAACGCCTACCACGCGCTGGCCGAACTGAACCAGTACCACCTGCACACCGATACCGAGCGCTACAGGAGCATCAAGTTCCCGGACAAGCCTGAGGGCACCCAGGTCGTGCCGAACGACGCCATGCCGTACGACCTCGTGTACCTGCTGCGTCCCAGCAGCACGGAAGGTAACGACCTGGGCCGCCTGTCGAACGCCATCGCGGACCGCATGTTCCTGAACGTGTTCGTTCCGGAAACCGATCCCATGGCGTACATGGTGAACGCTGGGCCGGTCACGGTGCAGCAGGGCCGTGCCTTTGCGTTCTCGACGTTTGGCCTGTCGACCATTGAGTACCCCATGCGCCGCATCCTGGAGGCTCTGAAGTACCGCACGCTGGTGCACGCCGTGGACCGCTGGAAGGACCGCAAGTACGAGGGGAACGTCAGTGACGACCTCGACGCGCTGGGCCTGACCATCCCGGCGCTGACCGAGACGCTGCTGCTGGACGAATCCGGGGCCAGCATCCGTGCCAGCCTGGACGCCAAGAAGAACGAGATCATGCGTGCCGTGCGTACCGGCAAGCCCGAAGCGGCCCGCCGCGCCCTGGACGAACTGCGTTCCGCCTTCGGGAAGGACCGCGGTGACGGCCTGCGCGGACTGGTCCACGAGACCGTGAACGACAACCGCCGCCGCGCTGCCGACAGCATCATGGGGAACGTGCGCGGCATGGTCGGCTCACGCCTGCTGGACTATGACAGCGGCCCGAACGTGCTGCTGGAAATCATGCAGGCCGCGCAACCCCGCCTGGGCGAACTGCGCGGCTGGGAACCCGGCGAGGGCAAGACCGGCGCCGCCAACGGCGTCCTCGACCAGCTGGACGCCATCCGCACGAATACCCTGCTGGGCATGTTCTTCCTGAAGGGCAAGGCCAGCAAGCAGTTGCTGCCCGCCCTGAGCCGCGCGCTGGACGACGAACTGAAATCCCGCGTGAACCAGAAGGTCCGTGAAGCCCTGCAGGACCGTGGCAGCGGTCAGAGGGCCGAAGCCGGCACGCTCACGCTGATCGACGAGGAGACGCAGAAGATCGCCCGCCGCCTGATGAGCCTGCGCAAACGCCTGACCAACCAGGCGGACCGCTGGCGCGAGGCGCGCGCGAAACTGGAGAACGACACGCCCAACGTGAACGGCCTGTCGCTGTTCGAGCCGTCCCCGCACGGCACGGTCGACAAGGAAGAGGAACTCGCCACCGACGAGCGGGGCAAGGAAACGCACGCCTCGCGCCTGATCCAGTCGTGGCAGGCCCTGACACGCGGCGTCATGCCCGGCGTGAACGACCCGGACTGGCTGCTGGGCCCCTGGGCCATCGGACAGGACAATTTCGAACGGGCTCAGCTGAACGCGCTCGAGCAGATGGCGCTCGAACCCTTCGAGGCCTCGCTGCGCAGCGGCGGCAAGGACGTCGTGAAACGCCTGTACGATCAGCGCAGCCCCAGCTTCGACCCGAACAGTCAGGCCATGCACGCCGCCACGCAGGCGCAACTGTTCCTGCAGCTGAACCAGCCGCTCGGACAGGTCGATCCCATGAGCCCGCTGCCCCGGCGCAAGCTGCTGGTCGGGATGAACATGACCGACGAGTTCCGCCGTTCCGTGCAGCCCTGGGTGAACAAGGCGCCAGCTGCCAAGGAAGTCACGGGGGTCGATCCGTACCGCGTGGTCATGCTCGAGGAGTGGTACCGCTTCGCGCTGCGCGGCGCGGACGACGTGCGCACCCTGTCGTTCAGCCAGCCCAAGCGCTTCAGCAACTACTTCACCCGCAAGCGCAGCGACATCGACTGGACGCCCATCAACGACCGCGAGATCAAGCAACTCGAGGACGCCGAGCAACTGGTCTTCCTGTCGGCGCTGCACGGCGTGACCCGCCTGGAAGCCGGGCACCTCGTCATGGACTGGCCGATGCAGCCCGGTGAGGCCGACGAACCCGAACGCCGGGTGCGCCGCCTGCCCGGCAAGTTCGGGAAGGCCGCCCGCAAGCTCGCGTTCGAGTCGAAGGACAGCTCCAGGCCGCCCCTGAGTCTCACGAACGCTTCCTCGCTGATGCACAGCGAGATCACGGCGCGCATGAAACATATCGTCGGTACGGCCGACTCGCAGGCCGAGGGCCGCAAGGCCTACGTGAAGTGGCTGCACCAGCAGCTCAAGCAGGGGCAGGCACGCGCGGTCGACGACTGGAACGACGCGACGGCCCGGGCCGCGCTGATGCGGCACCTGACCGCCGACGACGGTCTGCGTCAGGCGCTGCTGGAAACCTTCCCTCCCGACAACAACATGATCAACGGTCTGTACATGAACAAGGGCGAGGCGCTGCCGCGTGGGCTCAGCGCGCCGGACGACGGGTTCTACTGTCAGGTGTGCGGCGGCCCCGTCGGTGCCACGCGCGAGGAAGTCATCCAGAACGGCCTGCTGTGCAGTTACCACCCGGAAGGCGAGAATCACCCCTTCGGCCGGCCGTACAGCCCGCTGGGAGTCTGAACCGTGGAACTGATTGCCGTTCTGTTCAAGTTACGCCCGGAAGGGTGGATCACCCTGCTGGTGTTCATGCTGCCCATGCTGGCTTACTTTGTCCTTGCGCTGAACCGCGCCGCCACCACCCGCCGGGCCGAACTGATCCGCCTGAATCTGGTGCGGCAGAAGATCAGCGGGGCGCTGGACAACGAGGATCCCCCGGAGTCCGACGAGGTCGCCGAGGACGCCCTGGCGGCCGTGAAGGACTTCCCGGCGGGCAGCGCGGTGCGGCAGGCGGTCGTGGCGGTGACCCGCGCGCGCGGGCTGGCCACGCCGGACGTGCAGGCCGCGTCGGCAGCGGTCGTGACGGTCAGTCAGGCGGACCTCGCCGCCGCCCGGAACATTCCCAACCTGCTGATGCTGGCCGGGTTGCTGGGCACGGTGTTCGGGCTGGCCGGATCGATCAGCAGCCTGAGTGGCCCGATCCGCAACGCGGCGCGGGCCACCGAGCCGGGTGAACTGGCGAACGCGCTGGGGAACACCATGAGTGTCATGCAGGGCGCGTTCGGCGCGAGCCTGTGGGGCATCCTGCTGAGCCTGGGCACCGGGATCGTGTACACCCTGGCGTCCCGCACACAGGAAGCCTTCCAGGATCAACTGACCGCGTTCGTGCACGCCGAACTGGTCCCCGCCACCTTCCCGAAGGCGATCACCTCGCAGATGGAACGCATGGGCCGCTACCTGCGGGATGCCGGGAACAGCTTCCAGGACATCCACAAACGCCTTCAGGACGTGGCCGGCCAACTGGAAACCGTGCTGGGGCAGGCCGGCGACACGCTGGGTCAGAGCCTGACGCAACTGGCGCAGACCAGCACGCAGATCGAGACGGTGTTCGGCAGCATGGACGAGTCCGTGCGGCAGCTCACGGCCGGACTGAATCAGGGCGTCAGTGATCTGGTGCAGGCGCAGGAGAGCGCGGCCACGTCGCTGCGCAGCAGCAGCCATGAGATCACGGGACAGCTCAGCGCCCAGGCGACCAGCATCACGCGCCTTCAGGAGACCGTCACCACCGAGACCACCCGCCTGCTGGAACGGGTCAGTACCGTCGGGGACGCCCTGAGCCGTGCGAGTGGGAAGTTCGAGAAGGCCGGAGAGGTCTTCCAGACCGAGCAGAGCAACTACGCCGCCCGCCTGGACAGCAATTTCGAGCAGTTGACGCGCACGCTGGGCCGCGCGCCCGTCAGTGGGGACTGACTGTGACCTCCCGATTACAGGCCGACACCAACCCGTACATCGCGTTCAGTGACCTGACCCTGAATCTGGTGTTCGTGCTTATCTTCTTCCTGGGCGGCATCCTGGCCGTCGGGCAGGCCGGGTGGGAACAGGTGCGTTACCGCAATGCCCAGGAGAAGGTCGTGCAGGCTGTTCGCGCCGCTCCGCTGAAGGTGCGCCCGCTGCTCCTGTCGCCCGCGCAGCGCAACGACCCGCCGGGCGCGCAGCGCTGGGTGTTCCGATCGCAGGGCATGTTCCAGGGCGACACCGCGAAGCTCAGTCTGGCCGGACAGACGGCGCTGGTGGCGTTCGCGCGGGTCCTGCGGGCCGAGCAGGTCAGCTGGAAACGCGTGCGGATCGAGGGGCACACCCAGACCTCCAGGCCCAACACACCGGAACGCTGGGACCTGTCGGCCGTCCGGGCCAGCGCCGTCGCCGAGGCCTTCTACCTGCGCGGCGGCATCAGCCCCAACCGGCTGGCCATCGCCGCGCGTGGCGGGCAGACCTCCTACGCCGGCGTGAAATTCGACCCGCGTAACGAACGCGTCGAGATCGTCGTCGAGTACGCGCAGCAGAGTGCGCCCTGACCATGTCGACCCAGACCCTTCTGGAGGAGGCGGCGCTCCCGACGACCAGCCCGCAGCGGCTGAGCCTGCTGGCCTCCGACAGCGATCCGAGTGTGCGCGCCCAGGCGCGCCTACACCCACAGTGCCCGCCCCAGGTTCTGAGCCTGCTGGAACTGGCCGAGTCGAGCCCCGAACTGTTGACGCCCGGCCACCTAGAGGTGCTGGCCACCCTGGGACCGTCCGCGCAGGAACTGGCGGCGCGGCATCCGCACACACCGGACCAGACGCTGGTGGCGCTGGGCATGCGGGGGCTGATGCCCGTCATTCTGAACACGCAGGTGAGCCGCGCCGAGCAGTGGTTCATGCAGCGTGCGCAGCAGGACTTCACGCTGGCGCAGTACCTCGCACAGAACCGGTCGGTGCCGTGGAATCTGCGGCGATCGGCGCGCCGCACGTACCGGGTCGCCGCAGCCACGCCCCTGAAAGCCGTCGCTCCGGCAGACGGTTTCACTCCGGCCGGGGCGGTCGTCTCGGCGGACTCGGTACGCGAGAAACTCAGGCGCCGCCGGGAACCCATCGAGTTGACGCTGGAGGAATCGCTGCTGATCGAGAACGACGTGCGCCTGCAGCGGCTCGCGGCGCGGCATCCGCTCCTTCCGGTTGAACTGCTGGTGTGGCTCGATCAGCGTTTTCCTCACGGGCAGGCCCGCGAGACGCTGCTGACCCGCCTGGCGACCCACGCCCTGCCGGCGAAGACGCTGCTGCAGTTCTCGCGGGAAGGGGACTGGGAGGAGCGGGCGGCCGTGGCGCGCAATCCGGCGCTCCCCGAACCGGGCCGCGAGCGTCTGCGGGACGACGCGGACTGGTGGGTCCGGGCCGCCGTGACCGAGAATCCCCACGCGACTCCCCAGGATCTGCAGCGGCTGGCGCAGGACACCGAACATGTCACGATTCGCGAGGGCGTCGCCGGGCATCCGAACACGCCGGGTGAAATCCTGACCCGGCTGGCCACCGACGGTGAACGCGCCGTGCGCCTCCAGGTGGCGCGCAATCCCAGCGCGCCACCTGAAGCGCTGGAGTACCTGGCCGGCGACGGGGGATTCATGGTCCGCGAGGCAGTCGCCGCGCACGCCCTGTGTCCTCCGGCCATCCTGGCCATCCTGGCGGCCGACCCGAACGAGCGGGTCCGGTTCGTGGCCCGCCTCCGCACCGGACCGATCTCCGAGAACGCGGCCACAGCGGCGCTGGCGACCCGGCGCCGGCAGGTGAAACTGGCTCTCAGCGCCACACCCGGAACGCCGCGCCCGGCGGTGGAGCAGCTGGCGCGTGACCGTAACCCGCAGGTGCGGGCGCAGGTCGCGCTGCATCCGCAGTTGCCGGACGGTACGCGGCGGTACCTGATCAGCGATCCGGCTCCGGCGGTCAGTCTGATCGCGCGGGCGCTGGACGACGAGACGCCGCCGGACCAGCTGGCGTTCCTGCCCCGTCACGACGCACGGGTCCGGCAGGCCCTGAGCCGGAACCCGCAGGCGCCGGAACCTGTGCTGGACGACCTGAGCGAGGACCCACTGCTGGACGTGCGCCTGAACGTGATCCTGAATCCGGCGGCCCCCGGAACGGCCCTGAAACGCCGGCTGGTGGATCAGCCGCTGCGGCCTGACATTCGCCGCCACCCGCGTTACCAGGGTGAGGTGCAAGATCACCTGCATCAGCTGGAATACGACGAGGCTGGGCAGTCCGACGCCACGCCAGACGCGCTGCGTCTGCTGGCCCAGAGTGACGCCGGGAAGGTGCGCCGCCGGGTGGCCCGCCACGCGAACACCCCCGACGATACGCTGCTGCTGCTCGCTCAGGACAGCGATACCGATATCCGCCGGGCGATCCTGAAGCGAAGTCAGGAATTGCCCTACAGCCTGCAACGCCTGCTGGCCGACGATGCCTTGCCGGACATCCGCTCGCAGCTGATCCTGCGCCCGGGACTGCTCCCGTCTGTCATGCTGCAACTGGCCGCCCGCGCTGACGAGGACGAGGGGCAACTGGTGGCGGTCGCCCAGCATGCAAACGTGACCCCCGAGGTCCTGACGGCCCTGGCCCGCCACGCCCAGAGCGGAGCGCGCCGCGCCGCCGCCGAGCATCCCCTGACCCCTGCGCCTCTGCTGGTGCAGCTCGTGAACGACCCGCAGGATCATGTGCAGCGCGGCGTGCTGCGCAATCCCGTCTGCCCGCCGGAAGCATTGATGGCCCTGATCCGTCACCCCCGACTGCACCTCGACATCGCGCAGCATCCGCTGGCCGACGGCCGCGTTCTCGAATCCCTCGTCTATGACGGGTCGTACGACCGGTACATTCGCGTGGAGCGGTGGGTGAAAACCACGCCACTGTGGAAGACAGCCCCGGTGGAACGCTGGCGACGTTGGATGACCAGCCGGGCGTCCCAGCGGGCTTTCGCACAGCGGAACGTCTTCATGGCCGTCATTGAACACGAACGGGTCACCCTCCGGGCGCTGCGGTTCATCGGTCGGCTGAATCACCCGGACATCAGCCCGGCCATTTACAGGCGCCGCCAGCAACTGTCGGGCGGGCCTTCCAGCGAGGTTTCATCATGATCGATCCACCCACTGCCGGGGACCGTGTGGCCGGGCAGTACTCGGTGCAGTTCCTGCTACGCGAATCGCCGCACGAGCGGCTGTACCGCGCCGTGACCGACTGGGACGAGTCGGTCCTGTTGACCGTGTTCGACCCGCCGC
Organism: Deinococcus sp. LM3; assembly: GCF_002017875.1. Classification (NCBI taxonomy): domain Bacteria; kingdom Thermotogati; phylum Deinococcota; class Deinococci; order Deinococcales; family Deinococcaceae; genus Deinococcus; species Deinococcus sp. LM3. The sequence continues at coordinate 31,340 of NZ_MUFV01000003.1, read as the reverse complement.
ACGCCGACTCCCCGACGGGAGCGCGGGTGCGGCAGGCATTCATGCGGCACGCGCGGCTGATGGCGCAGGTGCAGCACCCGGCGGCGCCGCGCGTGATGGACCTGCAGGACACACCGGAACGGCAGGTCGTGGTGGTCAGCGACCGTCTGCACCGCACGCTGCGTTCCCTGATGCAGCCCCGGCCGCTTCAGCCGGGCACGGTCAGGGAGCTGGCGGTCACGCTATTCCAGGCGCTGGCGGCCGCGCACACGCAGGCGCTGCTGCATGCCCGGCTCTCGCCCGACAGTGTCTGGTTCGACGCTCAGGGACAGGTGCTGCTGGGGGATTTCGCGCTGGCTGCCCGCGCCCTGCAGGAATTGCAGCAGGAGGCCGGGCCCGACCCGCGCTACGCCGCGCCGGAACTGCTGGCGGGCGCGGCCTTCAGTCCGCAGTCGGATGTGTACGCCCTGGCAGCCACGCTTCATGAGGCCCTGAGCGGCGTGGCCTGCCCGCCCGCTTCGGCGCGGGCGCAGGGCGTTCCTCTGCCACCCCTGCCAGCCAGCACGCCGGCTGAGCTGCGGGCCGCGCTGGTCGAGGCGCTGCAACTGGACGCCTCACAGCGCTGCGTGAGTGCCAGCGAGGTGCTGGAAATCCTGGGCCGGCCCGCCCCTGCGCAGGCGGAGCCCGTCCCGTCCGAACCCCTGCCGGCTGTGCAGGCCGGTCCGCCAGCGGCACCTGTTGCCCGGAGGGATTCACCGGACGGACCCCAGAGGACGGCCTCTCACTCCGCAGGGGTTGGCCGGAGCTCCGTGCACCGCAACCGCACGCCCATGATCGCTGGGCTGGTTGTGACTGCGTTGCTGCTGGGTGCGGCACTGAGACTCGTCCTGCCGTCCGCTGGGCAGTCGGTCACGACTCCAGAGGGTGGCAGCGCCGCTGTCCCTCAATCGACAGCCTCGTCCGCATCGGGAGCGGAAGCGGGCGCACTTACCGGGGCCGTACAGGCCGTCTCTGCCGGGGCGGGGACCTCGGCCATGGACCGCGAGGTGGCCGCGCCCGTACCGGAACAGAACGTCAACGTGGTCAATACGACCGTTCTGAACGTCCGGGCCTCGGCGGACAGCACCGGGCAGATCATCACGAAGCTCTCGCGGGGAGACGCTGTGGCAGTGCTGGAAGATCAGGGCGAGTGGCTGCGCATTCTCGAGGTTCAGAGCGGGCAGAGTGGCTGGGTGAAAGCTTCCCTGACGTTGCCGCTGCGGAGTGAGGACGAAACCCGCGCTCTCGTGGCGGCCCTGGAAGCGGGTGGGGAGGTTGTGCTGCCTGCCGGCGCGTACCGACTGGAGCGTCCAGTCACGATT
>NZ_MUFV01000003.1:0-22500 GCF_002017875.1 Deinococcus sp. LM3 | reverse complement strand
CCTGGGCGAGCGGGCCGCGCGGCGGGGAGAGTCTCAGCGGAACGCGACAGGCGTACCTCGAGCGCGGGGACGGGCAGGCAGCGGGTGGCACTGACGCTCCGGTACCCGCCAGGGCTGGCATCACACCAGGGTCAGGGTCTCGCCGTCCTGCGGGACGCGCAGTCGCGCCTCCACCCCGGCCTGCTGCGCGGCGCGGCGCAGATCGGCGCGGGTGGAGAAGCAGTGGTCGAGGCTCTCCAGGTGCACGGCCACGACCGTCGCGTCCGGCGCGGCGCGCAGCACCTCCACCGTCTGCGTGGCGTCCATGATCAGCAGCGTGCCGCCCAGCGCCGCGCCGCCCGAGTGGGTGACGATCACGTCCGGCCGCTCACGGGTGACCGTGTCGGTCACGGCAGGAATCAGCACGGTATCGCCCGCCCAGTACAGGGTCGGTTCGCCGGGGGCGCGGAGCACGAAGCCCATCGCGGCCCCCATCTGCGCGAGGATCTCCCCGCTGCCATGCTCGCCGTCCGTGCGGGTGAAGGTCAGGCCCGCCACGCTGACCGTGTCCTGAAGGGGCGTGACGTCCCGGAACCCGTACCCGCGCAGGGTGGCCTCATCCCCCGTCTGGCACAGCACCGGCAGGTCTTTGGGCAGGGCCGGGATCGCCGCCGGGTCGAGGTGGTCCGGGTGGAGGTGCGACACGACCAGCAGGGTCACGCCGCGCAGCACATCCTGTGCCGGGACGGGCAGGGGCACGGTCGGGTTGGGGGACACCCCGCAAACGACGGCAGGCTGTGCGGGTTCCCCAGCATCGGGTCGATCAGGACGGTCTGTCCGGCGAGTTCCAGGCGCAGGGTGGCGTTACGGACGAGGGTCAGGTTCATGGGAGTCCTCCAGGGTGGGGGCGCAGGCCGGGCTGGTGCCGGTCAGTTCGCCCAGTTGCGTGGTCAGGCGGTCACGGATGACGTGCAGGTCACGCAGCTGCGCGTCGATGTCCGCGAGTTTGCGGCGGTAGAAGTCGGCGGCGACGTCCGCCTCGACGGGATCGTCCGGGCCGCGCCCTGCCTGCCAGCACGGCGCGAAGCGGCGGATCTCGTCGAGCGTGAAGCCGACCGACAGGAACAGGCGGATCAGGCGGACCCGCGCCACGTCGTCCGGCGTGAACGACCGGTAGCCGTTGTCCTGCCGGACGCTGCTCAGGACGCCCGCGTGCTCGTAATGCCGCAGGGCGCGGACGCTGCAGCCGGTCCGGGCGGCGAGTTCACCGATTCGCATGCCCTCAGGCTAGACCCTGACGTCAGTGTCAGGGTCAAGTGGCCAAGCGCTGCATCTCGGTGGAGTCCGGGGCGCTGGGAGAACCCGGCCGTCCGGAACGTGAAGGGAATTCCCAGGCAACTCGATATGAAAAAAACTACACTTCGAGGGAGAATCTGTGAACTTCGCCCGACTCCACCGGAGGAATCCATGCCCAGAATCCTGACCCTGCTGGCCGCCCTGTGCTTCGGCTCTGCCCTCGCCGCCACGCCGGACACCGTGACCCTGCCCGACGGCGTGGTGGTCAAGTCCGACCTGCCCGGCTACCCGCGCGGGAACGGCGGCAGCTACGGCGAGAACCACCCGGACAAGATCCTGATCTGCCATGCCACCAGCGCCGTGGACACCAATGGCTTCGTCGTGATCAGCGTATCCAGGCAGGCCTACGAAGCGCACATGGCGCATGAGCACCTCAACCAGAACAGCAACAAGCAGAAGCGCGACGAACTGTATTACAACGGGTTCACCTGCACCCGTGCGCCCACCTGACACGCGGACCGGAGGGGTCTACAGCCAGCCCACTGTCCAGCTCATTCTGATGTTCGGACGCCCCGGTCCATCTGTAGTCACTCCCTTCAGGACTGACGAGCGAACGGTGACCGACTGTCTGGGCGCGACCTCATCGGTCACTCCGGTGGATGGCAGTGCATGGACTGAATCCCGCGGATGATAGCGGGAGTAACGGATCACGCCTGGAGGATGGCCGACCTGCTCCGATTCAGGAGCGGGCGGCCATGCAACGCAGCAGGTTCCACTCCATGCTGACCTGCGGTCTTACCCTATAGGTCAGGACGCGTGTGTCGCCGAGCCGGGGTCTGTTTCTGCGATGGGCTGCTGGAATCATGGCTCATCTGCTCCGTCCCTGCGTCCGGTCGTGAAGACGTCCGCGTTGAAGGCCGGGGTGTCTGCCTCGTCGGGAAGCAGCACGCGGTAGTGCACGCCCCGCCCGGCGCCCTCACGGATGAGCAGGCCGGCCGACACGAGGCCCTCCAGGTCGCGCAGGGCGGTGTCCTCACTGATCGCCTGGCGCCTCAGCGTGCCGGGCACCGGGTGCTTTCCGACGAGCCGCACGTATTTCTGACGGGTGAGTTTCCCGTCGAACGGCTCGAACAGTCGGTTCAGGACACCGAGCTGCCGGTCGTTCAGGGCCGCGGTCCGGTGCCGGTCGAAGTACGCGCGTTTGGTCCGCACTGCCCTCAGGGCCCGCTGCGTCTGGGCCGTGGCGTCCAGAACGCGTTGCAGGAACCAGTGCAGCCACGCGGTGACGTCCGGCGTGGCTTGCCGTTGCGTGCGTTCCAGGATCTCGTAGTACGCCCGCTGATGCTCCTGAATCTGCCGGGACAGGGAGTAATGACGCTCGCGGCGGCGGTCGGCCCGGGCGAGGAGCAGGTCCGTGAGGGTCCGTGCGAGTCGGCCGTTGCCGTCCTCGAACGGATGAATGATCAGGAAATGCAGGTGCGCGAGCCCGGCCTTGATGACCGGATCGAGAGACTGAGGCGCTTCCAGCCACGCCAGGAACGCCGTCATCAGGTCCGGTACGCGCCCGGCGGCCGGCGCCTGGAAATGCACGGTGGGGTTGTCGAGGCGGTTGCCGACCACCTGCATGGGTCCGTCCGCGTCGGTGCGGTACGCACCCGTGACGATGGGGGTGACGCCACGCTGCCCGTTCGGGAACAGGGCCCGGTGCCAGCGGAACAGGCGATCCTCGGTCAAGGGCAGGTGGGCGTTGCGGGTCGCGTCGAGGGTGACGTCGACCACGCCGACGACGTCACGGTGCAGTTCCGGCAGTCCGCCGTAGGGCAGACCGAGCCGCCGGGCCACACTCGAACGGACTTCCAGTTCGTCGAGCAGCTCCCCTTCGATGCGGCTGCTGCGGGCCGCGTCGTCTGTCAGGGCGTCCAGCAGCGCTTCCTGACGGGCGTCGAGCCCCAGGATACTCAGCTGCCCGCTGAGCGCGCCGCGCTGGAAATTCACCTGTTCGAGGAGATGTGACAGGGCCGCGCTGTCCCATGTGAAGTCCGTCCAACCAGGGTGGTCGTGCAGGTACTGGCGCCGGAAGTGGGTCATGCGGCGATTCTATCCCGTAATCGCCGCATATATCGCGGCGAATAAGGCGAGAAATCGCCGCAACCCGACTCCATACCGGTCCTTTTGGCCAGGAACGCGCTGTCCGGCGTGTTCCTGGCTCGGCGCTGGAGGTCTTCTGTCGATGCGAAGAAGTCCCGCGCCATCTCCTGGGACATGGCACTTTTGTGCAAGGTGCTGTAGGGGACGAGACCGCTGAGGCTGGTGATGTGGTTCAGCTGGGCGTGCGAGGCACAGTCACTTCGAACCGGGTGGGGAATCGGTATGGCCGCGTGCTGGTTACTGGTTTGCCGTTCGGCTGCGTCCCTGCCGGGTGCTGACGCGCAGGCCGCGTAATTCGTAGCCCTTGACGACCTCGTTGAAGGTGACGGTGGGTTCCGCCTCCAGGTGCAGGTCCTGCCAGATCAGCAGGCGGCGCAGGAAGGTGTCTGTCTCGCGGATGGCCAGGAAGGCGCCGGGGCAGCGGTGGTGTCCGTCGCCGAACGCCATGACGGGTGCCTGCACGCCGCGCGGCAGCGGCCGGGCCGGGCAGAGCGCGCCGGGGTGTTCGCCCGCCACGGCCGGGTCGACATTGACGGACCGGAGGTCCAGTTCCAGTAGCGTGCCGGCCGGGACGGTCTGTCCTTCCACGGTCAGGTCCGTCTGGGCGCGGCGGTACAGCCTGGACACCACCGGTTCCAGGCGCAGGATCTCGTGGAGGATGGTGTGCCGCTCGGCCTCGGTGCCGTGCAGGTACTCGCCGCGCAGGTCCGGGGAGCGCAGCAGGTGCCACGCGGCGACCGTGATGAACTCGCGCGTGGTGACCATGCCGGCCGTGCCGTACGTGAGGCACTCGGTCAGGATTTCCAGGTCGCTGTACTCGCGGTCGATCAGGTGGCTGATCAGATCGTCGCGGCGCTGGCGGCGGCGCGCCGCTATGGCGGGTTTCACGTCCAGCAGGTAGAACGCCAGCAGGTGGCGTTGTTCCAGAATCTGCCGCGCCTGCCCTGCCAGGCCGCCCGGCGCGGGGCGTTGCTGGGGGTCGCCGCCCTCCACGAAGGTCATGACGCGCCGTTCCAGGCCCGGCAGCAGACTGTCGGTCAGGCCCACGACCTGCGCCGCGACCTGCACGGCCAGCGTGAGGCTCAGGTCGTCCACGTTCCCGCGTCCCTGACGCAGCAGGGTGGCGATCAGGTCGTCGCACAGCGCGGCGATCATCGGGTGGTACGACGCGACGGTGGCGGGCGTGAAGTAACGGGCGGTGTCGCGCCGCATGGCGTGGTGTTCCTCACCCTCGGCGTACAGCACCGGCTGGCGGGACAGCAGTCCGGACTCCTGCAGGAGTTCCGCGCCGAATCCGGCCTGCCGGACGTTCTCGCTCCGCAGCACGTCCCGCGCGCTCTGGAAGGACGCGACCTGCTGCGTGCCGGGCGTGGTGGGGGAGGCCCCGGCGTGGCGGGTGAGGGACTCGCCGAAGCCGAAGGGGCAGGTGGGCGTGGGGTCTGTGTTGGTGGGGTCTGGGCTGGTCATGGGGTGGCCTCCGGGTGGGTCAGGGTGGTCAGGCGTTCGAGGGCGGCGGTCAGGGCGTGCAGGTCCGGTCCGAGGGCCGTGATGGCGGGCGCGGCGCTCTGCTCGGCGGTGTGCAGGGCGGCGCGCCACAGGGCCGCGCCGCTGGCCGTGACCTGCAGGGCGTGCCGGCGGCCGTCTCCGGGCAGGGTCGTGCGGGTGAGGGCCCCGCGTTCCTCCAGGCGGCGCAGGACGCGCGCGACCTCGTAGCGGGGCAGGTCGAGGGTGTCCGCCAGCTGACTGGGTGTGACCGGCGCCGCCTGAAGGTGACTGAGGACGATGAAGGTCCGCAGGTCGAGGTCGTGCGCGCCCTGAATGGCCTGCTGCAACCGGCTGCCCAGGCCCTGCCAGACGGTCCAGTAGGCACTCAGGAAGCGCAGCGGCTGCGCGTTCATGTTTGGCCTGCTCAGGTCTGGGCCGTTCAGGTCTGGGCCGTTCAGGTGTGCTCCGGGGGATCGCATGGTTGCAGAATGCAACTATTTCAGGCGGATGTGCTGAGTGAACCGTGAACCGCGCTGCCTGCACCGGGCTACCCGCCGCGTTCAGGGCGGCGTACCCTGAACCGACACCGCCCGGCGACACCCGCCGGTCCCGGTCCTTTCCGCGCCGCCAGCCTCCCGACACCCCACCAGGAGACCCATGACCGCTGCCCCCGCCGACCTCCGAGCCCTGCTGCACGGCGCTTTCCTGCATGCCCTTCAGGCCGCGTCACCGGCGCGGCTGCTGGAGCCGTTCCTGCGCGCCCAGCCGGCCCCCGACCTGATCCTGGCGGTCGGCAAGGCCAGTGTGCCCATGGCCCGCGCGGCGCTGGACGCCTACCCCGGTGTGCCCGCCCTGGTGATCACGCCGCGCGGCACGTCCGATCACCTGCCCCCCGGTGAACCACTGCCCGGCCCTACCCTGCCCAGCCACGCCGAGGTCCTGCGCGCCCCGCACCCGGTGCCGGACGCCGCGAGTGAACACGCCGCGCGGCGGGCCCTGGCGCGCCTCGGGGCGCTCGGGGCCGGCGGGCGGGCGCTGGTGCTGATCTCCGGCGGGGGCAGCGCCCTGCTCAGCCTGCCGCGCGGCGTGACCCTCGCCCAGAAGCAGGCACTGACCCGCGACCTGCTGGGCAGCGGCGCGGACATCCACGAGATCAACACCGTCCGCAAGCACCTGTCCGGCGTCAAGGGCGGTCAGCTGGCCGCGGCGACCCGCGCGCACGTTCACTCGCTGATCCTCTCCGACGTGGTCGGCGACGAGCCGGCCGTGATCGCCAGCGGCCCGACCGTGCCCGACCCCACCACGCACGCCGACGCCCTGGCCGTCCTGGACCGCTACGGGCTGCCCGCCCCGGAAGCCCGCGCGCACCTGAGGTCCGGCGCACCCGACACGCCGCACGACCTGCCGAACGCCACCTGGGAGGTCATCGGTTCCAACCGCACCTTCCTGGACGCGGCCCGCACGTTCATCGAGGCGCGCGGCCTCCGGGCCGTCATCCTGGGCGACACCTTCACGGGCGAGGCCCGGTCCCTGGGGGCCTTTCACGCCGCCGTGATCCACTCCATCCGGACGCACGGCACGCCCCTGCCGCCCCCGGTCGTCCTGCTGTCGGGCGGCGAGGCGACCGTCACGCTCACCCCCGGCGCCGGGCGGGGCGGACGGAACCTGGAGTTCGCACTGGCGCTGCTGACCGAGCTGGCCGTGACCGGACCCAGCTTGCGCGGAGTCCACGCCCTGTCGGCCGGTACGGACGGACAGGACGGCAGCAGCCCCGCCGCCGGCGCGTTCCTGACCCCGGACAGCCTGCTCCGCGCCGGACACCTGGGACTCGACCCGCGCGAGTTCCTGCGCCGCCACGACTCTCACACCTTCTTCGAGGCGCTCGGGGACACCCTGCACACCGGCCTGACCGGCCATAACCTCAACGACTTCCGCGCGGTCGCCCTGACCTGAAACCGGCCGCCCGTTCCCTCTCCCTTCCCGTCCCAGCAGAGGTCCAGCATGACGCACCCGTCCGAACCCGATTCGTCCGAACCCCACTCCGTTTCCCGCCGCGCAGTCGCCGTCGCGCTCGACATCGGCGGGAGTCACGTGACCGCCGCGCCCGTCGACCTGCGCGGCCGCGCCGTGACCGCTGCCCCCATCCGGCTGGACCTGTCCCATGACGCCCCGCACGACACCCTGATCGGCGGCTGGGCCGAAGCGGCCCTCGCAGCCCTCGCCGGGACCGGTGAGGCCGTCACGGTCACGCACCTCGGACTGGCCGTCCCCGGTCCCTTCGACGCGGCGCGCGGCGTGTCCGGCATGACCCACAAGTTCCGGGCGCTGCACGGCCAGGACGCCCGCGCCGCCCTCTTGGCCCGGCTGCGCGGCACGCCCCTGCAGGACACCCCCATCCTGTTCGGGAACGACGCGGACCTGTTCGCCCTCGGGGAATGGTGGGCCGGTGCGGGCGAACAGCTCGACACCATCGGCGTGACCCTCGGGACCGGCATCGGCTCGGGCTTCATCCGCGCCGGACAGGTCCAGACCGGTGGCCCCGGCGTGCCGCCCGGCGGGGAACTGTGGAACACCCCGTTCCGCGGCGCCACCGTCGAGGACGCCGTGAGCGGCGCCGCCCTGACCCGCCTGACCCACCGGCACCTGGGCGTGGCGCTGGACGCCCGGCAGCTGGCCGCACTGGACGCCAGTCAGTCCGGGCCGGTCTGGACGGCGTTCGGACAGACGCTCGGGGACGTCCTGGCCCCCTGGGTGCAGGCGTTCGGGCCGCAACGGGTGGTGCTGGGCGGAAACATCAGCCGGGCCTCCGGGCAGTTCAGCGATTCCCTGCAGTCACGGCTGCCGCCCGGCACCCAGGTGCGGCAGAGCCAGCATTTCGAGAACGCCGCCCTGCTGGGCGCGGCCTTCCTGCGCGGCCCTGAGCTGCCAAAACACTAGACCTCCTGCGAAAGTCCCTCTGGTCCTCGAATCTGTGTTCGAATTCCTTATATAGGCAGTAAAAGCGGAGGGACGGGATAGGCCGAAAATCTGCTTTCGCAGGGGAGGGGTCTATTGCCTACTGATAAAATGCATGATGAGGAAGCCGCCAATTCTCTTAACACTGGCCAGCATATGATATGGACTCCGATTGAATGGCCTGCAAAGACATTCAATCGGAGCGGATGCGACTTGCAGAGCTGCTCTGCAGAGTGGGAGAGAAACGCCCCTCCAGGCGTGGAGCTGGCAATCCGGTGAAGTCCCTGATTGTCAGCGAAACAGACGGAATCCGTATGATAGGTCCAATACCATGACCATGATTGCAGTTCTTAATCCGGGGCCAGAGGGCATCCATGATCAAACAGTTTGTGATGTCCTCATTGTTGGCGGCCCAAATGGTCTGCCATTTTTAGATTTTCGCCGAAAGTTACTTGCGGGTGATCCTGATATACGCGGGGTTGCCGCCCATGCGACGACGGACAATCTGGAGATGCGGCGTTTGCTCCTGGCTATTCGGCCGCACCTCTATACCGTTCAACTTCTCGATGGGTACTGGGCGGCCTTGCAGGGCCTCTTGCTTGATTGCAAAACGTGGACACCAGATCAGCGGTTGCGGGTGGGCATTCTCTCAGACCTTCTGCTAAAGGCATGTTCCATCGAAGATGTTCCAGACTTCCGGCAGCATTCAAAAATGGCAGCAGGTATTTTTCTCCCGTCGATGAGTGATCCGGGAGGGGATGATCTCCTTTTCAGTATGGTGAAAGATGCCAGAAGCGCTCACAAAGCCGCTCAACCGTCAGCCCCGGGTAATGCTCCTTTGGAACGGCTGCTTGAAGAGTTTGCACAGTTACATTATTGACCTCCTGTGAAAGTCACGCCACGCTGGCGACGGTGCGGTTGCATACCGCCGCCATGAGATTGACGCGTATGGTGACGGTAGACGTCCTTCAAGACGCGAAAAATGACATGGACACCGCCCGGACGACCGGCCGGAATCAGTCCGGGCGGCCCGGCCCCTGTGGGGTCACCAGCGCAGGCATGAGCGCGAGCCGCCACACGAGTTCCGGCAGCGTCCCGAACGAGTAGGGCTGATGAATCCGTTCGAACTGCTGGTGGTAGTCCCGGCCCCAGGGTCCGGCATTCACGGTCGGGAACGACAGGGTGTCGGCCCGGTCCGGCTGATCGCCCGGCGTGGGGGTCAGGTCGCGGGTGGCGGCCCGGTCCGCCTCGCTGGGTCGGTGCCCCAGGAAGCTCATGTCGGAGATGCCCTGAAAGTGATGACGCACCCGGACGGGCACTCCGGTCTGCTCCGTGAAGGTCTTCAGCGTGTCGGTCACCTGCCGGCCCAGGTCGGCGTCCACGTGCGTGGCGGGGTAGTGGACGGCGCCCAGGCCCACGATGACGGCCGGGCCGCTCAGTCCCGCCGCCTGCGCCAGGGCCAGCGTCCGTTCGCGGCTCTCGGCCAGGGGATCGTCGGTGCGGTCGGGTGCCGACAGCAGCGCCTGCACGCGCGCCTCGCCGACCTGCCGCTCGGCCTGCGTGCGCAGCTCGGCGAAGCAGAGGACCGCCGCCTCCGGTGCGGCGCGGCTGATGCCGTCCCAGCGGGCGGCGTGCTGCGCCTGCCGGGTCAGTGCGGTCCGGGCCGCCCCGCGCGCCTCGTGCAGGATCTGCGCCGTGACCTCGGCGGCGCTGCGGCGGTACGTGAGCACGTTGAAGGCGCACCAGATGTGGGCGGGGGTCGTGACGTCGTACCCGGCGCGGCTGTCGCGCAGTTCCAGGCAGGCGGGGGGCGGGCTGTGATCCGCGTGGGCGGTGTCGGTCAGGTCCGGGTTGGTTTCGATCCGGCTGACCAGTTCGGCGGCGATCAGGGCGGCGCTGGTTCCGTCGAAGGGGTACGAGGCGTGCGTGGCGCGTCCCAGGATCAGGGCCGTGACGGGCACCTTGCCGGTGGTGCCCAGGTACACCGCCTGTCCGTCGCGGCCGTCACCGGCGTCGTTGGTGGCGTCCAGGTTGATGCCCAGCCGGACGCGCAGGCCGCGCTGCCGGGTCAGGGCGGGCAGGTCGGCCGCTGCCTGCCGCGCGCCGCGGGAGCGCTGCTCCTCGTCCGGCGAGGCGATCAGCAGCAGGTTCACGGGGCGGTCGGCGGGTGCCAGGGCCGCGTAGCGTTCCAGGACGGCCAGCCCGGCGGCCAGTCCGGCCTTCATGTCCAGCAGGCCCCGTCCGGGCAGGAACTCGCCGCTGAGCAGGTCCTGCCGCGCCTGCCGTTCCGGGCCGCTCAGGTCGGGGCGGTCCAGGTGACGCAGCAGCGCGTCCCGCAGGGCGTGCGGCGTGAAGGCGTGCGGGGCGTGCGGCCCGTAGGCGCCGGTGCCGACCGTATCGAAGTGCCCGCTCAGGATGACGGTGTCGGGCTGCTGACCCCGGACCAGCGCGTACAGGTTCGCGGACGTTCCGGCCGGAGCGGTCCACACCCGTTCCGGTTCGCTCTGGAACGCCGGCCATGAGCGCAGCAGGTTCCGGAGCTGGAGCGGGAACTGCTGCTCGCCGGGCGTGCCGGTCACGCTGGGCCAGCCGGTCAGGGTCAGGGCCAGCTCGCGCGTGCGCGTGAACCAGTCGCCGGGCGTGGCCGCCGGGACCGTGAGGCCGGTGGAGTCCGGGTGCGCAGGAGGCTGAGATGGCGGCGAGGTCGGCAGTGATTGGGACATGGCACTCCTGGGTCGAGACGGACTCCGGCTGAATTCTGCGAGGGGGCGGGGCGGCAGGGGAGAACCGCTCCTGGCGGCGCGGAAGAGACGGACCGGGGGTCTTCCGATCCGGCCGTGCACATGACCTGTGGGGGGCGGCAGTTCTCTTCCCGGACTGTACGGACCGCCCGACCGCGTGAGGCGAGCCGCCCTGCGGGGCTCGGCCCGTGCTATGAATGAAGCTCATGGCCGGGCCATCCCCCGCATCCCAGCACGCCGCCCAGCCCACCGGACAGCCCACCAGCCAGCCGACCGGTCAGCAGGTCGCGCCGCCCGCTGCCACGCCGCCTGCCGACATACCGTGCGGGCAGGGGCCGCAGCCCACGCTCGCGCAGTGGCGGGCCTTCGTCGTCGCCGCCCAGCGCGGGAGTTTCAGCGCCGCCGCCATCGAACTGAACGTCACGCAGTCCGCGCTCAGCCACGCGCTGAGGCTGCTGGAACGCACCCTGGGCGTGCCGCTGCTCCGCCGGGGCGGCCGGGGGGTCCAGCTGACCCCGGCCGGGCAGCGCGTCCTGCCCGGCGCGCAGCGCCTCGTGGACGCCGCCCGGACCCTGATCGACCTGGCCCGCAGCGCCGAACTGCACGGGACCGTCACCGTCGCCGCCTTTCCCAGCCTCGCCCGGCACCTGCTGCCCGGCGCGCTCCGGCGCCTGCGCGGCGTGGCCCCCGGCGTGAACGTCGCGGTCGACGACGCCCACCTCGAACGTGACGCCGTGTACCGCGCCGTGCAGTCCGGGCAGGCCGACGTGGGCCTCACCCAGCTGCTGCCCGGCAGCGCCCTGAACGCCCGGCCCCTCGGGGAGGACCCCTACCTGCTGGTCCTGCCCGCCCACTGGACACTGCCCGGCGCGTGGCAGCGGCCGTACATCCACCTGGGCGACCCACATGACCGCCGCGTCCCGGACGCCCTGGCCCGCCACGGCGTCCGGGTGCGGCCGGCCCTCAGCCTGAACAGCGAGGCCGCCATCGCCGCGATGGTCGCCGGTGAACTGGGGTTCGCGGTGCTGCCGCACCTCACGATGCCTGAACTGCCGCCGGGCGTCCTGGCGCGCCCCCTGCCCTGGTCCGTCTCCCGGACGTACGGCACGGTCGTCCGGCCCGGCCCGGTAACGCCGGCGGTGCAGGCCGTCCTGGACGCCCTGTGGCCGCCCGACGCGCCGTCAGCCGACCCTTCCGCCAGCCTCACGCCCCCTGACGCGGGCCTCTGACGGCGGTTCCGCCGGGTCATACGGACTGCCGTTTGTTTCGCTGACAACCCGGAACATCGCCGGGTTGCCAACTCCACGCCCGGCAGCCCGCTTCTGCTCCCACTCGCTTCGCTCGGATTGAGGGGACTGCAAAGACCCTTCAATCGGAGTCCGTATCAGGGGGCGTGGAGGTCCAGCAGCACCAGTTCGGCCGGGCAGTCCCAGCGCAGCGGCACGCCCGTGACGCCCAGCCCGCGCGACACGAAACCCAGCGCCTGTCCGGCCGGCGTGACGCCCGGCGTGCCCTCGGCGGGACACTGCACGATCCGGTCGCCGCGCACCCAGCCGCGCAGGACGTTCAGGAGGGTGCTGCGTTTCTTCAGCGGTCCGATGAGTGGCAGCCGGACCTGCCCGCCGTGCGTGTGGCCGCTGAGGGTCAGGCCTACCCAGTGCGGCACCTGCGACAGGTAGTCCGGGTTGTGGGCCAGCAGGACGACTGCGCCGCCCGCGTGGTCCTGCAACGCGGCGTTCAGGTCCTGCTGCCCGAACCACCAGTCGTCGACGCCTGCGACGTACAGGTCGTCACGGACCTGCACGCCGGCGTTGTTGATGAGCCGCACGCCGGCGCGGGTCAGCTGTTCGGCGAACTGCTGCCGGGTGGCGTTGGTGTTCAGGCTGGTCCAGTCGTGGTTGCCCCACACGGCGTACACGCCCAGCGGCGCGTGCAGGTCCGCGAGTTCCGCCAGCAGCTTGGTGTGGTGCCGCCGCCCGACGCCGCTGTCGAGGAAGTCGCCGGTGATGACGATCACGTCCGGCCGGGCCTGCCGGGTGGCCTGCACCCAGCGGCGCACCGAGCGGCGGCGCATGAAGATGCCGTAGTGCAGGTCGCTGAGGTGCGCGATCCGTACCGGGCGGGTCAGGCCGTGCAGGGCGGCGCGGTGGGTGGTGGTCTGGAAGCGGTAGGTGTTGGTGACGCCCAGAGCCACGACTCCGGCCGCCGTCCAGCCGAGGGTGTTCAGGGCGCGGCGCAGCATGTCGCCCAGCTTACGGGATGCGCGGGGCGTTCAGGGTGGGGACGTGCAGGGCGTGCATTGACGCGCGGGTGGGTGGGTGTTACAGTCTGGGTAATCGTTAACCCAGATCTTGATGGAGCATCCGCGCCCCATCACAGGAGTGCCCATGACTGCCCCCGTCACCATCGCAGACGTCGCGCGCCTTGCCGGCGTGTCGGCCGTCACGGTTTCCAAGACCCTCAACAACACCGGCCGGATCAGTGAGCAGACCCGCGCCCGCGTCATCCAGGCCGCCCGTGACCTCGGGTACGTCGCCAACCCCGCCGCCCGGCGGCTGCGCGGCGCCCGCACCAACCTCGTCGGAATGGTCGTCCCGGAACTCGTCAGCCCGTACTTCGCCGAGGTCGCCCGCGCCGCCGCCGAGGCCGCCAGCAGCGCCGGCCTGGACCTGGGCGTCTTCACCACCAGCCGCGACCCTGCCCGCGAACGCGAACGCGTCGCGGCCCTCAGCGGCGGACTGGCCGACGGACTGATCCTGGTCGTTCCCACCGACGACCCGCAGCACCTGGGCGTCCTGGAACGCAGCCGCACGCCCATCGTGCTGATCAGCCACTTCGGGACGCCCACCGACCTGCCCAACGTCCGCGCCGACTCGTACCACGGCGCGCACGCCGCGACCACGCACCTGCTCGACCTCGGGCACCGCCGCGTGGGCTTCATCGCCGGGGCCGACGGGTCCAGTCAGGCCCACGAGCGACTGCGCGCCTACCGCGACGCCATGGGGGAACGCGGCCTGCTCGATCCCGCCCTGATCCGGCCCGGCAACTTCACGCAGCGGCGCGGGTTCGAGGCGGCCCGCGAACTGCTGGACCTGCCCCACCCCCCCACCGCGATCTTCGCCGCGAGCGACGCCACCGCCTTCGGCGCGATGGACGCCGTCAAGGACCGCGGCCTGCGCGTCCCGCAGGACATCAGCGTGGTGGGCTTCGACGACATCGCCGCCGCCAGCCAGAGCCACCCGGCCCTGACCACCGTGCGCCACCCCATCCACGACATGAGCGACAGCGCCCTGCGGCTGCTCGCCGGCGCGCTGGCCGGCGAGACGGTGCGCGGCACGGTCCTCGACTACCCCAGCGAACTGGTCGTCCGCGAGACGACCGCCCCGCCCCGAAGTCCCTGAAACGGCCTCCCCCCACGGCCCGCCGCGACCGACCCGCCGCCACCGGCCAGCCGCCTCCCGACCGACCCCTCTGACCGACCGCGCCGCGTTCCGCCGCCTCACCCCATGACCTGACCGGCCCCGACCGGCTTCACCCAACCCGCACCCCCATCCACCCGCCGGAGTCCGCCCAGGCCCCGGTGACGGGCGCTTACGTGCCGCAGGAGGTCCCACCCATGACGAACGTGATCCGCTCTGCCCCGCCCGCCGCCCGCCGCAGCCCCCGCCAGCGCCTGCTGGCCCGCCTGTGGCGCCACCGGGGCCTGTACCTGATGCTGCTGCCGGGCCTGCTGTGGTTCGCGCTGTTCCGGTACTGGCCGCTGTGGAACGCGCAGATCGCCTTCAAGGACTTCCAGCCGGTGCAGGGCGTCCTGAACAGTCCCTGGGTGGGCCTGGAGCACTTCCAGGCGTTCTTCTCGTCGTTCTACTTCTCGCAGCTGATGACGAACACCCTGCTGATCAGTTTCGCGAAACTGCTGATCGGGCTGCCCCCGGCGATCATCCTGGCGATCGCCATCCACGAGAGCACCCGCAAGGGCCTGGCGCGCGTCACGCAGACCGTCACGTACCTCCCGCACTTCCTGTCGTGGGTGATCGTGTTCGGCATCCTGCTGGCCATGCTCTCGCCCGGCAGCGGTCTGGTCAACAAGGGCGTGATCGCGGCCGGCGGCGACGCCGTGTCGTTCCTGACCGACCCCGGCGCGTTCCGCGCGGTCGTGATCTTCAGCGACATCTGGAAGGAGACCGGCTGGAGCGCGATCCTGTTCCTCGCCGCGCTGATCGGCATCAGCCCCTCGCTGTACGAGGCGGCCGAGGTGGACGGCGCCACCCGCTGGCAGCGCATCCGGCACATCTCGCTGCCCGGCATGCTCGACGTGATCGTCCTCGTGACCCTGCTGCGCCTGGGGCACATCCTGGACGCCGGCTTCTACCAGATCTACGTCCTGTACTCGCTGCCGGTGTACTCGGTCGCGGACGTGATCGACACCTGGGTGTACCGCCAGGGCATCCAGAACTTCCAGTTCTCGCTGGCGACCGCCGTGGGCCTGTTCAAGGGATTGATCGGCCTGCTGATGATCGTGATCGCCAACCGCATCGCCCGCCGCTTCGCCGGTCAGGGCCTGTACTGACCCCCATGAACGCTGCTGTGAGGAGCCCCGCATGACCCGAGTCCGCCGCCAGAACGACCGCGCGTTCGACCGTACCGTGAACGCCTTCCTGATCGCCGTGCTGCTCGCCACGCTCATCCCGCTGGTGTACGTCGTGTCGGTCAGCCTGACACCGCTGGGGCAGACGACCAGCCTGCTGCCGCGCGCCGTGTCCTTCAACGCCTACGAGGAACTGCTGCGGCAACCCGCCCTGATCCGCGCGCTGGGCAACAGCGTGTTCCTGACGCTGAGCGGCGTGCTGATCAGCATGATCCTGACCGTCTGCACCGCGTACCCGCTGTCGCGCCCGGACCTGCCGGGCCGCAAGTTCCTGACCGGCGTGATCCTGTTCACGTTCCTGTTCAGCGCCGGACTGATCCCGCTGTACCTCGTGATCCGCGACCTGAACCTGCTGAACACGTACTGGGCGCTGCTGCTGCACGGCGCGGTCAGCGTCTACAACCTGCTCGTCATGAAGAACTTCTTCCAGAACCTGCCCGAGAGCCTGGAGGAAGCCGCGAAGATCGACGGTGCGAGCGACCTGCAGGTGCTGTGGCACATCGTGCTGCCGCTGTCCAAACCGATCCTGCTGACCATCGGGCTGTTCTACGCCGTCACGCAGTGGAACTCCTTCTTCGAACCCGTGCTGTACCTGTCCGACGCGCGGATGATGCCGCTGCCGGTGGTGCTGCGCGACATCCTGACCGGCCTGAACTCCGCCGAGTACGTCGAATCGGCCGCCACCACCACCGCCCCCCGGACGCCCTGAAGATGGCGGCCGTCGTCCTGACCACCATTCCCATGCTGCTCGTGTACCCGTGGATTCAGCGGTACTTCACGTCCGGCACGCTGTCCGGCGGCGTGAAGGGCTGAGCGCCCTCCCCCGCACCCCAGACCGGCACCGCCCACCCCCAGACCGCCCACCCCCACACCGCCCACCCCCCAGACCGGAGGTTCCACCATGACGCACCTGACCCGCACCACCGCCCGCACCCTGGCCCTCGTGACGCTCAGCGCCCTGCTCGGCGCGCACGCGCAGAAAGCCACCGACCTGTCGGTCGCGCTGTACGCCGCGAACCCCGAGGCGCCCGCCCCTACCGCCGGATGGGACACCGGCGAGGTCATCCGCGCCCGCACCGGCGTGAACCTCAAGTTCACCATGCTCCCCACCGGCGCCGACGGCGACAACAAACTCGGGTCGCTGGCCGCCGCGAACGACCTGCCGGACCTGTTCGAGATCCGCAACCGCAACCTGTTCTACCAGCTGATCCGCCAGGGACAGGTGGCGCCCGTGTCCAGCCTGCTGCCGCAGATGCCGCAGCGCACCAAGGCCCGCTACGGGAACGCCATGCGCAACGGCCTGGTGAACGAGAACGGGCAGATGTACGGCCTGCAGGAACCCGCCACCCTCAGCCGCCAGTACGGGATCATGGTCCGGCAGGACTGGCTGGAGAAACTGAACCTGAAGACCCCCACCACCCTCGACGAGTTCCTGAACGTCGCCCGCGCCTTCACGGAACGCGACCCGGACGGCAACGGCCGCAAGGACACCTTCGGCTACTGCGGCGTGATCGACTTCGACACCGCCGGTATCCTGCCCGGCCTGGGCCTGGGCAACCACTTCCAGTGGGTGTACGGCGCGTACGGCGTGCCCGGCACCTGGAACTACCGCGCGGGCGCCGCGTTCGCCGCGAACGTCCGCAACCCCAACTACCGCAAGGCCACCGAGTACGTCCGCAAACTCGTGGACGCCAGGGTCATGGACCCCGACTGGGCCACCATGAAACGCAGCGACCTGCGTAACCGCTGGCAGCAGGGCAAATGCGGCCTGTTCTTCGAGAGCGTCGGCGGCCTGATCGCCGGGTTCAAGAATTTTGAGGCGAATAACCCCAAGGGCGACCTGCGCTTCGTGCCCGTCCCCAAAGGCCCGAGCGGCAGCCGTTCCATGGGCACATTTGCGAACGCCGGGACGCTGCTGGTCGTGTCGAAGAAGGCCATGGACGCCGGGAAGGGCCCCGCCATCGCGAAATTCCTGGAGTGGGCGCACAGCGGCGAGGGGTACTTCCAGCTGGCGTTCGGGAAGAAAGGCACGGACTACACCCTGGTCGGCGGCGTGCCGACCGTCACGACCACCAACGTGAACGGCCGCCTCACGAACACGCAGCTGCGCTTCCTGGCGCTGAACGGTCAGGCGGCGGAACTCAAGGGCCGCTACGGCACCCTGAAATTCAGTGACGGCCGCTCCGTGAACGTCTACAACCTGCTGATGGACACCCGCCGCAACAACAACTGGATCGACCGCAGCGGCGACCTCGTGGTGCCCGCCGCGCCCAACCAGGCCGACATCGACCGCTACGTGTCCGAATCGCTCGTGCAGTTCGTGCTCGGCCAGCGGCCCCTGAACGACGGCAACTGGAAGTCCTTCACGGACGGCCTGAACGGCCTGAACTTCGCCGGGTACGAGAAGAACGCCTACGCGGCCCTGAAGGCCGGGGGGTTCGTCAAGTGAGCGCCCCCGCCACCTCCAGCCCTCACTTCCATACCCTGAGCGGTGGGGAGGGGCTGCAACCCCTTCAGGACGACTCCTGCCAGCTGCTGGACTTCGCCAAGCTCAACCTGAAGGCCACTCAGAGCGTCAGCGGCGAGTCCGGGGACCGCGAGCACCTCCTCGTCGCCCTCAGCGGCCGCACCCGCGTGCAGGTCGGCGACCACACCTTCGAGTCGGTCGGCGGACGCGCCAGCGTCTTCACCGGCCTGCCGCACAGCGTGTACATCCCGCGCGGGCACACCTGGACCGTCACCGCCCACACCGACTTCCAGGGCGCCCTGCCGTCCGCGCCCAGCGACCTCGACACCGCCCCCTACGAGATCCGGCCCGAACAGGTGAACACCGGTCAGTGGGGCACCCTCAACTACGCCCGGCAGTTCCGCGAGATTCTCGTCGCGCCCAATGGCCTGCCCGCCAGTCGCCTGATCGTCGGGGAGACCCTCACGCCCAGCGGCCACTGGAGCACCTACCCCCCGCACCGCCACGAGGAGAACGCGGGCAGCGAGAAGTTCCACGAGGAGATGTACTACTTCCGCGTGTCCAGCCCCGAAGGCTGGGGCCTGACCCGCCACTACTCGCCGGAACGCGGGTACGACGACACGCACACCGTCCGCGACGACACGCTGCTGGCCATTCCGCACGGGTACCACACGTACGTCAGCGCCCCCGGCTACGCCGGGTACTACCTGTGGTTCCTCGCCGGGGACGGCCGCGCGCAGGGCGTGAAACTCGACCCGGACGTCGGCTGGGTGCAGAAGACCGTGGGGATGCTGTGATCACCAACCCCTTCGACCTGAGTGGCCGCGTGGCGCTCGTCACGGGCGGCGGCGTCGGGATCGGGCAGGCGCTGGCCGTGGCCCTCGCGCAGGCCGGGGCGGACGTGGCCGTCACCACCTACGGTCACCACGACGGCACGACCGGCGCGCAGGTGCAGGCGGCCGGGCGACGCTTCGCGGCCTTCCAGGTGGACCTCAGCACCCAGACCAGCGCCGACCTGGACACTCTGCTGGACGACGTGGAAGCGCAGCTGGGGCCGGTGGACATCCTGGTGAACAACGCCGGGATCATCCGACGTGAGGACGCCCACGCCTTCAGCGACGCCGACTGGGACGACGTGATCGCCCTGAACCAGACGGCCGTGTGGCGCCTGTGCCGCGCCGCCGGGGCCCGCATGCTCGGGCGCGGACACGGGAAGATCATCAACGTGGCCTCGCTGCTGGCCTTCCAGGGCGGCATCCGCGTCCCCGCATACACGGCCAGCAAGCACGCTGTGGCGGGCCTCACCAAGGCGCTGGCGAACGAGTGGGCGGCGCGCGGCGTGAACGTGAACGCCCTCGCGCCCGGATACATCGCGACCGACAATACGGCCGCGCTGCGCGCCGACCCGGACCGCAGCCGCGCCATCCTGGACCGCATTCCCGCCGGACGCTGGGGCCGCCCCGAGGACCTCGCGCAGCCCGCCGTGTTCCTCGCCGCGCCCGCCAGCGACTACGTGAACGGGCACGTGCTGGTCGTGGACGGAGGCTGGCTTGCCCGCTGACGTGGCCCGGCCCGCGCAGGCCGACACCCTGACGGAGACGCTGCGCGCGGCGGGCGTGGTCGGCGTCCTGCGCGCCCCGGACGTGGCGGCCGCCGTCCACGCGGCACATGCCGCCGCGCGGGGCGGACTGCGCGTCCTGGAACTGACGTTCACGACCCCTGGTGTGACGGACGCCCTGCGCACCCTGCGCGCTGAACTGCGCGGCGTGACCGTCGGCGTCGGTACCGTCCTGACCGCCGCGCAGGCACACGAGGCTGTCATGGCCGGGGCGGCGTTCCTCGTCAGCCCCCACCTGGACGAAGACCTGCTGCGCGAGGCGCAGGCCCTCGGCGTGCCCTACCTGCCGGGCGTGCTGACGCCCAGCGAGGCCCTGCGGGCCACGCGGCTGGGCGCGCCGGTGTTGAAGGTGTTCCCGGCCGCCAGCGCGGGCGGCCCCGGCTTCATCCGCGACCTGCGCGGCCCGCTGCCGCACCTGCACCTCATGGCGACCGGCGGAGTCCGTCCGCACGAGGTTCCCGCCTACCGGGATGCCGGGGCGCTCGCGGTGGGTCTGGGCGGCCACCTGTTTCCCGCCCGGGCTGTCGAGACTGGCGACTGGGACGCCGTGGAGGCCGCCACCCGCGCCGCGCTGCGCGAGGCGGGACTGCCACTGTGACTCACCCTGTGCACCGACCGCTGGACCTGATCGCGCTTGGCGAGTGCATGGTGGAACTGCGCGCGGACGGCCCGCTCGGCGATGCCCTGCAGCTCACGCGGGCCTGCGGTGGGGACACCCTCAACGCCCTGGTGAGCGCCGCGCGGCTCGGGAGCCGCTGTGGGTTCATCAGCCGCGTCGGCAGCGACCCGTTCGGCCACGGACTGCGCCGCGCATGGCAGGCCGAGGGATCGACGTCACCCACGCGCCGCTGGTGGACGGCGAGAACGGCGTGTACTTCATCTCACTGCACGCGGACGGCGAACGCGAGTTCACGTACCGCCGCGCGGGCAGCGCCGCTACTCACCTGAGTCCGGCCGACGTGGACGCCGCGTACGTCGCCGCCAGCCGGACGCTGCTGCTCTCAGGCATCACGCAGGCGATCAGCGCTTCGGCGCAGGCCGCCACCCGGCACGCCGCGCAGCTCGCCCGCCAGTGCGGCACGCGCGTCGCGTTCGACCCGAACTACCGCCCGCGCCTGTGGGCCGACCGGGCAGGTGACGGAACCGGGCTGGACGCGGCCCGCGCCGCGCTGCATGAGCTGCTGCCCTTCGTGGATCTGCTGCTGCCGAGCTTCCCGGCGGACGCTGCGCTGCTGGACCACTCTGCGCTGGACCACACCTCGGTGGACGCGCCGGGCGCCGCACGGGCCTTCGCGGCGCTGGGCGTGACGGTCGCCCTGAAGGCCGGCGCGGGCGGCGCGTGGCTGTGCAGTCCACACGCGGACCCGCAGCACGTTCCCGCCCGCCGTCCCGGACGTCCTGGATACCACGGGCGCCGGGACGCCTGGAACGGCGCGTTCCTGCACGCGCTGACCCACGCCCACACGCCCGAGCAGGCCGCGCGCGCCGCGCACGCCTGCGCCGCGCACGCCATCCGCCACCGGGGCGCCCTGCCGCCACCGCCGTTCCCTCACGCCCCCACCCGGAGACGCACGCATGACCGAACCCGCCCGCTTTCCCCCCCCCGATCCTGGGCGCCGACTGGTCGCCCGCCGAACCCGGCGTGACCGCCGACTCGCCGCGCGCGGCAGCAGCTGATGGCCATGCAGGTCCGGTTCGAACGCGGCGCGCGCGGCGCCGCCACGACCACCCGCACGAGCAGCTGACCCTGGTCCTGTCCGGCACCTTCGAGTTCGTGCTGGGCGACACCGCCACACCCTGCACGCCGGGACAGCCTCAGCATTCCCGGCGGCGTGCCGCACGAGGCGCTCGCCGTCAGCGACGGGGAACTGCTGGACATGTTCACGCCCGTCCGCGAGGACCTCGTCGGTCCCTGACCCGCCCGCACTCCTGCAATCGAGGCTTCCCGTGCCCAAAGGCCAGCTCCGCTCCCTGACCCCCATACCTTCACCGACCCGGACACCGGCGCGGCCGTCACGCGCCTCACGCCGAGCGACGTCACCTGCCACCGCACGTATTTCTACCAGCGCTGCTTCACGCAGGCGGTGACCGGCTGCTGTTCGGCGGTCTGTTCGACGGTGACTGGAACCTCTACCTGCTGGACCTCGCGACCCAGCAGGCCCGCAGTTGACCGAGGGCCCCGGCGACAACACCTTCGGCGCGTTCCTGAGTCCCGACGACGCGCCGCGTACTACGTCAAGGCGGGCCGTGAACTGCGCCGCGTGCACCTGGACACCCTGCGCGAGGACGTCGTGTACACCGTCCCGGACGGCCAGCGCGGCTACGGCACCTGGTCGCGAACAGCGAGTGCACGCACATGGTCGGCATCGAGGTCGCCGAGGGGACCTGCTGCCACTCGACAGCTGGGCGGGCTTCCGCGACACCTTCCATCGCAACCCGCGCTGCCGCCTGATCGTCATCGACCTGCGCAGCGGGCAGGCGCAGGTCATCCACAGGAGGCCCGCTGGCTGGGCCACCCCATGTACCGGCCCGACCCACCGAACAGCGGCCCGGCCGGCGTCCGCGCGCCCACCGTCGCGTACTGCCACGAGGGGCCGCACGACCTCGTGCAGCAGCGCATGTGGCTGATCGACGGGGACGGCCGGCACCCCCGTCCCGTGCGGCCACACGTGCCCGGCGAGTCCTGCACGCACGAGTTCTGGGTGCCCGACGGCTCCCGGCTGATCTACGTGCTGTACCGCGCCGGGCAGCGCGACCGCCTGATCTGCGCCGCCGACCCCGACACCCTGACGAACGAGACCCTGATGACCATGCCGCCCTGCTCGCACCTCATGAGTAACTTTGACGGCACGCTGCTCGTCGGGGACGGCAGCGGCCCTCCCGAGGACGTCGCCGACGCCAGCGCTCACCAGTTCGAACCCGACCCTTTCCTGCACCTGTTCGACCTGCGTACCCGCACCAGCCGCCCCCTGGCCGGCCACCACTCGTCGTGGCGGGTCCACCTGGGCAGCCGGCAGGTCACGCACCCTCACCCGTCCTTCACGCCCGACGAGCAGGCCGTGCTGTTCACCAGCGACATGCACGGCGAACCCGCGCTGTACCTCGCCCGGCTACCCACCCCTGAACGCCCTTCATCTGGCGCCTTTAAGGCTTTTGTGCGACC